>JANOKS010000107.1:0-3822 GCA_031419455.1 Alphaproteobacteria bacterium
AATCCGTCGCATCGCAACGCGCCTCGCGCATCGCCGCATCGAACCTGCCCACATCATCGCATGGTCAGCCTGGCGACGCGCCCATCAAGCCGCAGCCCGACAAGCCCACATCAAGACAAGACTGCAACTGTAGTGCTAGGCGCGCGCCATCGCTGAAACTTCCCTGGTCAGGCTGGAATGTCCTGATGGCATTGCCCACCCCTGCGCACTGGATGGCCATTGTGTAGTCGACCCCATCCGGAGGGCCGCTGGTTTCCGGATCAATAGGCGGCGGGCTCGCACAGGCGACGACCATCAGCGCAATCGCCACGACTTCGACGCAGGCCTTTTTCCATGGCATACGCGACCCCAACTTCCGCCTCACGACGAGGGACCCTACCATGATCGACGCCGCCACGCAGCCTGCCGCGCCCGCCACGCCCCAGCAGCAGCGCTACACCGCCGTCGCCATCGCGCTGCACTGGATCATCGCCTTCTCCATCATCGGCCTTATCGCCGTCGGCTGGACGATGGGCACGATGGAGCCCGGCCCCGACTACTTCCAGATCGTCCAGCTCCACAAATCCTTCGGCATCACCATCCTGCTGCTCTCCGTCGCCCGCCTCATCTGGCGCCTGATGAACCCGCCGCCGCCCGAGCCGCCCATGCCGAAATGGCAGAGCTTCTTCGCCAGCGCGGTCCACGTCCTCTTCTACATCCTCATCATCGCCATGCCGCTCACCGGCTGGATCATGGCCTCGGCCTCATCCGACGCGCCCACGCGCTTTTTCGGCCTCGTCGATATCCGCCTGCCCGGCATCCCCGCACTCGACGCCGGCACACGCAACGGTCTCGAAGAAGGCTTCGAGCAAGTCCACGGCAATCTCGCCTGGGTCATCATCGGTCTCCTTGTCCTCCATGTCGCCGGCGCGCTGAAGCACCACTTCGTCGACAAGGACGGGCTGCTCGCGCGCATGGCGCCAGGCCTCTTCGGCCGCACAACCGGCCCGCCCGACAACGGACAGGGGCACATCTGGGCCTTCGGCGCCGCCGCGCTGATCTTCGCCGCCATCGCCGGCTTCTCTCTCCTCTCAGCACGCCCCAACGAGACCCTCGCCGCCACCGCAACCGAGGAACAACAGCAGCCCGCCTCCACCGCGCCCGCATGGACCGTGGATTATGGGAAGAGCTCGCTGAAATTCCGCGCCGGCTATCAGGGCGACGCCTTCGAAGGCACATTCCCCGACTGGACCGCACAGATCCAGCTCGACACCGCCGCCCCGCCAAACCCCGACACGCCGGTCGACGGCTACATCCGCATCGCCATCCCGATGGGCAAGGTCTCCACCGGCGAGGCCTATTTCGACGAGAACGTCACGCAGGGCGACTGGTTCGACGTCTCAAAACACCCCGAAGCCGTCTTCGAGGTGACCGGCGGCGTCTACAAGCTTAGCGATACTCAATACGAAGCCACCGGCGTGCTGAAGCTGAAGGGCGTCGATCATCCCGTCCGCCTCCCCTTCACCCTCACGCTCGATGGAAACTCCGCCACCGCCCGCGGCGAGGTCACGCTCCAGCGCCTCACCCTCGGCGTCGGCGCCGACACGCTGGCCGAACCGAAGGGCGACGCCGAATGGGTCGCCAACGACGTCGCCGTGGTGATCGACGTCACCGCGACGCGGCAATGAGCACGGGGCAATCGACATGAAGCCCCGGCCCCTCCCCGCTCGTCCCGACGAACGTCGGGACCCAGGGCCGCCATCAAGCCTGGCTCCGACTTCCGGCTTCGCTCGCAGCCGAACTTCAACACGCGCATCCAGACTCTCCCTGGATCCCGACGTTCGTCGGGATGAGCGGGTCGAGATTCTGAGAGCGCCGCACCGAGTCACGACGTGTGATTCGTCCTCGCGACTCGCCGCGAGTCGTCGTCGCGAGTCGAAATCGGATGCCCGTCGCGCCGCTCATGCACAGAAAAGTGTGACCATGAGGTCACAGCGCGGAGTCGAAATCACGCCGTGCGAGTCCCGCATCGACACGCGCGCGCGGCCTCTCTCGGCGCCTCATCAGCGCCTTCGCGGGCGCCGCATCATGGCCGCGCGCGGAGTCGAAATTCGATGAACTCCGATTCACATAATGCCTCACGCGGTCCCGCGCGCATCGTCGGCACGGACGCCTCATCGCTCGACGAGGCAGCCCGCATCCTGCTCGCTGGCGGGCTCGTCGCCGTGCCCACCGAGACGGTCTACGGCCTCGCCGCGGACGCCACCAATGGCGCCGCGGTCGCCGCGATCTTCACAGCCAAGGGACGCCCCGCCTTCAACCCGCTGATCTGCCACGTCGCGAGCCTTGAGATGGCCGAGCAGCTCGCGCACTTCAGTCCGCTCGCGCGCCGCCTCGCGGAACACTTCTGGCCGGGCCCGCTCACCCTCGTGCTGCCGCGCAAACCCGACTGCGCCGTGCATGATCTTGCGACCGCAGGTCTCCCCTCGATCGGCCTTCGCATGCCGCAACACATTGCAACGCTTGAAATTATTTCGCGCGTCGGCCGGCCGCTTGCTGCTCCCTCCGCCAATCCGTCCGAGCAGTTGAGCCCCACGACAGCGGCCCACGTGGCCGCCGGATTGGGCGCGCGCATCGACCTCATCGTCGATGGCGGCGCGGCCAATGCGGGCGTTGAATCGACCATCATCGCGCCCGGTGAATCGCAGGCTGTGATGCTCCGTCCGGGCGCCATCGCGCGCGCCGACATCGAGTTGTTCACAGGCCCGCTGCGTGTCCCCGAGACCTCCGAAGGCATCCTCGCACCCGGCATGATGAGGCGTCACTACGCCCCTCGCGCCCGCCTCCGCATGGATGCCGCGGCCCCTGAGTCAGGCGAGGCCTTCCTCGCCTTCGGCCAGCCTCCTCCGGGAGTTTTACCTTCGCTCAACCTTTCGATTCGCGGCGACCTCGCCGAGGCCGCCTCGAACCTCTTCGCGATGCTGCGCACGCTCGATGCGACTCACATGATGATCGCGGTGCAGACGATTCCGGAGACGGGACTCGGCGAGGCGATCAACGATCGCTTGCGAAGAGGCACTCTACTCTCGCGCGAGTCTGGTGTATGATAGATTCGTTGAGTCGGCGTCCGATCGGAGACGACTCGACATCGATGGGCGCAAGTTCGCTAGCGAGCGGGCGCCTGAGGGACCACTCAAGGAGACTCTCACATGGCCATGGCCAAAAAAGCTGCGAAGAAGCCGGCGAAAGCCGCCGCCAAAAAACCGGCGAAAGCTGCTAAGAAGAAGAAGTAGTAGCTAAGCTCTTCGCATTGGGCAGCCAGTCCTTGGCCAGCGCCCCTTAGGGGCCGCCCAATTCCCAGAGACTAGTGTATTCCTCGTGCCCGTCCGGTCATCCGGGCGGGCACGAACACATTCGGGGCCACGTTTGCGCGTCTTCGGACCGCCGAGCCAACAACTCCACGCCCCCATCGCCCTGTTCACATTCCCCGCGCAGCCCCCTCCGTCACGCTTCGCGCGCCACCTCCCCCGCCTGCTTCGCAGTCGAGGGAGGACTTCCCGATGTAGCTCGACGTCCTCCCTCGCACGAAGTGCGGGGGAGGTGGCCCGAAGGGCCGGAGGGGGCTGCCGCAGCGAGGGAAACGGCGCCGAGTTTGGGGGAAAGTCGTTGTCACGATTTGGGGGAAACTCAGAAATCTTCCCTCGCAATCTCAACCACTTGCCTGAAAAATTTGGGGGAAACAGAGGCACAGGATCGGCGGGGTAAAAAACGGCCGTATAATCGCGCCCATGAAGCACGAACGCCGCATACCCGCATGGCTGTTGCGCGACCTTCCCGCACTCG
>JANOKS010000108.1:0-56250 GCA_031419455.1 Alphaproteobacteria bacterium
TTTCACCCGTCCTGGCCCACGTGGCAGAAGCCGCCGGCGTGCGGGCCATGGATGTTCAGCCATGCTCCCCCGCGACATGAGGAGAAGTCCAGCCGGGGATGTTGATGCCAACCGCCCCCGGCTCCTCATGAACTCCCGGCCTACTGGCATGGTTCGACCGGGCTCTTCACGCTCGCCTGCATCCACCCCGCGCCGTTGAACAGTGTACAGCTGCCCTCCATGCGGGATGGATGCAGGCAGTATCTCACAGGTCTGGAAGTGGGGGACGCCTGTGTCCGGGATCGGCCGGTTTTGTCGGTGCAAGTTGTTGAGATTGTTCGAGACACGGCGAAAAACATGCGTCCAGGATCGGCCGGTTTGGTGGAGCTGAAGCGAGCCTACTCCTTTTTCGTCACGCTCGCCTTCTTCACCACCACAGGCTCCTTCGGCAGCTTGCCCGGGAACGGGCCCGTGTCCGGCGCGAGTTCAACGGCCGCGATCGCATCGACGATCTCCATGCCGGAGACGACGTGTCCGAAAGTGGCGTAGCCGGTTGTGTTCGGAGGCGCATCGGCCCTTGCATCAAGCCCGGAATTCTCGCCGATGCTGATGAAGATGGTGGACTGGCCGCTGTCCGGCTCATCGGCGCGCGCAAGGCTGAGCGCGCCGCGGCTGTGCTTGTTGTTCGCCGTCTCAAGCGGAACGTTGGGCAAGTTGGCGGGGCGGTATTTCAGCTTCGCATCAAGATCGCCAAACTGGATCACGAAGCCGGTCTCGATGCGATAGAACGCTGCGCCATTGTAGTGCCCGTTCCTGACCAGCTTAAGGAACTGCGCCGCCGTCTTCGGCGCGCCGACGGTATCCAGGACAACGACGATGTCGCCCAGCGACGTCTGCAGCGTGACCTCAGGCCCGATCCATACCGGCGAGGCGGGCTCTTCTGGCGCAGGAGCCGGGGCTTCGACGATTGCAGGCGTTTCAACCGGAGCGGAGGTTTCGGCGGGCGGCTGACCGGGTTGCGATACTTCCTGCGCGAATGCGGGGTGAGCCAACGCAAAGACGAGGCTGGCGGCGGCGAGGAAACGTTTCATGGACGCAGACTCCGTGTGAAGACGGAGAGTAGCAGCGTGACTGGATAGGCCAAGTCGTTGTGGCAGGCGTTCGCAAGCCCGCGCTCGTGCTTCGACGGACGGCCGCTTTGCGGCCCGCTCAGCATGAGCGCTACTCCGCCGCCAGCAAGAGAGCGCTCATCCTGAGCAGCGACCGGAGGGAGCGTCCGTCGAAGGACGAGCGCGTGCTCACCGGCCTTGCGTGCGCACTGGGCAGGCCGGTCAGGCCCGGATGCTCGCCCGTCCCAGATAGCGCGCCGCATCGCCCAGTTCGTCCTCGATGCGCAGCAGCTGGTTGTATTTTGCGAGCCGGTCCGAGCGCGCGAGCGAGCCCGTCTTGATCTGCCCGCAATTCGTGGCAACGGCGAGGTCCGCAATGGTGGAGTCTTCCGTCTCGCCCGAGCGGTGAGACATCACGGCGCCATAGCGGTTGATCTGCGCCAGCTGCACGGCTTCCAGCGTTTCCGTCAGCGAGCCGATCTGGTTGACCTTCACGAGAATTGCGTTGGCTGCGCCGCGCTGGATGCCGTCCGCGAGCCGCGTCGTGTTGGTGACGAAGAGATCGTCGCCGACGAGCTGGCATTTGTCGCCGATCACCTTGGTGAGGGCGATCCAGCCATCCCAGTCGTCCTCGGACATGCCGTCCTCGATCGAGACGATCGGAAAGCGCTTCACGAGGTCGGTCCAGTAGGCAGCCATCTGGTCGGAGGAGAGCGACTTGCCCTCCCCTGCCAGCTCGTACCTGCCCTTTTTGTAGAACTCGGTTGCGGCCGCATCGAGCGCCAGCACGACGTCTTCGCCGGGTTGGTAGCCGGCCGCTTCGATCGACTTCATGATGAAGCCCAGCGCGTCGTCAGTCGATTTGAGGTTCGGCGCAAAGCCGCCTTCGTCGCCGACATTGGTATTGTGACCGGCCGCCGCGAGGCCTTTTTTCAGCGTGTGGAAAATCTCGGCGCCGCAACGCAGTGCATCCGCAAACGTGTCGAAGCCAACCGGCATCACCATGAATTCCTGGATGTCGATCGGATTGTCGGCGTGGGCGCCGCCATTGATGATGTTCATCATAGGCGTCGGCAGCACATGTGCATTCGCGCCGCCGACATAGCGATAAAGCGGCAGGGCCGAGGCCTGCGCCGCGGCCTTCGCAACCGCCAGCGACACGCCGAGGATCGCATTGGCGCCGAGGCGCGACTTGTTGGGCGTGCCGTCGAGATCGATCAGCACCTTGTCGATGGAGCGCTGGTCGGTTGCGTCCATGCCGAGCAACTCGGGAAAAATCTCGTCGTTTACGGCGGCGACCGCCTTCAGCACGCCCTTGCCGAGATAGCGCGACTTGTCGCCATCGCGCAGTTCAACCGCTTCGTGAGCGCCGGTGGATGCGCCCGACGGGACGGCGGCGCGGCCCATCGAGCCGTCCTCCAGCGTGACTTCGGCTTCAACGGTCGGATTGCCCCGGCTGTCGAGGATTTCGCGCGCGTAGACGTCCACGATCTCGGTCACTGGCTGGTCCTCTGGGCTAGCCCGGATGCACCGGGTGAAGGTGCGGCCTGCTATGTCGCGAACCGTGCGCGGTGGCAATCGGGCGGCGAGATTAACCGCGGCCGGTGAGCCCGTGATCGTGCTTCGACGGACGGCCGCTTTGCGGCCTGCTCAGCATGAGCGCTATTCTGACAGCCTATAGAGGTGCTCATCCTGAGCAGCGACCGGAGGGAGCGTCCGTCGAAGGATGGCCGCGAGCGCCGGCGTCAAAAGCAAAAAAGCGCCCCGCAGGGCGCTTTCGCGGTTCGGAACATCCGGTCAGGCCGGACTATTCCTCGTCCTTGGCCTTCAGGACCTGCTTGCCGCGGTACATGCCGGTCTTGGGGTCGACATGGTGCGGACGGCGCAGCTCGCCTGATTCCTTGTCCTCGACATAGGTCGAGGCCGGCAGGCGGTCGTGGGCGCGGCGCATGCCACGCCTGGAGGGAGAGGTTTTGCGCTTGGGAACAGCCATGGAAGCCTCTGATCAGGCAGAAAAATGTGAGGAACGGGCGTATTCGTTAGTAATGGGCCGTTCGTGCGAGCGGGCCTCATACAGGGTCTGGTGCAGGGCTGCAAGACCGGGCGCCCAGCCCCTGGAAACCCCGTAATTGCGGCCTTCACCGCCCTTCAGGACTTCAGCGCCGCCGTTACGTGGCTGAGGAGGACGGTGGGGTCGGTCGGCTTGGTGAAGACCGGCACGTCCGGATGCTGCGCGCGAATCTCCGGCGGCAGGCCGACGCCTGTGTGCACGACAATGCTGGCCTTGCCGGCAAGCACCGCAAGGACAGCCGCGATCGTTCCGTCCGGGAGGTTCACGTCGAGAATGGCGCCTTGCGGGAAATCCGCAGCAATCAGGTCCAGCGCCTCGGCAATCGTTGCGGCCGGCCCGATGGCGATGGCGCCGGCATCCTCGATCGCCATCTTGAGATCGAAGGCGATGAATGGTTCGTCCTCGACAACCAGGATGCGTGCGCCGTGAAGCGAGGCCGTTGTCATGCTTCGAGCCTTTCGACCATGGCGGTCAACCGTATCTCGACGCCCTCGGGGCGCCAGAGCTGTTCAAACGCGCCGCCCAGCTGTCCCCTGGCCGTCATCCGCGCGAGGTCGGCGCCGAAGCCGCTGCGGGCCGGCGCGCCCGCCACCGGGGGGCCGCCGGTTTCAGTCCAGGTCAGCAACATGTTCCGGCCCTCAATCCTCCAGGATATGCCGAGGCGCCCATCGCGGACCGACAGCGATCCGTACTTGGCGGCATTGGTCGCAATCTCGTGCAGCACGAGTGCAAGGCTTGTCGCGCCGACCGGACCGATCGCCACCGGCGGACCATCGGTTTGCAGTTGCGCAGCATCGTCGTTCACATGCGCGGCAAGCACGCGTTCAATCAGAAGCGCAAGCGTCGTGGGCTGCGCCTGCTGGTTGCTGGAGCTTACGGTCGGGCGGATCAGTTCATGTGCACTCGCAAGCGCCTTGAGGCGGCCGCGAAGGGATTCCGCCATGCGCTCCGTTGTGCCGGCCGTGCGGGCTGTCATCGTCACCATGCCGATGGCGATCGCGAACAGGTTCTTCACCCGGTGATTCAACTCCCGAAGGACAACGAGACGATCCTGCTCGGCCTGCTTGCGTTCCGCGATCTCGCGCTGCGCGCGTTCGTAAAGCCGTGAATTGTCGATGCCGATCGCCGCCTGGGCTGCAACGCCGACGATGAGCTGCTCATCGCTCGCATCGAATACGCCCGGAGCAGCGTGGCCGAACAGCAGGCCGCCAAGCACTTCGCCGGAGCGTGAGATGACAGGCGCCGCCAGATAGCTGCGCACCGGCAGGTGGCCCTCAGGCATGCCCTTGTGCGGCGTGTTGTGACCGTAGCGCGGGTCCTTGGTGATGTCGTCCGAACGCACGATGGCCGTGCCTTCAAAGGTCGGCGCAAAGACCGCCGTGTGACGCGGCATCGGGAATTTCGAGAACATCTCGCGCGGCACGCCGGAGATCGTGTAGAGCTGATAGGCGCGGCCATCGTCAGTCTGGACGTTGTAGAAGAACGCGCCCGACTGCGCGCCGGTGAGCGACACACCCATGTCGGTCACGCTCTGCACGAGCCGTTCGAGATTCAGTTCGGCCGACACCAGCGCCGACGTGCGATTGAGAATTTCGAGAAGCCGTTTCTGTTGTTTCAACTCGGCCGTAGCGGCTTCAAAATCACCGACGTCCGTATTGATGCCAAACCAGCAGGTGACTTCACCAGCTTCGTTCCGCAGGGGCTGCGCGCGTGTCAGGAACATCCGGAATTGGCCATTCGCTCCGCGCAGAGGGAATGACATCTCGACCGGTTCGCCCGAGGCAAGCGCTGCTTCCCACACGGCAGCGACCTTGTCGAAATATTGAGGATCGTGGAGCGTTTCCCACTTCTCCACGCCGATCTTGTCCGACGTCGTGCCCACATATTCACGCCACCGGCGGTTGGCCCAGATGATGCGGCCACGCGTTTGCGATCCATGCCATTTCTGGCAGGTTCTCCGCCATTGCTGCGAAGTCGGCTTGTGCCGGCGCTGGTTTGGCCGTCGCGCTCAGTTTGGCCCTCGGATTTTCTGTTCTGGGAAGAATTTGTACGTTACCGTACATGACCTAGCGCAAAATTCGCTACGCAAAAGGTCAAACGAGCCTGCTCTTGTCCCGCGCGGCCGCGATGAAGCTGGCAAAGAGCGGATGCGGGTGGAATGGGCGGGATTTCAGCTCGGGATGGAACTGCACACCGATGAACCAGGGATGGTCGGTGAGTTCCATGATCTCCGGCAGGCGCCCGTCGGGCGACATTCCCGAAAACACGACGCCATGCGGGGCGAGGCGCGCGATGATGTCGGCGTTGACCTCGTAGCGGTGGCGGTGGCGCTCGGAAATCGTCTGCGATCCGTAGATGTCGGCGACGCGGGTTCCCTGTGTGAGAACTGCGGGGTAGGCGCCAAGCCGCATCGTGCCGCCGAGATCGCTTTCGGCGGTACGGACTTCCCTTGTGTTGCCGCGAACCCATTCGCTCATCAGGCCGACCGCAGCGTAGTCTGGGTTACCGAACTCAGTCGTGCCTGCGCCTTCAATGCCCGCGAGGTTGCGCGCGGCCTCGATGACCGCGAGCTGCATGCCGTAGCAGATACCGAAACACGGCAGCTTGTGCCGGCGCGCATATCCCGCCGCCCGCATCTTGCCGATCGCGCCGCGCTCGCCGAAGCCGCCTGGCAACAGAACGCCATCCACGCTGTCGAGTTCGGAAAGGTCTGCATCAGGATCGTCGTACCGGTCCGACGGAATCCATGTGAGGTTGACCTTCACCTTGTTGGCCAGGCCGCCATGGCCCAGCGCCTCGACCACCGACTTGTATGCATCGTGCAGCGCGACATACTTGCCGACGATCGCAATGCGCACTTCGCCGTCCGGGTTGCGGAGGGTCTGTGATGTCTGCACCCAGTGCTTGAGATCCGGCGTGGTCTGTTTCTCAAGACCGAAATGCCGAAGCACTTCATGATCAAGCCCGCGCGCATGGTATTCGAGCGGCACCTCGTAGATGTGTTGGGCGTCGAGCGCCTCGATCACGGCCTCAGGCCGCACATTGCAGAACAGCGCAACCTTCCGGCGCTCTTCCGGCGGGATCGGCATCGGCGCGCGGCACAGCAGGATGTCCGGCTGGATGCCGATTGACCGCAGCTCCTTCACCGAGTGCTGCGTCGGCTTGGTCTTCAACTCGCCGGCGGTTGCGATGTAAGGCAGCAGCGTCAGATGGATGAACAGGCTCGCCTCGCGGCCGACATCCTGGCTGAACTGGCGGATCGCCTCGAAGAACGGCAGCCCTTCGATGTCGCCAACAGTGCCGCCGACTTCGCACAGCACGAAGTCCACATCATCCGTGTCCGACCTGATGAACTCCTTGATGGCGTCCGTGACGTGCGGGATCACCTGCAGCGTCGCGCCGAGATAATCGCCGCGGCGCTCCCTCTCCAGGATCGCCTTGTAGATGCGGCCGGTCGTCGTGTTGTCGGTCTTTCGCGCTGAAACGCCGGTAAAGCGTTCGTAGTGGCCTAGGTCGAGATCGGTCTCGGCGCCGTCATCCGTGACGAACACTTCGCCGTGCTGCGTCGGCGACATCGTGCCTGGATCGACGTTGAGATAGGGGTCCAGCTTGCGCAGGCGCACACGATAGCCGCGCGCCTGAAGCAGCGCGCCGAGCGCTGCCGAGGCAATGCCCTTCCCGAGGGAGGACACAACGCCTCCCGTAATGAAGATAAATCGCTTCATGACGGATGCTCAGTTTAACGATTCGCCCGCCACTAGCGAGGGGGCTTTGGTCGACTAGTTCGGCGATCCACCGTTTTCCGGCGCAGGCGCCGGTATGGTGGGCGCAGTTGTCGCAGGCGCTGTGGTCGCCGGGGCAGGGGCCGGAGCCGTGTTCGTAGCCGGCGCCAGCGGATCAGGCGTGTTCGGCGCAGGCGCAGCTGGAGCGGGGGTCGCTGGGGCCGGCGTCGTGGTTGCGCCGCCAAGCGGATCGGGCGTCGTCGCGGTTCCGGTTGCCGGGGGCGTGGTCAGTGAGTCGAACGGATTTCCCGATTCATCAACCTGTTCCTCAAGGATCGAGCCCTGGTTCGCCGAGTCATTGTTCAGACGGGTCATCACGATAGAGGTGAAAAAGAAAACCAGCGCCAGCCCCATCGTGACACGGACCAGCACGCTGGCGGCGCCGCGGCCTGAGATGAGACCACCCGTTCCGCCACCGCTCATGCCCAGAGCCCCGCCCTCGGACCTCTGCAGCATCACGGCGATCACGAGCGCGACGCACGCGATCATGTGGATGGTGAGAAGGACGTTCAGCATGAAATGGCCGCCGGCAACGATTTGGACCGCGTCAAAGCACGTTGGGAGGGTGCGGCCAAGCCCCCATGGCGCCCGCTCGGGCTCTTTTCATATGGGGCTGCTCTATATCAGCGCCAAAGCAGCCTTCACAGGGCACACGCTTGCGCGATGGCGAGGAAGTCGGCCGCCTTGAGGCTCGCGCCCCCCACAAGCGCGCCATCCACCCCCGGCACAGCCATGAGCTCGGCAGCATTCTCCGGTTTCACCGATCCGCCGTAAAGCACCCGAATCTGAAGCCCTGCCGCCCCAAAACGCGCATCCAGGGCACGGCCGATCGCCTGGTGGACTTCCTCCACCTGGGCAATCGTCGGGGTTCGCCCCGTGCCGATGGCCCATACGGGCTCATAGGCGACAACAGTGTCCGGACGCCCGGCTTCGTCCGGAATCGACCCGGCCAGCTGCGTCGCAATGACTTCCAGCGTGCGTCCGGCGTCGCGCTCGTCCAGGCTCTCGCCGACGCAGATGATGGGCAAAAGGCCCGCCCGGCACACGGCGGCGGCCTTGTCGGCCACGATAGCGTCGGTCTCCGCATGATATTGCCGCCGCTCCGAATGCCCGACAATAACGAAGCGGGCGCCGAGGTCGGCCCACATCTCCGCGCTGACATCGCCGGTGAAGGCGCCGGTCGCCTTGGCATGGCAATCCTGTCCGCCCAGCGCGATCGGCGATCCGAGCAGCGCCTGCCCCACCGACGCGGCGAGTGTGGCTGGCGGGCAGATGGCGAGATCGACCCGTCCAAGCGCTCGCGCCCCCTGCACCATCGCTTCAACCTGCGGTAGCGCCGCCCGCAGGCCGTTCATTTTCCAGTTTCCAGCTACCAGCTTGCGGCGTTCGGCCATGGCCTGAAGTCCCCAAAGGCTCCGAAAGCGCCGTGAGCCGCGTGTCGGGCCCGCGCGCAGCCTGGATGCCGCAATGTCGCATTTTCCTGTGGCGAACCGGTTTCCCCTTCGCCGCAAAATGCTCTAGCAAGCCTGCTTCCGGCGGACAACCACACTGGTTTCCGCATAGGCAAGGAGCCGCGCCGCATGATTGGCGGAATGCGAAAATTCGCAAAGTCGAAGTGGGCGGTGGCGGTGCTCTTCATCCCCCTCGTCATCAGCCTTGCGCTGTTCCTGCCCGACAACTTCGCCGGCGGGCTCTCGGGCGGCACGGTCAGCCGGATCGGCGGGCGCGAGATCTCCGTGCGTGAGATCGAACGCGACATGCAGCAGGCGCTGGAACGTCTCCGCGTCGAAGAAGGCCGGGTGCTGAGCCAGGCCGAGGCCGTGAATGAAGGCGTCCCGCAGCGGGTCTACCAGGAGCTCGAAATCCAGAACACGCTGCTCGCCTATGCCGACAAGGTCGGCGTCCGCGCGACGGCGGATTCGCTCAAGCCCTATCTCGAGCGCAACAACCTGATGGTGAACGAGTTCGGCCGCCTGACGCGCGACACGATCATCGCGGCGGCCCAGCGCCGCCAGCAGACGACGCGGGAGTTTGAAGGCTTCCTGAAGGACTATCTCACACAGCAGTACATCAGCGCCGCCGCCGGCAGCGCTCTTACCGTTCCGGACATCCTGTCCCAGCCCTGGGTGAACTATCTCGGTGAAGGCCGCACGATCAGCTTCGCGCAGGTGACGGCCGCCACAGCGCCTGCACCCGCCGAGCCCACCGACGCCGAAATGCAGGCCTGGTATGACACCAACAAGGCCCGCTTCGAGCAGCCGGAGCGCCGGCGCATCTCGATCCTGACCTACTCGCCTGACGATTTCCTCGACAAGGTGGCGCTCACCGACGAACAGGTCCGCGCCGAATACCAGACCCGCATCAAGGACTATTCAACACCCGAGACGCGCACCATCGTCGAGTACACGTCGGACAACCGTAACGCCGTCCAGGCTTTCATCGACCTTTCCGTGCAGGGCATTCCGCTCGATCAGGCGCTGACGCAGGCGCCGGGGCTGGAGCGCGTCGAATCCACGCTCAAGCCGGAAGATGTCGCCAGCGAGGAGTACAGGAACTTCCTGTTCTCCATGCCAGTCGGCAAGGTGCACAGCATCCCGGTGCGTCTGGACGAAGGCGATCCCTGGAAGGCCGTGATGATCCAGGCCGTGACGCCGGGCGTCCCCACGCCGTTTGAACAGGTCGCCGAAAAAGTCCGCCGCGATGTGGCGTTCCCCGAAGCGGCGACGGCGTTCGAGAATTCTGGCGAGAGCTTCCGCGATGCTGCGGGCGGACAGCCGCTTGAGGACATCGCGAAACAGTTCGGCATCCCGCTGATCACGCTGGCGCCCATCGACGCGCAGGCACGCACGGCGCAGGGCGATCAGGCGCAGATCATGACGCAGAATGTCGATGCGCTCCGCCAGCTCTTCACGTTGAACGCGGGCGAGATGACCAATGTGATGGAGGGCGACAATGTCCGCTCCATGTTCCGTCTCGACGAGATCGTCGCCCCCTACGCACTGCCTTTCGCCGAGGTGAAGGATCGGGTGAAGATTGCTGTGATGACCGAGCGCGTGGTTGCGGCGCGCAAAGCCGCCGCCGACGGTATGGTCGCTGCTGTGAAGGCCGGGACCGCGTTCGAGAAAGCAGCGACGGACGCAAAGATGACCGCCCTGCCCGCCCTGCGCGTTGTGCGCGCGTCGAACCCGCCGATCGACCCGGCAATCGTGGCGGCCGCGTTCAACCTCAAGGCCGGTGAGGTTGGCGTGGTGAGCGGCCGCGATGGTAATCCGTGGGTCGCACGCATCGACAAGATCGAGCCGGTCTCGCCCGAGATCAGCGCGGCCTTGCGGGCGCAGCTTGGCAACGACGTCAACGAGTCGCTCCTGCGCGACCTCAACGAGGTGTTCGTGCTCGGCCTTCGCTCCGAGGTCGAATACCAGCGCGATGATGAAGCGCTGCAGACCTACTTCCAGAGCCTGCGTGGGGATGCTCCACAGCCATGAGACACGCCCGTCCGCCTCTCGTGATCAGGCGACGGGTCGACGACACGGAGTCCCCTGTTTCAGCGATGCTGAAGCTGAACCCGATGTCGCAAGGCCTCGTTCTGTTTGAAAGCGTGGTCGGCGGCGAAACGCGGGGCCGCTACAGCTTTATCGGCATGGCGCCGGACCTGTGGTGGCGCGTCACGGATGGCCGGGCGGAGACCTCGCTGACGCCAGACTTCCGCGAGACGACAAATACCTCGACCGACGTGATGGGCGCACTTCGCGGCTTCATCGACGCCTGCAAGGTCGACGGCATGGATGGCCTGCCGCCCATGGCGGCCGGCGCGTTCGGCTATCTTGGCTACGACATGGTGCGCCACGTCGAGCGTCTTCCCGAACCGAAGCCTGATCCGAACGGCGTCCCCGAAGCCATGCTGATGCGCCCCGGCGTCGTGTTGATCTTCGACGGCGTGCGGCAGGAGATCATTCTTGCCGCCCCCGCCCGCAACGGCGCGAAAGCCGCGAACGACCTGCTGGACCGTATCGAGGCGACACTCGACCAACCCATGCCCCCCTCGCGCCCGAGTGACGCGCCTGTCGAGAGAATCGACTTTGCCTCCAACATCACCAAGGCGCGCTATCTGGAGATGGTCGAGAAAGCCAAAGGCTATATCCGCGCCGGCGATATCTTCCAGGTCGTCCCCAGCCAGCGCTTCTCCGCGCCCTTCGAGCGCTCGCCCTTCGCATTCTACCGCGCCCTGCGCCGCCTGAATCCGTCGCCCTTCATGTTCTACGTGAACTTCGGCGACTTCCAGGTCTCCGGCTCCAGCCCGGAAATTCTCGTCCGCGTCCGCAAAGGCGTCGTCACTGTCCGCCCCATTGCCGGAACGCTGCCGCGCGGCGCCACGCCTGAACTCGATGAAGCGAATGCACAGAAGCTGATCTCCGATCCCAAAGAGCGCGCCGAACACCTCATGCTGCTGGACCTCGGGCGCAATGATGTGGGCCGCGTCGCTGCGCGCGGCACTGTCGAGGTCACCGAGAGCTTCACCATCGAGCGCTACTCCCACGTGATGCATATCGTCTCCAACGTGCAGGGTGTGCTGAAAGACGGCGAAGACATGGTCTCCGCTCTCTCGGCGGGCTTTCCGGCTGGCACCACCTCCGGCGCGCCAAAGATCCGCGCGATGGAAATCATCACTGAACTCGAACCCCACGCTCGCGGCGTCTACGCCGGCGGTGTCGGCTATTTCGGCGCGGGCGGTGACATGGACACCTGCATCGCCCTGCGCACCGCCGTCTTCAAGGGCGGGAAGATACACGTGCAAGCCGGCGGCGGCGTGGTCTTCGATAGCAACCCCGAAAGCGAATTTCAGGAGACCGTTCACAAGGCCAGCGCGCTGTTCCGCGCCGCCGAAGAAGCGGCAAGATATGACAGGGGGAACAGGTGACCCTCGGCTGCGCCAAGGCGATCGATCGGTTTGAAGCGGGGTCCGCGCAACGGTCCTCCCCTCCCCCTTGTGGGGTGGGGCGCTGGGGGGGGGGGCGGCTCAACGTTTCGCGCTGCCAGCTCAACTCGCAACACCCCGGCCGCAGCGCCGCCCCCCTCACCCTACCCTCTCCCCACAAGGGGGAGAGGGGGAGCTACGCGGTTAAATCTGCGAGGGGCGCATGAGCGACCCCTTCAAAGTTCTCCTCATCGATAACTACGACTCGTTCACGTACAATCTCGTCCACTACCTGCAGGACATCTCTCCCGATGTGCATGTCGAGGTCGTCCGCAACGACGCGCTCACCGTGAAGGAAGCGCTGGCAAAGGGCGCGGACGCCATCGTGCTGTCGCCCGGCCCGTGCACGCCGAACGAAGCGGGCATCTGCCTCGACCTGATCACGCAGGCGCCTGACGATCTTCCCATCCTCGGCGTCTGCCTCGGCCACCAGGCGATCGGCCAGGCGATGGGCGGCATGGTCGAAGGCGCGCAGGACATCGTCCATGGCAAGGTGTGGGACGTGAAGGTCCTCGGCGGCGATCTCTTCGCCGGCGTACCCGAACAGTTCGAAGCCGTGCGCTACCACTCGCTCGCCATTCGCCGCATCGGCATGCCCAACGTACTCACCGTCGATGCCGAAACCGCCGACGGCGAAGTGATGGCTGTCAGCCACGCCACGCGCCCCGTCTACGGCGTGCAGTTCCACCCGGAATCCATCGGCTCTCAATTCGGCAAGGTGATGCTTGCCAACTTCCTGAAGAAGGCGGGCCTCCGTTGAGCGACACCGTCCGCAACGCGATCAACCTGCTGGCCGACGGTCGCCGGCCGACCCCGACGGACATGACCGCCGCCTTCGAGGCCATCCTCGCGGGCGAAGCCGACCCGGCCCTCATCGCGGCATTCCTGATGGGCCTGCGCACCCGCGGCGAGACCTCGGATGACATCGTCGCCGGCGCGCGCGTGATGCGCGCCCATGCCCGCAAGGTGGAAGCCCCCGAAGGCGCCATCGACACGTGCGGCACGGGTGGCATCGGCTGGACGTCGCTCAATACATCCACGGCCGTCGCCATCGTGGCCGCAGGGGCCGGCGCAATCGTCGCCAAGCACGGCAACCGTTCGCGCAGCAAGGCTGGCTCGGCCGACGTGCTTGAAGTGCTTGGCGTCAATCTCTCACCGACAGACGCCCAGCTGCAGGCCAGCTTTCGCGAGGCCGGCGTCGCTTTCATGTTCGCGCCTGCGCATCATGCTGCGATGAAATACGTCGCGCCCGTTCGCGCAGCACTCGGCCTCCGGACGATCTTCAACATGATGGGACCGCTGGCCAACCCCGCCGGCGTCAAGCGCCAGGTGCTCGGCGTGTTCGCGCCCGAATGGGTCGGCGTCTTCGCGGACGCGCTGCTCACCCTCGGCGCTGAGCGCGCCATGGTCGTTCACGGCGTCGACGGCATGGACGAGATTTCCACGTCCGGCGCAACGCTCGTCGCCGAAGTGAAGGACGGCAAGATCCGCATGCTGGATCTCACGCCTGAGCGCATGGGCGTGCCGCGCGCGAAGCTCGACGATCTGCGCGGCAGCACGCCTGCCGAAAACGCTGAAGCGCTGAAACGCGTCCTTGCCGGTGCGCCCGGCCCGTTCGCCGATCTCGTGGCCGTCAACGCCGGCGCAGCCATCCTCGTCGCCGGCCTGTCCACCACGCTGATCGGTGGCATCGCGCAGGCGCGCAAGGCGATTGCCGATGGGCGCGCCGCCGCAACGCTGGAAGCACTGAGGCGCGCAAGCAATGGCTGAGTTGCCGGATCGCCTCCAGAAGATCATCGATTACAAACACGGCGAGGTCGCGGCTCTCAAACGCAGCCGTTCGCTCGCCTCGCTTGAAGCCGACGCCATAGCCGCCGATCGCCCGCGCGGCTTCGCTGACGCCCTGCTCCGGATCGCCCGCGCCGACGGCAACGCGCTCATCTGCGAAGTGAAGCGCAAGAGCCCCTCCGCTGGCGACATCTCTCCCGGCCGCGACCAGGTCGCCGTCGCCCGCGACTATGAGGTCGGCGGCGCCGCCTGCATCTCCGTCCTCACCGACGGCCCCAGCTTCGGCGGCTCGCTCGACGACTTGATCAGCGTCCGCGCCGCGATCCGCCTGCCGGTGCTGCGCAAGGATTTCATGATCGATCCGATCCAGATCGTCGAAGCCCGCGTCGCGGGCGCCGACGCCATTCTCATCATCATGGCTGCCGCCGACGACACGCTTGCCCGCGAACTCCACGCCACGGCCGACCAGCACGGCATGTCGGTCCTGGTCGAAGCCCATGACGAGGCCGAGCTGGTCCGCGCGCTGGGTCTCCCCTCGCCCCTGATCGGCGTAAACAACCGCGACCTCCGCCGCATGGCCACGGACTTGGGCACGACCGAACGCCTCGCTGACCTGGTCCCCGACTGGCGCGCCTCCGGCCGCATCCTCATCTCGGAAAGCGGCGTGAAGGCCCCAGCCGACATCGCCCGCCTGCGCGCTTGCGGGGCGCGCGGCTTCCTCGTCGGCGAAAGCCTGATGCGGTCCGAAAACCCCGTCGAATCCGTGCGCTTGCTGGTAGCATCCCGTTAACCACGTGGCCGGACCGAATTGACCCAAAGCGTGAACGATAGTAGAACTATCTGCGACTCAAACAGTTAGAGGCTCGTGGACAGTTATGCTCACCAAGAAACAGCGCGAACTCCTGCTGTTCATCAACGACCGCATCAAGGAGAGCGGGGTCTCCCCCTCCTTCGATGAGATGAAGGAGGCGCTCGATCTCGCGTCCAAGTCCGGCATCCATCGGCTGATCACGGCTCTGGAGGAGCGCGGCTTCCTTCGCCGCCTTGCTCACCGGGCCCGCGCCCTGGAAGTCCTGAAACTCCCTGAAAGTGTCATCCCGCAACAGGCTGGCCGCACCCCCTTCCGCCCCAGCGTGGTGGAAGGCAGCGCCTCGGCCTCCAGCGGCTCGCGCAAAGGCGCAGCCCTCGCTCGCGCCGCCATGATCCCCGTCATGGGCCGCATCGCCGCCGGCACCGCGATCGACGCCATCGAGCATGAGACCCACAGGGTCTCGGCCCCTGACGATGGGCTTGATCCGGATACCCACTACGCGCTGGAAGTTCAGGGCGAGAGCATGATCAACGCCGGCATTCTCGATGGCGACATCGTCATCCTCAAGAAAACCGAAACGGCGCAGTCCGGCGACATCGTCGTGGCGCTGATCAACGACGAAACCGCCACGCTGAAACGCTTCCGCAAGAAGGGCGGCTCCATCGCCCTCGAAGCGGCCAACCCCGCCTTCGGCACGCAAATCTTCGGCCCCGACCACGTCCGCATCCAGGGCAAGCTGGTCGCGCTGGTGCGCAGGTATCACTGAGCAGCGTCCTCCCTCGCCGAAGGCGGGGGAGGTGGATCGCGAAGCGAGACGGAGGGGGCTGCCAGCATACCGGGCGGATTTCGTTCGATTCCAGATGGCGCCTTCGGCTGCTTGGGCACGGGCGCATAAAGGGGCTGCGTCCAGAGGCGGTTCTCTTGCCTCTGAGCTGGCGCAAGGCGAAGGCCGCGGGCGGCGGTCTCCATGACGGCGCCTCCCTTCGTCACAAACGCGCACGGGTCGACGCGAAGCGCATCACCCTCCGCAGGGGTGATCGTCAGGCTCGCGCGCGATGCGCATAGGTTCGCCACGCCGGCTTGCATCTCAGTACCCGGCGCGATCACCGCCTCTCCCGCCAACACGTCCAGCGAACACGCCGCGCCCTTCCCCGGGCATGGAGACTTGTCGATCACATCCCCGATGATGAGCGGATTGAGGCCGTTGTCGGCGCGCCAGTCGGTCAGCTCCACCCAACTCTCCGCCCGCTTCAGTAACACCGAGCCATCGTCCGCCACATAGCCTACCGCCTGCGGCGCGGTCAGCCAGACCGCCACTGCCGCCATCGCCGGGACCAGCGCGAAGATCCGCCCGCGCCCGTACAAAACACACATCAATCCGATAGCTATTGCGGCCAGCGCCACGCCCAGCGTGTCGAGCCGCGGGAGGTCCACCTCCGGCGAGAGTGCGACCGAGACTTCCGCAATGGTGAGCACCAGATCGAGGCTCTGCCCCATCAGCCACAGGAACGGCTCGGCCAGGCCTAACGGCGCTGCAATCGCCGCAAGAGCCGCCACAGGCGTCGTCCACAGCGTGATCACCGGTGTCGAGACGATGTTCGCCAGAACGCTGAACAGCGCAGCGCGATCGAAATGGTGAAGCGCAAACGGCATCGTCGCGAATGAGGCCACCAGGGAAGTCGAAGCCGCCGCCACGAACCACACGCCGATCCGCGAAAAGACTCCCGGCCGTTCCGGTCGCTCCAGTCGCGGCCACATCTCGTAGAGTGCGATCAGCGCGCCAGACGCCGCGAACGACATCTGGAAGCCCGGAGTCACGACTGCCTCAGGCTGCAGCACGACGACTGCCGCAAGTGCTATCGCCAGCGACCGCAGCGAGATCGCCGGCCTGTCGAACAGCTTGGCCCCGAACCCGATCAGCACGATGATGTAGGCGCGCTGCGTCGCCACCTCCATGCCGGAGATGAGAAAGTACAGCGTACACGTCACAATGGCCGCGAACGCCGCCGCGCGCACGGATGGCACGCGTAACGCCAGCGGCTCGATCAGCGGCCACCCCATCCGCACGAAGAAGAAGATGACCCCGCCGACCAGCACCATGTGCACGCCCGAGATCGATAGCAGGTGGGCAAGACCCGACAGGCGCAGCGCCTCTGCATCCGCCGGCGTCACGAAGCTGCGGTCGCCCGACACCATCGCCGCCGCCATGCCGCCGCCGCCCGGTCCCGCCGCTGCATTGACATGCTCGGCCAGCGCACGCCGCACGGCGCCAAGCCAGTGAAACACCGCATCGGCACCTTCCGATGGCGGCCGCGTCGGCAAGGGCTGACACGGCCCGATCGAAAATCCCACGCCGCCAAGCTGCTGGAACCATGCATCGCGGTGAAACTCATAGTCCCCGGGTACGACCGGCCGCGGCGGCGGCGACAGGATCGCGCGGCAAGCAACCGCCCGCCCCGGCGCCAGCCCAAGCTCGCCCTTGAAGCTGAACCGCACGAAGCGCGGCGTCTGCTCCGGCGTCAGCCCCTCGATCGCCCGCACATCGATCCGCACGCGCCGGCTGCGCTCACTTGCATCGATCTCCGCGATGATGCCCTCGACTCGAACAGGCCCGATCTGCTCTTTCAGAATGGGCGCCGCGACCAGCGTGGATCGAACCTTCCCCGCCAGCGCCCCGATCCCCGCGCACGCAACAAACGCAATCCCGAGCGCCAGCAACCCCGCCCCGCGCCGCCGCACCAGATTCCACACCAGAGACGGCGCGCCGGCCGCAACGCCAACCACCCACCAAGCGGGTTCATCCGGCGCGGTCATGTACGCCGCCGCCCCAAGCGCGAGCGCCAGCGGAAGCAATAGCGGCCACCTCAGCGCCTGGTCATTCACCGCCCCCGTGAGGAATCGTCCGATCCGCCGCGCCACACCGGGGTGTTCAGCCTCATCGCCGAGGCTTGCCAGTGACGGAGGGGTTGTGGTCTTCAGGGCGCGCGCTCCCTGTGCCGGAGTCGCACGTTGTGCATGTGCTGGAACCCGATGACGGTCGTCACCCGCTTCGCCCCTTCGCCCACCGGCTACCTCCATATCGGAGGCGCCCGGACAGCCCTGTTTTCTTGGCTATACGCGCGCGCCAAGGGCGGCAAGTTCCTGCTGAGGATCGAGGACACCGACAAGGAGCGCTCCACCCAGGCCGCCGTGGACGCCATCCTCGACGGCCTCAACTGGCTCGGCCTCGGCGGCGACGAACCGCCCCTGCTGCAATCGACCCGGGCCGAACGCCATGCGGAGATTGCGCATGAGCTGGTGAAACGCGGCGCTGCCTACCACTGCCCCGTCACGGCCGAAGAGCTGCAGGCCCGCCGCGACGAAGCGGAACAGCTTCAGAAGAAGAAAGCCGCGGACGGCAGCCTGTCGGACGCAGACGCCGCGCGCATGGCAGACCTCCTAAGTCCCTTCCGCTCGCCTTGGCGCGCCCCGGCGCGCCCACTGCCAGCCGGCGCATCTACAGTCGTGCGCCTCCGCATGCCCGACACCGGCGATCTCACCGTCGCCGATCACGTCCAGGGCACGGTCTCGCGCGCCTACGCCGACATCGACGACCTGATCCTGCTGCGTTCCGACGGCACGCCCACCTACATGCTCGCCGTGGTGGTGGACGATCACGACATGGGCGTTACCCACGTCATCCGTGGCGACGACCACTTCCTCAACACCTTCCGCCAGCTGCCGATCTATCACGGCATGGGCTGGCCTCAGCCCGACTATAGCCACATCCCCCTGATCCACGGGGCCGATGGCAAGAAGCTGTCCAAGCGCCACGGCGCCACGGCGGTGGATGAATATCGCGACGTCCTCGGCTACCTGCCCGAGGGCGTGCGCAACTACCTGCTTCGTCTCGGCTGGTCGCACGGCGACGACGAGATCATCCCGGACGAACAGGCGATCGCCTGGTTCGACCTCGACGGCCTCAACAAGGCCCCCGCCCGGCTCGACTTCGCCAAGCTGGACTCGGTCAACAAGCACTACATGGCCCTCGCTGACGACCAGCGCCTCTTCGATCTCTGGATGCAGCGCCCCGATGCGCAGGCCGTGCCGGAAGACACGCTGCAGCGAATCCGCGCGGCCATGCCCCACCTCAAGACCCGCGCCGCAAACATCGCTCAGCTCGGGGAGCAGGCGCATTTCCTCTCCGACCTCCGCCCCATCGTGCTTTCCGGCAAGGCAGCAGACCAAGTAAATCACGAAGCACGCGACCGTTTGAGGGCGCTTCGTGAAAGGCTCGAAATTCTCACGGATTGGTCAGAAGAGGCGATCAAACGTGAGATTGACGATTTCTGCGCCCAGAACGGCATCAGCATGGGAAAAATCGGCCCGGTTTTGCGCGCGGTTCTTACCGGTGGGGCGCCAGCACCCGATATTGCTCTTGTGCTGGCCTTGCTAGGCCGTAATGAAGCTTTCGCGCGGATCGCTGATCATGCACACGCCGGGGCCATGCCTCCGGGCGAAGCTGATAGTTGAGGAGAAACTGTCGATGCAGAACAAGGTAAAACCCAACGGCAAGGCGAGCATCACCGCCAATGGGAAAACCATCGAGCTGCCCGTCTACAGCGGCTCAGTTGGTCCCGACGTGATCGATATCGGCAAGCTCTACGCCCAGACGGGCATGTTCACGCTGGACCCGGGCTTCACCTCCACCGCCAGCTGCGAAAGCCAGATCACCTATATCGACGGCGATGCGGGCATCCTGCTTCACCGCGGCTATCCGATCGACCAGCTCGCCGAGCAGTCGAATTTCCTCGAAGTCTGCTACCTGCTGCTGCACGGCGAACTGCCGAACGCCAACGAAGGCTCGGATTTCGTCAAGACGATCACGCGGCATACCATGCTGCACGCGCAGTTCGACCGCTTCTTCGAGGGGTTCCGCCGCGACGCCCACCCGATGGCGATCATGTGCGGCGCCGTCGGCGCGCTGTCGGCTTTCTACCACGACTCGACAAACGTCGATGACCCGCTGCAACGCAAGGTCGCGCAGCATCGCATGATCGCGAAGATGCCCACGATCGCGGCCCGCGCGTTCAAGTATCACACCGGCCAGCCCTTCGTGAGCCCGCGCAACGAGCTCGACTATGCGTCGAACTTCCTGCGCATGTCGTTCGCCGTGCCGGCGGAAGACTACAAGGTGAACCCGGTTCTCGCCCGCGCGATGGACCGCATCTTCATCCTGCACGCGGACCACGAACAAAACGCCTCAACCTCGACCGTGCGTCTCGCCGGCTCGTCGGGCGCCAACCCGTTCGCCTGCATCGCGGCCGGCATTGCCTGCCTCTGGGGCCCCGCCCACGGCGGCGCCAACGAAGCGGCGCTGCAGATGCTGCAGGAGATCGGCACAGTCGAGAACGTGAAGAAGCACGTCGACAAGGTGAAGAACAAGGTGGATGGCGTCCGCCTGATGGGCTTCGGCCACCGCGTCTACAAGAACTACGATCCGCGCGCGACGGTGATGCAGAAGACCTGCCGTGAAGTGCTCAAGGAAGTCGGCATCAATGATCCGCTTCTGGAAGTTGCGATGGAACTCGAGCGGATCGCGCTCTCGGACGAATACTTCATCGAGAAGAAGCTCTACCCGAACGTCGATTTCTATTCGGGCATCACACTCAAGGCGATGGGCTTCCCCGTATCGATGTTCACCGTGCTGTTCGCTCTCGCCCGCACCGTGGGCTGGATCGCTCAGTGGGAAGAGATGACAACAGACAGCACCCAGCGCATCGGCCGCCCGCGTCAGATCTACACCGGCGCGCCGCGACGCGACTACGTGGCAATGGACGCGCGAAGCTAGGGTTGCCTCTTAAGTGCAAATGCAAGGGCGGCTCGCAAGGGCCGCCCTTTTGCTTTTTGCCGCAGCACTGCCCCTAGCGCCGCTCGTCCCGACAAAGGTCGGGACCCAGGACTGATCGTGGGTCACGTATTGGATTGAAGCCGCAAGCCTGAGCAAGCCTTGAGCGCGGCCCTGGATCCCGACGTTCGTCGGGATGAGCGGAGCGCGCATACTGCATCTGAAGCGAGAACTCACGACAGCCGCAATATCGTCTCTGCTGCTATCTCCGCCGCCGGACGCCCCGTTCCCTTCATCACAGTTATGGCTTGGGCTTGCGCCTCCTGCTGCGCGCGCAGCACCTCCGGCTTCAGCAATCGCTCGATCGCCACCGCTGCGATCAGGTCCGCCCTGAAGCGGGTCTGGATGAATTCCGGGATCACTTTCGCATCCGCCGCCACATTCGCCAGCGCCGAATACTTCGACTTGAACAGGAAGACGCGCAGCAGCGCCCATGTGATCCATCCCAGCCTGTACCCCGTCACCACCGCCGCGCCCTGGGCGGCAAGCTCCGTCGTCACGGTGCCGGAGCATGCGACCGCAACCGTCATCGCGGCATACGCATCCGCCTTTTCAGTCTCGTCGCGCACCAGCACGATCGGATAGGCCTGCGCCCTCGCCAGCCGCTCCACTTCCGCCGCAACGCTCGGCGCCGCCATGCACACCACGAAAGCGCCCGGCACGGCCGCCCGCGCCTGCTTCACCGCATCGAACAGCGTCGGCGCCACCCGCCGCATTTCCGCAGGACGACTCCCGGGCAGGAGGCCTATCACCGGCGCATCAAGGGGAATGCCATGGCGCTGCCGGAAACCGGCGCTGTCTCCCTTGGCCAGCCGATGCAGCGCCGGATTGCCGATCACCGTCGTGGGCAATCCCCACTGCACATAGAAGGGCTGCTCGAACGGATGGATGCACAAGAGGTGGTCCACCCATTGCGCCAGCACCCGCGCCCGCCCCGGCCGCGTCGCCCACACCTGCGGCCCGATCAGCTTGATCCGCTTCGCCCGCACGGAGCGCTGCTTCAGCGCCCGCGCCACGCGCCACATGAAGCCCCAGCTGTCGATCAGCACCACGCTGTCTGGATCGGCCTTTGCGATGGCGTCCGCCGCATCTTCGACGGCCTTCTTGACGCGTCCATACGCCTTTAGCCCCTCGACCAGTCCAAGGACCGCCAGCCCTGACATATCGACATCGGCTGCGACGCCTCTCGCGCGCATCCGCTCGCCGCCGATGCCGGAGAGTTTCACTGTGGGATCCGCCGCGCGCATCGCGTCGATCACATCCGCGCCGATGGCGTCGCCGGAATCCTCCGCCGCGACAAGGTAGACGTGGCTCACGCGATGTCCGCCGCGGTAAAGCCGACGATGAACAGCCCGGCCGCATCCGCCGCCGCCGCGACCTGTTCGCGATCCACCACCAGCGCCGCTCCCGCCTCGACCGCAATGCCCGCCAGACCCGCCCTGTCGGCGCCCGCGACTGTCGCGAGCCCGATGGTCGGCAGGTCGATGCGTCGCTCCTGCTGCGGCTTGGCCGCCTTCACCAGCACGCCGCGCCTGGCTTGAGGCGTCCCGCGGATCGCTTCGACAAGCTCCGGTATGCGCGCCAGCATCCGGTCCGTCCCCTCCTGCGCCTCCACGGCGAGGATCAGCCCCGCGCAGGAGATTGCGCCTTGCCCGATCTCCAGCGACCCGGAAATCTTTGCGACTTCCGCCGCGCGTCTGATATCGGGCCAGTGATCGGAGCCCGGTGCAATCGCGCCCAGCGGACCCGGGCCCACGCGCAGGTCATCCAGAACATCATCCGCGCCGATGATGCGAAAACCTGCCTCCGCGAACACGTCCATCACCGACCGCAGCAGAGCATCGTCACCCTTCTTCGCCGCCGCCAGAATGCGCGGCAGCGACTGCACGCCTTTGAGGTCGAGCTTCAGCGAGGAAAAATCAGGACGCTTCAGCGAGCCCGCGAAGACCATCTCCTCGCAGCCTTCCGTTTTCATCAACTGGATCAGCCGGCCGATCTCGCCAACCGACAGCTCCGGCCCGCCGAACTCCGCGAGCAGTGATTGATCGACAAACCCCTTGAGGCCCACCACCAGAGGGTTGCGCCCCGTTCGCCGCGCCTGTTCGGCGACGCGCCGCGGCAGGTCGCCGCCGCCGGCGATGATGGCGAGCCGCGACGCCGGCATCAGATGGGTCTCGGCAAGCAGAGCGGCCGCTTCTCGCCCGCCGCGATGAAATCGAGAATACGCTTGACCTCTGGCACGTGCGCCCACGCCTCGCTGATCGCTGCCACACGGTCATCGAAGAAGCCCGACCCATGAAACAGTTCGCGATAGACGTTGCGCAGAACGTGGATCGTCTCGCGCGAGGCGCCGCGCCGCTTGAGGCCAACAATGTTCAGCCCATGCAGCGCGCCGTGGTTGTCCACCATGCCAAAGGGAATCACGTCGCCTACGACAGCCGAGCAACCGCCGATGAAGGCGCCCATGCCGACGCGACCGAGCTGGTGCACCGCCGAATTGCCGCCGAGGATCACCAGGTCCTCGATGACGGCCAGACCGCCAGTTACGGCATGGGTCGCATACGTCACGCCATTGCCCACAATGCCGTCATGCCCGACATGCGATGCATTCATTAGCAGGCAGCGGTCGCCCACCACGGTGCGCCCGCGTCCCTGCACAGTGCCAAGATGCAGCACGGAAGACTCACGGATCCTGTTATCGGCGCCGACGATCAGCTGAGTGTCCTCGCCCTTGTAGCGATTGTCCTGCGGCGGGTGGCCAAGGGAAGCAAACGGATAGATCGTCGTGCGCGCGCCTACGGTGGTCGCACCCGCGATCGACACGTGCGACACGAGCCGCACATTCTCCGCCAGCCGGACCTTGCCCGCGACGGTGCAGAATGGCCCGATCTCGACGTCGTCGGCGAGTTCGGCGCCCTTCTCCACGATGGCGGTTGGATGAATCGTAACAGCCATATGCGCCGGCGCCCCTGGCCGGTCTTCCCGGCTAATCCTTGACGATGGGACGCTTTTGCGCCGCCCGCGCCAGCCATGCAAGCTCGCGCATCCATGTGCGGCTCGGCTTGGCTGGATATCCTGCCCAGGTCTCGCCCGCCGGCACGTCGGTCAGCACGGCGGCGCCCGCCGCTATGCGTGCGCCGGCGCCCACACGGACATGGTCCTTCAGCCCGACCCGCCCGCCGAACTGCACGCCGTCGCCGACCTCACAGGAGCCAGATATCCCCGCAAAAGCCGCCATCACCACATGAGCGCCGATGCGGCAGTTGTGGCCGATATGGCAGAGATTATCGATATGGCTGCCCTCTCCAATCACCGTGTCCTCCAGCAGCCCTCGGTCGATGCACGAGCTCGCTCCCACGGACACGTCGTTCTGAATGATCACGCGCCCAAAGTGCGGCGTCAGCCGCGCGCCAGCCGATCCGCCTGCCAGCCCGAATCCCGCCTCGCCGATCACCGCACCCGGATAGAGGATCACCCCATCACCGATCAGCGCACAGCGGACATTGGCGTTGGCGCCGATCCGCGTGTTGACGCCGATCTGCACGCCAGGCCCGATCACAGCGTTCGCGCCGACGTGAACGCCCGCGCCGAGAGCTGCGCCTTCGCCGATAACGACGCCGGGCTCGACCACTGCGCTGGAAGCAACGCGCGCCGACGAATGGATGTGTGACTGTCCTGGCGCGAGCATCCTGAGTTTCACCAGTCGCTCGGCAACCTTCGCGAAGGCTGCGCGCGGGTGCAGAAGGGCAATCACCGTCGGCCCGGTTGGAACAGCCTCTGCCGCTTCCGGCGTCGCCAGGCACACGCCCGCAGCTTTCAGCCCTCCGGCAGCGCCAGCGCTTTCGACAAAGACAAGATCATCAGGTCCGGCCTGCCCTGCAGGCGCCAGCGAGGACACGATACGCAAAGGGTCGCCACGTGTGATGGCGACCCCAAGCATCGTTGCAATGTCCGAGGCCGACAGGGGCTGTGGAACTTCGTAGAACCGCGGATCGATCACTGCCCCCGCCTTCGTTGCTGAACTACTGGCCGCCGCCGGCAGTTGGCGCCGCAGGCGCGGCTGGCCGTTGCGGCAGCAGCGGCTTGAGGGCTTCAATCGTCGGCACGGTCGCATCGAGGCGCGCAATCACCTGCGTCGAGATATCGACCGAGTCCTTGTTGTAGAGCGCAGAGCCATAGCTGAGCACGACATCTGCGCCGACCTGCTTGGCCACCGCATCGATGGCCGGCACGAGCGCGTAGTTGAACCGGACGGCGTTCGCGGTGCGCTGCTGCTCCACTCCCTGGTCGAGAGCAGACGATTTCTGCATCAGCTCGTTGTACTTCTTGTTGAGGTTCTCAACCCGGGTCTTGAGCGTCGGATTTGCCGTGATGGCTTCCGGCGTCAGCGACTGGATCTGCGGCTGCAGGGCTGCGCGCTCGGTATCCGCCTCGGTCTTCAGCGTCTTGAGCCCCAGCTGTTCGACGGCCTGCTGGGCGTCAGCGCTGAGCTGCTGGTTCATCGCCTGGCCCAGCTTGCTTTCGCCCATCACCCTGGACTCGTTGACGATGTAGATTTTCGTCTGCGCCATGGCGACGCCAGCCGTGCTGCTGACACTGGCAAGGATGATTGATGCGAAGACGATGCTTTGAAATTTCATGACACAAATACCCTAGAACCTGGTGTTGGTAGCGAACCGGAAGCTTTCCGTGTTGTCGTACTCCTCGCTCGCAAGGATATGCGAGAAATCGAAACGGATGGGCCCGAACGGCGAGTCCCAGCCGATACTGACGCCCGCGCTGGCCCGCAGGCTTGCGCTGTCGTCCACGACACGGACGCGCAGCGGATTGTTCGGGTCCGGCTGGCCGGCACGTTCGCGGTCGCGCTCGTCGAGCAGGCCGAGCGTGCCAGCCTCCAGGAAGAACGCGCCGTCCAGGCCGAACTCCTCGGGAACATACGGCAGCGGGAAGGTCAATTCAAAGGAGGCAATCGCATATGCCTTGCCGCCCAGCGCATTGCCCCGGATGACGCTGGCCGGCAGCAAGTTGCCGTCTGCGTCGCGTTCTGCGGTCAGATAAAGCAGGTTGCCGGCGCTATCGGTCTCCTGAACTCCGCTTCCGTCCTGTCTGAGAACCGGACGCGAGAAATCAGGCGGCGCGACACCCTGCGCCAGCGCGATCTGTTCCGTGTTGTAAAAGTACTCGACCTCGCGCGGACCAAGGCCGGCGACATCGAAGCCGCGGAACGAATTGCCGCCCTTGAAGAAGCGGTCGTTGATCCGGATACCCTCATCGCCCCAGCTTTCGATCAACCCGGCCTCAAGACGCGACCGCAGCGTCCAGCCCGGTGCAAAGCCATGGTACAGGGAGCCCTCGAACTCGTTCCGCAGATAGTTCACGTCGCCGCCGAGACCGGCAATATCCTGGCTGAAGTTGAGATTGTACCCGCGCGTCGGCGCCAGATAGTCGTTCGTGCGGTTCATCGTGATCGTGTAGCCGAGCGCCGATGTGAGCCGCTCGCCCTGCTGTTCGCACAGCGAGGAGCGCTGCAATGGCGGCAGCGTGCAGTCCGTCTGCACCCCCGTTGCCTGTTGGCCCGGCTCTGGCTGATCAAGCCGCAAGTCGTCATTGCGCAGGCGATAGCGCAGGCCGAGTTGGTCCGTGTCCGACAGCGGCATCTGCAGCCGCCCGCCGGCGCCGATGATCGAGTTCTCGAAGCCGCCGAAATCGAAGAAGTCCGTCTGCGTCGCAAACAGATCGAGACCGACCGCAAGATTGCGGTCCTGGAACTTTGGCTCGGTGAAGCGGAACTCGAGATCCTGCTGGCGTGCAGTCGTCTGGATGCGCGCCGACAGATACTGACCGCGCCCGCGGAAGTTGCGCTGCTGCGCAGAGGCCGAGAACAGGAACGCATCCTGCGACGAGAAGCCGGCGGAGAACGCCAGTTCGCCCGTCGCCTCTTCCTCGACCTTGACCAAGACCACGCTGCGATCCGGCGCCGATCCCGGTTCATCCGTGATCTCGACCGTCTCGGGATTGAAGAAGCCCAGCGAGCGAATGCGGCTCTTGGCGTTGTCGATCTGGACGGGGTTGTACTGGTCGCCCTCGGCCACGCGGACTTCGCGGCGGATGACGCGGTCGAGCGTCTGCGTATTGCCCTGGATGTCGATGCGCTCGATGTAGACGCGTGCGCCCTCGTCCACCTCGAAGGTGATGCCGATGGTGTGGTTGATCGGATCGCGCGTTTCGCGCGGACGGATCTGCACATTGGCGTAGCCAGCGATGCCCGCTGCGAACGTCAGCGAGTCGATCGCGTCCTGGATGCTCTTGGAGCGGAACTGCTGGCCCTGGCTCATCGGCAGGAACAGCGCCAGCCGTTCGCCTGAAAGCTTCTCCAGCTCGGTCTGCACCTTCAATTCGCCGAACGTGTACTTCTCACCCTCATCGACAGTGAACGTCAGGTAGAAGTCGCGGCGGTTGGGCGTCAGCTCCGCCACCGAGGAGATCACGCGGAAGTCGGCGTAGCCTTCGTTGGTGTAGAACTCGGTCAGTTGCGAGCGGTCGAACTCGACCTGGCCCGGGTTGTAATTGTCGGATTGTTCAAAGAACCGCCACCAGCGCGACTGGCGCGTGGTGATCTCGCGGCGCAGCCGGTCGTCCGGATAGGCCTCGTTGCCGATGAAGTTGATCGAACTCACGCCCGTCGTCGGGCCTTCGTCGATCACGAAGATCAGGTCCGCGCGGTTCTGCGGCAGCACTTTGTACTGTGGCGTCACCGTCGCAGCAAAGCGGCCCGCGCGGCGATAGACTTCGAGAATGCGCTGAACGTCCTGCTCGACGCGGCTCAGCGTGAAGGTCTGCCGCGGTTCGGCCTCGGTCTCTTCCTCGAGACGCTCGGTCGTGACCGCATTGTTCCCCTCGAACATGATGCGGTTGATGATCGGGTTTTCGAGCACGCGGATGACGAGGTCCGTCCCGCGCGTCTCGATCTGGATGTCCGCGAACAGGCCAGTGGCTCCCAGCGCCCGCACCGACAGGCCGATGCGCTCCTCGTCGAACGCATCGCCCGGACGCACCAGCAGGTAGGACTGAACGGTGCGTGACTCGATACGCTGGTTACCCTCGACCAGAATCCGGCCGATGATCTGCTGCGAGGGTTGAGCCGGTGGTTGCGCGGGCGGCTGGACCGGGGGCTGGACGGGCGGCTGAACCGGGAGCTGGTCAGGCTGCTGCGCCCACGCCGTCTGGGCGCCGGCAATGGCGCCAGCCGATGCAGTCAGCGCCAAAGCGCATGCAAACCATGACCGCATCTAAACCCCTCGTAAGACTAACTAACCACCACTACACGGACCGCTTGCCGCAGTCTCTTCTATCCGTCTGCGCCCGTCCTAGTGCGACACGGGCACACAGCTCAAGCCTTACCCACACATGCAGCGACCTATGCCGGCCCCGGGAAGAAGCCCGATATGAGCCGTCCGATGTCCTGCCAGGTCACAAGCAGGGCAAAAACCACCAGACTCACCAGTCCAAACGTCAGACCAGCGTTCTGCGCCTTTTCCGGCAGCGCCTTGCCCGTTACCGCCTCGGCAAGCGTCATGACCACGGCGCCGCCATCCAGAACCGGAATGGGTAGCAGGTTGAAGAAGCCGATGCCGATGGAAAGCAGCGCCGCCAGATGAAAGTACATCCAGAATAGCTGGGCGATCTTGGCCCCCAGGTCGACATTCTCCTGGTTCATGGTCATTTCGGTGACGCCACCCGTCAGGTGGAGGATGCCGACCGGCCCGGACAGCTTCTCCATGCCCTCCTTGCCGGTGATCAGGCGCCGCAACACATTGATCGTCTGGCCGATCGATTCACCGGTCCGCTGCAGTCCATAGCCCACCGCCTCGATCGGATTCAGGCTGCGGATCGACGTGTCGCGATGGCCAAGATCGAGGCCAATGCGGCCGACCTTCTGCTTCATCCGCATGCCGCTATCGACCAGCTCCTGTTCGACAGGCGTCGCCAGCAACGCCACTGTCTCTTCGCCACGGAGCACGCGATAGCTCACGGCTTCTCCCGAACTGAGCTGTGTCGCCATGATGATGTCCTGGGCCGTCGTGACGGGCCGCCCGGCAGCTTCGATGACGACGTCGCCCGCCTGAAACCCGGCTTTTTCCGCTGCCTCGCCAGCAATGACGCTGCGCACAAAGACTTCCTGCGCCTGCGGCACGCCGTGGACGAAGCCGATCACCGCGAAGGCTGCGATGGCAAAGATGAAGTTCGCAACTGGCCCGCCGAGCGAAACAGCAATCCGCTGCCAGGGGTTCAGCATGCCGTAAGGCCGGCCGACGAGGATCTGGTTGTCGTAAAAGGTGGTCGCCTTTCCATCGATGGCGCCCTTGGGTCGCGTTGCGCGTGCGACTTCGGCCAGCCGCGCGGCCTCTTCCTCAGTCGCGGCCGTCTGCGGCAGTTCCTGCTTCAGGTCCTGCGCAAGTTGTACTTCGCCGACGAACTTCACGAACCCGCCCAGGGGTATCCAGTTGACCCGCCAGCGCGTGCCGCGTCCGTCGCGCTTCTCGATGATCGGCTTGCCGAAGCCGATAGCGAAGGATTCGACCGCCGCTCCGAAGGCCCTGCCGACCCAGTAGTGCCCAAGCTCGTGAACGGTGATGACGAGCGAGATGATGAGCAGGAATACCGGCGCGTACATCAGAACCCAGAAGATGACATCCATCAGCGCGCGTCCTTCAAGGTCCGGTACTCCAAACGATCACGCCGCGAGGCGGAGCTTTTCGGCCGTCCGGGCTCGCGCCCACCGGTCGATCGCGAAAACGTCGTCGAACCTGGCGGGTTCGGCGCGGGCAGTTGCATGTCCGAGATACTCTTCAAGCACCTGCCCTGAGACCTCGGAAATCGTCAAGAATCCAATACGTCGCTGCAAGAAGGCCGCCACTGCGACCTCGTTCGCTCCGTTCAGCACGATCGGCGCGCCTCCCCCAGCGGAAACTGCGCCCCTGGCAAGCCTTAACGCGGGAAAGCGCTCAGGATCCGGAGGAAGGAAATCCAGCCTTCCGATCTTGGCGAGATCAAGGCGCTCAAGCCCCGGCAGGGGCATCCGCCGGGGCCAGGACAGAGCGTAGGAGATGGGCGTCCGCATGTCCGGCAGTCCCAGCTGGGCCAGCACCGACCCGTCGTCATAGGCCACCAGGCTATGGATAATGGACTGGGGATGGATCAGCACGTCGATCCGGCTCTCGGGAACGTCGAACAGGTAGGCCGCCTCGATTAGTTCCAGCCCCTTGTTCATCATGGTGGCGCTATCGACGGAAATCTTGGCCCCCATGTCCCAGTTGGGATGGGCGCAAGCCTGCTCGGGCGTCGCCGCGGCCATCTGCTGCAGGCTGGCGGACCGGAAGGGCCCGCCCGACGCGGTCAGGATCAGCTTCTCGACCCGCTCGGGCCGGTCGAGCACCTGGAAGATCGCGTTGTGCTCGGAATCGATCGGCAACAGCCGCGCGCCGCTTTGACGCGCCTCTTCGCGCAGAAGCCGGCCGGCGCAGACCATGCTCTCCTTGTTGGCCAGCGCCACGCTCGCCCCCTGCCTGACTGCTGCAAGCGTCGCCGGCAGTCCGGCGATCCCTACAATGCCGGCAACGACCACGTCCGCCTTCCGCCCACCCGCCTCTGCGATGGCGGCGTCACCCGCAGCCGCCTCAACGCCAGACCCCGCCAGAGCGCTCTTCAGCTCGCCATAGCAGGCCTCGTCCGCAACCACCGCGATTTCGGCCCGCACGTTCCGCGCAGCCGCCGCCAGCGCCGCAACGTTTCGATTGGCCGTCAACGCAATTACCGAGAACTCCGGCGAGCCCGGCCCGCCCGTCGCGATGACATCGAGCGCGGAAGCGCCGATCGAACCCGACGCGCCAAGCACGGAGACTCGAACGCTGTGGCTCATTGTCCGCCTGCAGTTGAGAGGGACGGCGCCAGCGCGGGAAGGAACCGCACGATCAGCGCCGCCGCAACCGTGGCGGCCATCAGCCCGTCCAGCCTGTCGAGCACGCCGCCATGCCCCGGCAGGAAGCCAGACGTATCCTTGACGCCATAGAGCCGCTTGAACCGCGACTCCAGCAGGTCGCCCAGCTGCGCCACGATCGACAATGCGAGTCCGAACATCAGCCAGTGCAGAAAATCGCCCCCGCCAGCGCGGGCAACAGCCGCGCCCGCAAGACCCGCGCACACCAGCGCGCCGATCGCGCCGGTCCATGTCTTGTTGGGACTGTCGTTGGGGCTCAGCAGCGGTCCGCCAAATCCGCGCCCCGCGAAATACGCACCTACATCCGTTGTCACCACAATCGCCAGGATCGACAACAGCAGCAGATGGCCATCCGGGGTCATTTCCCTGATCCAGACAAAACATCCGAACGGCAGGCTCGTGTAGATGGCGCCAAACGCCATCGAGCTGATAGACCCCTTGCCGATCGCCGCCAGCCCGCTCGCCACGGCGCATCCAACCAGCGCGACCAGCGCCACCGCCTCGATGCCACGTGTGGCCAGCAACACCGCCGCGCCGGCCGTCAGCCCCAGCGTCGTGTACTGCGCCCAGCGCACCCAGCCCGCTTCCGCCTGCGAGGCCATCCGCGTCCACTCGAACGCCGCCAACACGCCGCATGCCGCCGTCGCGACGAGAAGCCAAAGTCCGCCGGCCCACACCGCCCACACGCCCAGCGGCGCGAGCACAGCTGCGCTGACGACGCGGAGAATGATCTCGCGCCGTCCGCCGCCCTTGGGACCGCCCTCAGGCGCCGAGGCCGCCAAACCGTCTGTCGCGACGTCTGAACGCATCAATCGCCTTCTCGAGGCTCTCCTTCGTGAAATCCGGCCACAGCTGGTTGATGAACATCAGCTCGGCATACGCTCCGCTCCACAGCAGGAAGTTGCTCAGCCGCACCTCGCCACTCGTTCTTATAACGAGATCCGGGTCGGGCGAGTCCGCCGACCAGATCATGCGCGAGATCATTGCCTCATCAATCTCGTCCGGCTTGAGCTTCCCTGCCGCGATCATGCCGCCCATCTCGCGCATCGCCGCGACCAGCTCGCCACGGCCGCCATAGTTGAATGCGATGTTCAGCGTCAGCTTCGTATTGTCCCGCGTCGTGTGGACCGCATCGTCGATCAGTCCGAGAAGGTCCTCGCCCAGTCCCTCGCGCGACCCGATGATCCTGATCCGCACCCCGTCCCTGTGCAGCCGCGCGAGGTCGCGCTTCACGAACATCCGCAGCAGGTCGAACAGCGCGTCGATCTCCGTCTGCGGCCGGCTCCAGTTCTCGGTCGAGAAAGCATAGACGCTGAGATGCGCCAGTCCCAGGTCGCGCGCCGCTTCCACAGCCAGCCGCAGCGCATCCACGCCCGCCTTGTGGCCCAGCGCCCGCGGCATCCCGCGCGCCTTCGCCCACCTGCCATTGCCGTCCATGATGATGGCGACATGCTTCGGCGGCGGCGGCAGGGTCGCCACGTCCACATCGCTCGAGGAGGGCTTGGGCTCGCTCACACCTGCATGATCTCTTCGGCCTTGTGCTTCAGCAGGTCGTCGATCGTCTTGATGTGGTGATCCGTCGCCTTCTGGACGTCGGTCGAGCGTCCCTTGGCCTGGTCCTCGCTCAATCCGCCGGCCTTCTCGATGCGCTTGATCAGCTCCATCCCGTCACGCCGTACATTGCGCACCGCGACGCGCGCGCTCTCCGCAAACTGTCCCGCCAGCTTCTGCAACTCCTTGCGCCGTTCTTCGCTCAGCGGCGGGATCGGAATGCGCAGCGTCTGTCCGTCGGTGATCGGGTTCAGACCCAGCGGCGCCTCGCGGATCGCGCGATCGACGGCGCCCACGACGCTCTTGTCCCACACGCTCACGCTCAGCATGCGCGCGTCCGACGCCGACACCGACGCCACCTGGTTGATCGGCGTGGGCGTGCCATAGGCCACCACCACGATCGTATCGAGCAGGTGGATCGAGGCGCGCCCCGTGCGCAGGCCGGAGAATTCCGTCTTCAGCGACCCAATCGCGCCATCCATGCGCTTCTCGATCACCTTGATGTCGAAGGTCTCGGGCATCGCTTCCCACTCCTATTTCTTCTTGCCGCTGATCACGGTCGACACGCCCTGCCCGGTCAGCACGTTCTTGAGGCCGCCGCGGTCGCGGATGCGGAACACCACGATCGGAATCTTGTTCTCCTTGAGCAGGCTGATGGCGGTCGCATCCATCACCTTCAGCTCTTTCGAGAGTACTTCCATATAGTCGAGCGTGTCGAAGCGGGTAGCGTCTGCATCGACCTTCGGGTCGGAGGTGTAGACCCCATCCACCTGCGTGCCCTTCAGCATCGCATCGCAATTCATCTCCGCTGCACGCAGCGCTGCGCCAGTATCCGTCGTGAAGAACGGATTGCCCGTGCCCGCCGCGAAGATCACGACGCGATTCTTCTCCATGTGGCGGATCGCGCGACGCCGGATAAACGGCTCGCAGATCGACATCATCGTGATGCCCGATTGCACGCGCGTCGGCACGCCGACGCTCTCCAGCGAGTTCTGCATCACCAGCGCATTCATCACGGTCGCCAGCATGCCCATGTGGTCGGCCTGCGCGCGCTCCATGCCCGCGTCCACGCCCCACTTGCCGCGCCAGATATTTCCGCCCCCGATGACAAGGCAGATCTGGCAGCCCAGCTCCATCGCGCCCTTGATCTCTTCTGCGTACTTGGTGACCGCGGGAACATCGATGCCGTAGCCCTGATCTCCCATCAGGGCCTCGCCCGATATCTTCAGGAGCACGCGCTTGTATTTTAGGTTAGCGTGGTCGGTCATCTTGCCTGCTCCACCGCCCTTTGCCCAGAAGGCGCTCTTTGCATAGACGGCCCGGACGCATGACACGCCGGGCCGCCAGACTCTACCCGCGAAACCGCGGATTCCGCAAAGGCTTTACTCTTTCGGCTTCGTGAAAGAGGCGACTTCGCCAGCAAAGTCCGAAGGCGGCTTTTCGATGCCCTCGCCGACCTCGTAGCGGACAAAGCCTTTCAGCTTCACGGCCGCGCCCATTTCCTTGCCTGCCTTCTCGATGAAGGCCGCAACGGTCACATCCGGGTCCATCACGAAAGCCTGCTCGACCAGCACTGATTCCTGATAGAACTTGCGAAGCCGGCCCTCGACCATCTTCTCGATCACGTTGGCCGGCTTGCCCGATTCTTTAGCCTGTTCGGTCAGGATCTGCTTTTCCTTCTCGACCACTTTCGGGTCGAGTTCCGCCGTCGTCGCCGCCAGCGGCTTGGCCGAGGCGACGTGCATCGCGACCTTGCGGCCAAGGTCCATCAGGCGCGATTTGTCGCCGGTCGATTCCAGCGCTACCAGCACGCCGATCTTTCCCATTCCTTCGGCGGCGGTGTTGTGCACGTAGGGCGCGATCACGCCATCGGTAACCGACAGCGCAGCCGTGCGGCGCAGCGTCATGTTCTCGCCGATCTTGGCGACCAGTCCCACCAGCATTTCGCCGATCGTGCCACCCTGCGGGGCGGCAGCATGCAGCGTCTTCTCCGGATCGCCGCCATTCTTCAAGGCAGCGTCGGCAATCGTGCGCGCGGCGTTCTGGAATTCTGCATTGCGAGGAACAAAGTCTGTCTCGCAATTTACTTCGACGATCGCCGCTGACGTACCGGCGGTTGCCAGCGCAACGAGTCCTTCGGCGGCGACGCGGTCAACCTTCTTGGCGGCCTTGAGGATGCCCTTGGCGCGCAGCCAGTCGGCAGACATTTCAAGGTCTCCATTGTTCTCCAGAAGCGCCCTCTTGCAGTCCATGAGGCCCGCGCCGGTCATTTCGCGCAGCTGTTTTACGAGCGCGGCGCTGATCTCAGCCATGTCATGTCTCCTGAGCATATCCCTGCGCCCGCACGGTTCTGCAACCGCGCTCCGCAGGCTGTTTCAAACTTTCCGCAACGCAGGCATGCCGGCGCACTGTGTCGCCGGCATGTCCGCGATTGCGGTTACTGCGCGTCTGCGGTCGCGGTTGCGGCCAGAGCCGGTTCGATGACTTCGGCGCGCGCGCCGACGTCTTCGCCCGAGGCCATCGACGAGTCCGCCATGCCGTCAAGCACGGCGTCGGCGATGAGGTTGCAGTAGAGCTGGATAGCGCGCGCCGCGTCGTCATTGCCCGGGATCGGGAAATCGACTTCCTGCGGATCGCAGTTGGTGTCGATGATCGCGACGACCGGAATGCCCAGCTTGCGGGCTTCCTTGACCGCGATCGACTCCTTGTTGGTGTCGATCACGAACATCAGGTCCGGCAGGCCGCCCATGTTGCGGATGCCGCCAAGCACGCGCTGCAGCTTGGCTTGCTCGCGCTGGAGGCCGAGCAGTTCCTTTTTCGTGAGGCCCGTATCGCCTCCAGCCTGCAGCATGTCGTCGAGGTCGCGCAGGCGCTTGATCGAGTTCGACACGGTCGCCCAGTTGGTCAGCGTGCCGCCCAGCCAGCGATCATTCATGAAGTATTGCGCGCAGCGGCCGGCGGCCTCCGCGATCGCGTCAGCGGCCTGGCGCTTGGTGCCGACGAACAGCACGCGCCCGCCCTTTGCGGCCGTCTCGCGAACCTTCACCAGCGCCTGATGCAACAGCGGCACGGACTGGGAAAGGTCGATGATGTGGATGCCGGACCGTTCGCCGAAGATGAACCCCTGCATTTTGGGGTTCCAGCGGTGAACCTGGTGTCCGAAGTGAGCGCCTGCTTCAAGCAATTGGCGCATAGAAAAGTCGGGAAGTGCCAATATAGTCTCCTGATCCGGTTGGCCGCCGCGGACAGAACGGGCATACGCCCGCACCGGAATGGGTCCGCGTGTCGGAATGGCGCGCGTTATACCTGTATTTCCGGCCCGGGCAAGGCCCACCCCGGCCCGCCACACCGGCCCCCCCCGGCTGTCCGGGCCGAAGCCCCTGCAGAACGGCTGATCTTCCGGTCGGGTAGACTTGTACAACGGGCTGGCCCGGCCGATCGCGCTATCGCCGCCCGAACAGCTTCTCGATGTCGCTCAGCTTCAGCTCGACATAAGTCGGCCGCCCGTGGTTGCACTGGCCCGAGTGCGGCGTCGCTTCCATCTGCCTCAGCAGTGCGTTCATCTCATCCGCGGTGAGCCTGCGCCCCGCACGCACCGACCCGCGACAGGCCATGTTGCCCATGACCTCCTCCATGCGCTCCTTGAGCGCCAGCCCGGCCTCGTACTCCGCAAAATCATCCGCCAGGTCGCGGATCAGGCCCTTCACATCCATCGCCCCGAAGATCGCCGGCGTGGCGCGCACCGCAACCGCGCCGCGCCCGAACGCCTCCACCTCCAGCCCCATGGCCAGGAGTTCTTCTGCACGGTCGAGCACCCGAAGCGCCTCTTCCTCAGACAGCTCCACGATCTCCGGGATCAGCAGCGCCTGACGCCGGACGCCGTCGCCCGCCATCTGCGCCTTCATGCGCTCATAGACCAGCCGCTCGTGCGCTGCGTGCTGATCGACGATCACCATCCCGTCCGCCGTCTGCGCGATGATGTAGGTCTCATGCACCTGCGCCCGCGCCACGCCCAGCGGGTGGCTCTCCGTCGGAAACTCCGGCGCCGGCTCCACGCGCCCGCTTGGGTTTGCCCCGAACGCGTCGAACGTTGCCTGCGGATTGTCGGAAACACCCGGCCATGGCCGCGCGTCGTCCTGCGTTTCGACAACGGGCCGCGCCGGAGACCAGCGCGCTTGTCCCGCATTCCACGGCAGCATTGAAGCCGATTGGGGCGCCACATGGCTTGTCGCTGCGCCCAAGGCGGCTCCGGCGACCGTCGTGCTCGCGCGATGCCCGGCCGCCGCCAGCGCATGGCGCAGCGCGCCGATCATCAGCCCGCGCACATTCCCGGAATCGCGGAAGCGCACCTCCGTCTTCGCCGGATGCACGTTCACATCCACCTGCATCGGATCGAGATCGAGGAACAGCACCGCCATCGGATGCCGGTCGCGCGCGAGAAAATCCTGGTAGGCCGCACGCAGCACGCCGACCATCAGCCTGTCCTTCACCGGTCGCCCGTTGACGAACAGGTACTGATGCTGCGCGCTGCCGCGATTGAACGTCGGCAGCCCCGCAAACCCGGAGACGCGCACGCCTTCGCGCTCCGCGCCGATCTCGACAGCGTTCTCGCGGAACTCCTTGCCGAGAACCGCACCCAGCCGCTTCAGCCGCGTCTCGCTCGCCTCGCCCTGCTCTGCCTGCAGCTTGATGACCGCGCGCTCGTCCGTCTCGAGATGGAAAGCCACATCCGGCCGCGCCAGCGCCAGCCGCCGCACCGTATCCGCGATCGCCTGCGCCTCCGAGCGCTCCGTCTTCATGAATTTCAGCCGCGCAGGCGTCGCATAGAACAGGTCACGCACATCCACGCGCGTGCCATGGCTGGTGAGCCCACTCCACGGCGCCGGGTTCGGCCCGTCGATGCGCCCCGCATCCACCGTGATCTCGAACGCGCCATCGGCCCCAACAGCCTTGCTCAGTATGCCCAGCCGCGACACCGATCCGATCGACGGCAGCGCCTCGCCCCGGAACCCCATGGTGCGGATATCGAGCAGGTCCACATGCCCATGTTCGTCCGCCGCGAGCTTGGATGTCGCATGCCGCTCGATAGCCACCGGCAATTCGTCCACGCTCATGCCGAGCCCATCGTCTTCGATGAGGAGCCGCGTCAGCCCGCCGCCCTCGATGCGCACGCGGATCGACCGCGCGCCGGCATCCAGCGCATTCTCGATCAGCTCCTTTGCGGCGGCCGCCGGGCGCTCCACCACCTCGCCGGCCGCAATGCGGTTCACCGCATCCGGCGGCAGGCGACGGATGCGTCCTTCAGGCGGTTTCAGGGCTGATTCGGCCATGTGGGGACCATAGTCCGTGAGCGCGGGCGTGGGAAACATGGCGCCCGTCGATCCCTCACAGGAGTTCTCCAATCACAGTGTCATTCCAGCCGAAGCGGCGCAGCCGCGAAGAGCTGGAACCCAGGAGCCTCACACACCGCCCTTGCCACCCCTGGGTTCCGGCTCGCGCTTTGCGCGTCCGGAATGACACCAGAGAGGAGGTGTTCGCCAAAGGGCCGCCGCTGGTCTGGCTTCAATCCAGCGCAGGCTGGCCCACCATCACGAAGGCGAACGCTTCCGGCTTCATGTATGTCGCCGCCACACGCTTCACGTCCTCCAGCGTCACCGCCTCGAAGTATCCATTGCGCTCTTCGACATAGTCGGCGGAAAGATTGTCCTGCCAGAATCCCAGCAGGTTCCGCGCAATCCTGGCGTTGGAATCGAACGCCAGCGGAAACGCGCCGGTCACATAGGCCTTGGCGTCGTCCAGCTCCTTCTGCGTCGGCCCCTCGCGCCCCAGCCTGCCGATGTTGTCGCGGATCAACGCCACCGCCTCGTCCGCCTTGTCGTTCTGGATCGACGTCGATCCCGTCCAGCGCCAGAAATGGGTCTGCAGGCTGAGGCCCGTGGCGACGCCATAAGTCAGTCCGCGCTTCTCGCGCAGATCATCGCTGAGACGAGAGGACAGTGCGCCGCCGCCAAGAATATAGTTCAGCAGGTAGGCCGCGAAGAAATCCGGGTCCTCGCGCCGCAGGCCGGGACCGGAGAACATCACCAGCGTCTGCGGCTGGGCGAGCAGCGTTACCACCGGCTGCGACGGCGCCGGACGCGCGATGGCATCCGGCAGCGGCGGCAGGGGCGCGCCCGCTGGCAGGACCCCGAACACCTCGTCGAGCTTCGGTCTGAGCTCCTCCGCCGTGATGTCGCCGACCACCACCACGAGAAGGCGGTCCTTGGTCATCAGCGTCTGCTTCAACGACCTGATGTCGGCGCGCGAAACGCGATCGACCGTTTCCGGCGTTGCATGGCGCGCGTAGGGATGCCCCGGGATCAGCGCATCATTCATCGCGCGGCCGGCCAGCGTCTTCGGATTGGCTTCGCCCTGCTTCAGCGAAACCGTCAGCTCGCGCTTGGCGCGATCGAACGGCGCCCGGTCGAACCGCGGCTCAGCAAGCGCCATCCGCACCATGTCGAAACTCTCGTCCGCCGTTTCCTTCAGCGTCGAGAGGCTGCACGTGGTCCAGTCAGTCCAGACGCCGCAGGCAAACTCCATGTTGAGGTCCTGCATCCGCGCGCCGTATTCCGTCGTGTCGAGTTTTCCAGCGCCTTCGTTCATCATGTAGGCCAGCACCCAGCCTGCGCCGTCCCGGCCGCGCGGCTCGTTCGTCGCCCCGCCCCGCCACGCCATCTCCATTGCGATAATCGGAACGTGAGGCTCGACAACCAGCCACGCCGTCACACCGCCCGGCGAGGTGACGACCTGCACATCCGCGAGCGACGCATCCTTCGCCGGCGCGACCGTCTGGCACGCCGCCAGTAGCGTTGCGATTGCCAGGCTGGCGACAGCGCGGATCATTGCGCCTCCGGCAGCAGCAGCGCGTCGACATGGTTCGCGCCTGACAGATACCGCTTCATCACGGCCCGCACGTCCGCCGCGCTGACCGCCGCAATCCGCGCATCCTCGGCTTCGATTTCTGCGAGCGTGAGCCCAGCCGTCAGCTGGACACCGTACCAGTTCGCCATATCGACCTGATTGTCGCGCCGGAAGATGCTGTTGGCGGTGAGCATCTTCTTCGCGCGCGCAAGTTCTTCCGCCGTCGGCCCCTCGGCGATGAACTCTCGCAGCACGCCGAGGGCCTCAGCCTTGACCGCGTTCACCGCAACGCCCTGCGCCGGTTGTACGGTGAGGGCCACCGGTCCCGCCGCCTCCATCTCGTGGCTCTGGGCGTAGGCGCTGACCGCCTCGCCGCCTTCAACCAGCTCGCGATACAGCCGGCTTGTGCGCCCGCCGCCGAGGATATGCATCCCCACCTGCAGCGCCGCCGCATCCGGATGGCCAAGCGGCACGCCGATCCAGTTGCGCTGCCATTGCGCCTGCCGCACCTTCGGATCGCTGTGCTGCACCTCTACCGAGGCGGACAGCGGCTTCACTTCAGGCAAAGACCGCTTCTTGAGGTCGCCGCGCCTTGGGACCGCGCCGTAGATGGTATTGGCAAGCGGCTCCAGTTCCGCCGCCGTGATGTCCCCAGCCACCACCAGGATGGCGTTCTCCGGGCCGTACCATTGGCGATACCAGCCGATCGCGTCCTCGCGCGACAGCGCCGCAATCTCGTTCGCGGGGCCGATCACCTGGATCGCATAGGGATGCCCGCGATAGAGTGTCGCCCACACCATCTCGTCCAGCACCGCGGCTGGCTCGCTGTCCACGCGCTGACGCCGCTCTCCGAGCACGACATTGCGTTCCGGCGTCACCTCTTCCTCGGCGAGCTGCAGGTTCGCCATGCGGTCGGCTTCCATCCGCATCATCTGCGGCAGCCGGTCCTTCGCGATCCGGAAATGGTAGTTCGTGAAATCGTATGACGTGCCGGCATTTGCCTGACCGCCGTTGCGCGCGATCGTGCGGAAGTATTCGCCCGCCGGCAGCGTCTTCGTCGCCTTGAACATCAGGTGTTCAAGAAAGTGCGCGAGCCCCGCCTTGCCCGGCGCCTCGTCCGCCGAACCGACGCGATACCACACCATGTGCGTCACCACCGGCGCGCGATGGTCCGGCAGCACAACGGCCTGCAGCCCATTCGACAACATGAAAGTCTGCGGCGACCATTCGTCAGCAACCTGAGCCGCCGCCGGCCCCGCCAGCAGCAGCGCCGCCACAGTCACGCCAGGCAAGGCTCTCGCCCAGCTGAACATGGCGCGTTCCCGCCTCGACTCAAAGACCCGGAAGCTTGCTGGTCTGCTTCGGCTGGATCAGCACCGCGCCGCCGCCGGTGATGTCTTTCACCGCTTCGGACTCCGTCTTCAGGCGCGTAGCCTCGGCAACCGGATCGATCACGGGCTCGCCCGCTGGGCCGCCCCAGTTGAGGATCGTGTCGGCGAAGCTACGGCTCTTGCGAATGGCCTGCGAATTGTCGAAATCCACCTGCGCGCGAACCGTGCGTTCGACAGCGTCGCCGCCGGCAGCGCGCACGAAGGCTTTCTCGCCCTCGCTGGCGTTTGCGCCCATGTCCACGCCGAACACCGCCACACGAGCCTGAGCCTCGGGCGACAGCTCCTGCGGACGCGCCTGGCCGAGCGTCGGCGGGCGAAGGTTGTATTCGGGGGGTACTGTTAGCGGCGCCTTGCGCACCACGCGGAACTCGTCAGGTCCGTTGGTGGACGCGCAACCCGCGAGTGTGATTGCCGTAAGGGCCACGAGGCCGAATGTCGTCTTGCGCTTCACTGAACTCTCCTATCGGGCCGCCCCATCAGGCTGCCAAGTGCCGACTCCAACCACTACTAGCGCGACTGCTTCCGCCCGGCCAGAAGCTGATCCAGCAGCAAAACAACCGCGCCGAGGGAAATCGCAGCGTCCGCCACATTGAATATCCACGGGAACCCGACATCCCACCCAGCGATGTTCCAGCCGAACCACGGCCCCTGAAAGTCAATGAAATCAACGACCGCACCAAAAATGGCGCGATCGATCAGGTTGCCCACCGCCCCGCCGATCACCATCGACAGGGCCAGCGCCGTCAACTTGCGCTCGGCTCGCAGCAGCCAGAGCGTGAATCCGATGGCAATGACCGAGATCACGATGAACAGCCCCCAGCGGGCGAGTCCTTCCGCCTGCATCGCCCCGAAGCTGACGCCCCGGTTCCAGATCATGGAGAAGTCCAGCAGCGGCGACAGCTCGATCCGACCGCAGGGCGCAGCGCCCACGAGACAATCCATCGCCCGGAATTCCGGTGTCGCCAGCACCCACGCCTTGGTCAGCTGGTCCAGCACCACGATCGCAATGACCAGCGGAATCCCCCAGCGCCAGGCCGTGGTCATCTTCTCGCGCGAAAGCCAGTCCATCGTCACAGCCATCCAACTACCTCAAACACCACGATACTCACGAACCGCCGCTGCATCCCGAGGCGTGATGTCGGGAAACTCCTTATCGACACGCGGATCTTGCGGGTCGAAGTATTTCCACGAACGCGCGCACTTTTTCCAATCAGCCGGCACACGAGCGCATTCCACCTTGATGAAGCCATCTGCGATGATTGGCGACTGGGACGAACTATCGACGCGTAATTCCGCTCCCGAAGTTATAAAGAACTCCGCAGGGTCTTGGTCGGCCAGCTGAAACACGTTGGCAATGTCCTCATGCGAGGAACGGACTACAACGACCGCCTCGAGTGAAGAGCCAATCCGCTTCTCGCGTCGCTCGAGTTCTAACGCACCCGTTACTTCGCGCCGCACGCGCAGCAGCACATCCCAGTGCACAGCCGTAAGCCCGTTCAGCCACCCCGCCGGCGTTTCCGGGAACAGCTGCAGGTGCACCGAGCCCTTGCCCGGATGCCGCTGCTCCCACGCCTCTTCGCAGGTGAACACCATCACCGGCGCGAACCAGATCGTCAGGCGCCTGAAGACTTCGTCCATCACCGTCCGGCACGCGCGCCGGCGCAGCGACGAGGGCGCGTCGCAATAGAGGCTGTCCTTGCGGATGTCGAAATACACCGCCGAGAGATCGACGACGCAGAAGTTCACTAGCTCGTGGAAAGCCTTCTTGAAATCGTAGGCCGCGTAGGCATCGCGTACGACCTTGTCGAGTTCCGCCAGCCGGTGCAGCACCCACCGCTCGAGCCCTGGCATGTCGGCATGCGCCACACGCTCCGCTTCATCGAACCCATCGAGCGCGCCGAGCAGGTAGCGCATCGTGTTACGCAGCTTGCGATAGATGTCGCTGTTCGCCTCGAACAGCTTCCAGCCGAAACTCGGATCGTCGGCATAGTCCGACGACGCCACCCAGATACGCAGGATGTCGGCGCCGAACTTCTCGCAGACCTCCATCGGCGAGATGACGTTGCCGAGCGACTTCGACATCTTCTCGCCGTCCTCGGCCTGCACGAAGCCGTGGGTGACGATGGCGTCGTATGGCGCCCGCCCGCGTGTCGCGCAGCTTTCCAGCAGCGATGACTGGAACCAGCCGCGATGCTGGTCAGAGCCTTCGAGATAAACATCCGCCGGCCATTTCAGCCCGCGATCTTCCAGCGTAAAGGCGTGCGTCGTCCCGCTATCGAACCACACATCGAGAATGTCGTTTATCTTCTCGTACTGTGCCGGGTCGTAGCCTTCGCCAAACAGCGCCGCCGGATCGCCACCGAACCACGCGTCCGCTCCGCCCTGCTCGACAGCCTTCACGATGCGCGCGTTCATCGCATCGGTGTTCGTGACGGCGCCTGTCTCCTTGTCCACGAACAGCGTCAGCGGCACGCCCCACGCGCGTTGCCGCGAGATCAGCCAGTCCGGCCGCTCCGCAACCATCGAACGCAGACGCTCCCGCCCACGCTCGGGCGTGAACGCCGTCGCATCAATCGCCTGCAGGCACAGCTCGCGCAGCGTCCGCCCGCCCCACTGCGCCAGCGGCCGGTCCATCGCGATGAACCATTGCGGCGTCCCCCGCCGGATCACCGGCGCCTTGGACCGCCACGAGTGCGCATCGCGCAGCGTCGTCACGCCCCGCGCCAGCAGCGCATTGGCCTCGATCAGCTTCTCGATCACCGCCTTGTTCGCGGGCCCATCCTGCCCACGCTTCTTGCCCTCAAGCTCGATGATCGCGAGCCCCTCGAAGCCGGGGCAGACATTGGTGTAGCGTCCGAATGCATCGACGGTGTTGGGGATCGTGACGTCGATGCCACGCGCCTCAAGCGCCTTCGCATTCGCCATCCAGACTTCGTAGTCGTCCTCGCCATGACTTGGCGCAGTGTGGACAAAGCCGGTGCCTGTGTCGTCAGTGACGTGGCTTCCGACCAACAGCGGAACCGCAAATCCATATGCAGGCGCGGTGTGCTCCCCTCCCCCTTGTGGGGAGGGGCTGGGGGTGGGGGGCGGCGCACCTTGTTCTGCCGTCTCGGCTTGGGGCGGGCGCCCCCCCTCCCTGCCCTCCCCCACAAGGGGGGAGGGTCCGAGCCCGCGCAAAGGATGGTGGCAAATCGCACCGTAGCTAACGCCGGCCCGATCCAGTTTGATGTCCGCCAGGTATGTCAGCTTGGCCTTTGCCTGCTGTTGCACGCTGTCCATGCGCTCAACTGAAAGTATCAGTCGCTCGCCGACCTTGGCCCATGGTGTGAACTTCTCGAATTGCTCAACTTCGCTCACTTCGTAGATGGCGTAGCGAAGCTCAGGATTGAACGAGATCGCGCGGTTTGCGGGAATGGTCCAAGGCGTTGTCGTCCAGATGACGATGCTCGCGCCCTCGCGCAGATAATTGAGTTCGTTGGCCGGCGCGTCACCCCAATCGACAATCGGAAACTTCACCCACACCATCGTCGCCTTGCGGTCGGCGTACTCGACCTCCGCTTCCGCCAGCGCGGTCTGCTCCACCGGGCTCCACATCACGGGCTTGGCGCCGCGCTTGAGCTGTCCGCTCATTGCGACTTTCAGGAATTCCTTCACGGTCGCTGCTTCGGACGCATACGCCATCGTCAGGTAGGGATCGTTCCAGTTGCCCGCGCCGCCCAGCCGCTTGAACTCGGTGCGCTGGATGTCGATCCATTTCTGCGCATAGTCGCGGCACGCCTTGCGAAACTCCGCCATCGGCACGTCGCGCTTCTGCTTGCCGGCGGCGCGGAACTCCTCCTCCACCTTCCACTCGATCGGAAGGCCATGGCAGTCCCAACCCGGAATGTAGTCCGCATCGAACCCCATCATCTGGTGCGTCCGCACGACAAGGTCCTTGAGGATCTTGTTCATCGACGTGCCGATGTGGATGTGCCCGTTCGCATAGGGCGGGCCGTCATGCAGCATGAAGGCCTCGGCGCCGCGCGCCTTGGCGTCCGCACGCAGCTGGCCATACAGATCCTCCGCTTCCCATTTCGCAAGCCGCGCGGGCTCCTGCGTCGGCAGGCCGCCGCGCATCGGGAAGTCGGTTTTCGGAAGGAACAGCGTGTCCTTGTAGGCGTTGGCTGCGTCGTCTTTTGGTTTGTCTTTATCTGGGCGTGTCATGTTCGGAATCTGGGGTGTCGCTTGAGGGGGGCCTTTGGCGGATACGACTTTCCCGGCGGTAAATGCGCTAGATCGCGCCCGCCGGGCCCATAATTCGAACTATGGCCGCGTGAGTCATGCCCGGCTGATAGCAGCGCGCGAACCGGTTCGCCAAGGGCGGTTATGCGTCATCAAAGCTCCGGACGCACGGCAGAAGCCATTATTGTCCGGGCATTCGCTTCGTCCTGGTTCATTGCCGCGACCAGTTCGTCCAGCCCGCCGAACCGCGCCTCCGGCCGCAGGAACGCCACGAACGCCGTGTGTAGTCGCCTGCCGTAAAGGTCGCCCGCCCAGTCGAAGATCACCACTTCCAGCAGCGGATCGCGAACCCCCGTCGTCGGCGTGCGCCCGAAACTGGCGACCCCCGGCCGCCATTCCGCCTCGCCCTCGATCCGCGCCCACACCGCATAGACCCCATGCGCCGGATGCACGATTTCGCCCAGCGCCATGTTCGCTGTCGGATAGCCCAGTGTCCGCCCGCGTTTCTCGCCATGCTCGACGATCGCGTCGGTGATCCACCACCCGCCCAGCCCTTGCGCCGCCTCCGCCATGTCGCCACGCTCGATGGCGGCGCGGATGCCGGACGAGGACACCTTCTCCCCGCCCTCCTTCACTTCCGCCACCACGCTGACGTCGAACCCCAGCTCCGCCCCATGCCGGCGAAGGCTGTCGACATCGCCCATCCGACCCTTGCCGAACCGGAAGTCGAACCCGACGCTCACCGACCGCGCGCCAACCTGCCCCACGATCACACGTTCGCAGAACTCGCGGTCCGTCATCGCCGCCATCGCCGCATCGAACCGCAGCAGGTGCAGCTCCGACACGCCGATCGCATCCAGCGCGACTTGCCGCCGCAACGGAGTCATCAGCCGGAAAGGCGGCGCATCGGGCTGGAAGAACCGCCGCGGCGCCGGCTCGAAGGTCGCCACGCCCCACGCCACGCCGAGCAGCCTCGCAGCTTCGCCAGCATCCGCGATCACCGCACGATGCCCCGCGTGAAGCCCGTCGAAATTGCCCAGCGCGATGGCGGCGCCCGACATGACGGCCTATTCGGCCAGGCCGGACGGCACCATGACGAGCGCTTCGCCCTTCATCACGACCTTGCCGTCGACCTCGCCCTTCACGGCAAGGCGCACGCGATAACCGCGCTCGATCATTTCGGTCACCTCGGCGGAGGAAATCACCGTGTCGCCGATCCGCACCGGCCGCACGAATTTCAGGTTCAGCTCCATGAACACCGCGCCCGGCCCCGGCAGGTCATTGCCCAGTATCGCCGAGATGTAAGACGCGCTCAGCGCCCCATGCGCGATCCGCCCCTTGAACTGGGTCGTCTTCGCGTAGTCCTCGTCCATGTGTAGCGGATTGTAGTCGCCTGAGACGCGGGCGAAATCCACCACGTCCTGCTCGGACACGGTATTCTCGATCGCGACGGTCATCCCTATCGCCAGATCCGCGAACGTCTTGCCCGTCTTCATGCCCAGAATTCCTCACGTCCCGGCCCCGCGGACCGGCAGTCCAACGGCGGCTGCATAGAGCAATCCGCCCCGCGATGTGAACCGTTTTCCCCGGAAATTGGCGTGGCCAAACCTCCCCGGCCCGGCCTCTCGTCCGAAAAATCACGTTTCTTAAGGTCCGGCGGCTTTCGATTCATCATTTATTTGGCCGCAACCGATACAAGTGTTCCCAGTAACAGCCTCCCCGGAGTCTTTGGAACATGGCCGTCGACCTGTCCATGCCTGTCCTTGTCGTGGACGATTACCAGACAATGATACGCATTATCCGCAACCTGCTGAACCAGCTGGGCTTCAAGAACATCGAGGAGGCTAAGGATGGCCGCCAGGCGCTCGAGAAGCTGAACGGCGGCAAGTTCGGCCTCGTGATCTCCGACTGGAACATGGAGCCGATGACCGGCTACGAACTGCTCCAGCAGGTCCGCGCCAGCGACAAGCTCAAGGCCACGCCCTTCATCATGGTCACCGCCGAATCGAAGACGGAAAACGTCATCGCGGCCAAGAAAGCGGGCGTGAACAACTACATCGTGAAGCCGTTCAACGCCGAAACGCTGAAGGGCAAGCTCAAGGCCGTGCTGGGGGAATTCTGATGGCTGCTGCCGAGGCTGCTCTGAAGATCCGCACGGCCATGGACCAGCTCAAGGCCACCGGCGTTCGCGAACGCCCACTGGTCGAAGTGCTCGACCTCTCGCACCAGATGGCCGACGCGATGACCGCCTTCTTCGGCTCGCTGGACAAGTCGATCATTGGCGAGTTCCGCTACCTCGCCGACTTCATCCAGAAAGCGCGCGACGAAATCTCTGGCCTCCAGGCCAACGACATCAAGGACAGCCGCCTCCCGGGCGCCTCGATGGAACTCGACGCCGTCGTCCGCGATACAGAGCGCGCCACCGAGTCGATCATGTCGGAGGCCGAAGCGCTGATGGCGGTGGAGCCGACCGACCTCGCCACCTACAAGGCCGATGTCGACGCCGCCATGATGCGCATCTTTGAAGCCTGTTCCTTCCAGGACCTCACCGGCCAGCGCGTCACGAAAGTGATCTCCACGCTGCGCCACATCGAGGACCGTGTCACGAAGTTCGCCGACGCCCTCGGCGTCACGGACGCCGCGCGAGAGGAAACCACCGACGAGATCCGCAAGCGCGAACTGATCCTCAACGGCCCCGCCGCCAACGGCCCCGCAACGTCCCAGGACGATATCGACGCCCTGTTTGCATGACCGCGGCGGGCTGCCGACTGACCCGAAAAAGAAAGGGCCGCGAGATCATCGCGGCCCTTTCGCTATTTGCGACAGCGAGGCTGTCTGAGGCGTAGCCTCCTACCAGGTCATCCGCGCCTTCAGATAGTAGAAGCCGCCGTTGAAGCCGTAGGGCGAGCGCTCGCCGTACTTGGCGCCGACAATGCCGGCCCACGGATTGTCGACCGGATACTGGTCGAACAGGTTCTGTGCGCCAGCGATCAGCTCGATGTTCTCCGTGACCTTGTAGCCGACTTCAGCGTCCACCAGGAATGCGGCGTCGCCATCGATCGGCAGGGTCTCGTCTTCGAGATGGGCCTCGAAGTATTCGCCGTAGTAGTTCACGCGGCCGAGGAAGCGCCACGCATCCTGCGTGTGCGTAACCGAGAAGTTGCCCTTCCATTCCGGCAGGGACTCTTCAAGTTGGCGCACGCGCGTCGACGAGATCGTCTGGCCGGCGTTCTCGACTTCGGTCTTGGTGTAGTTCAGCGCCAGCGTGTAGTCGGTGTTCCCCGGAAGGTTGAACTCCACCGGACCCGACAGGACGATGTCGATGCCGCTGGTCTTGGTGTCGAAGTCGTTGTTGAAGAACGAGAAGGCGATCAGGTCCTCGAAGCCCGTGAAGTTCGAGCGATCAAGCACGTTGGCAGTGTCGAGGATCGTCAGCAGCTCACCCGTGCGCGTAGCGCCGCCGGTCGCGACACTGTTCTGCGCGGCAAGGTACTGCAGCGCCGCCGGGAAGCTGATCGCCGAGGAGCGCGAAATGCGGTCCTCCACCTCGATCTGGAACAGGTCCACCGTCAGGGTTGAGGAGCCGATATCCAGCGCGCCGCCCACCGTAAAGCTCTGCGACTCTTCAGGCCCGAGGGTCGGACGCGAGAGTCCAAGACCGCCGGCAGACACGGCTGCAGCGATGTAGTCTGCCGCAATCTGGCCAGCCGGGCTGCTTAGCGGGAAGGTGCCTTCATCCTGCAGTTCGCCGCCGGAGAACTGCGTCGTCACGTTGATGACGTTCGCCTGCCCCGCCGTCGGCGCATGGAAGCCCGTCGAGAAGGTTGACCGCAGGCGGAAGCCATCCATCACGCGCCACAGGCCGCCAAGCTTGTAGTTCGTGGTCTGGCCGAAGCTGTCATAGTCCTCGAGACGCACCGCCGCCTGAAGCGTCACCGCCTCCGTCACGTCGGTTTCAAGGTCGATATAGTAGGACGTGTTCGACTGGCTGTTCTTGCCGGCCGAAACGGGCGTGAAGCCGCCAAAACCATTCGAGCTGCTCGAGAAGCCCTGCCCGAGCGGATATGCGCTCGATGGCGCCGCCAGAGGGCCCAGGGCGTAGGAGGCCGCATCGCCTGCGCGAACCTCGAACTCCTCATCGCGCCACTCAAAGCCGAACGCGATGTTGAGGTCCGAAGCGAAGCCCACGGGAAGTCCATAGCCGAAGTCCAGGTTGAACAGGTTCTCGACCTGGCCATACCCGCCGGGGTTGAAGGAGGTGGGGGTGAGTGGCCCGAGCGAAGCATTGATCGTGTTGCTGATCAGGAAGTCAGACTGGTTGTCGCCATAGCGATAGCTGACGTCGTAGTTGAGGCCAGCAATCCACGGAACCTCGCCGCGCAGGCCGAGCGCGATGGACATGTCCTCGAGCTTGCCGCCGAACCGTGGCGTGAAACCGCCCGGGAAGATTTCGACGAACGAGAAGCAGTTCGCACTCGCCGTGACCGCCGCAAGGACTGCGGGGTTGGGAAGCAGGCCGCCGCCCGCCGTCAGCGGAATCCCGGCTGGGCAGTCGCCCGCGGTGGTGACGGAAAGATCGCCGACCAGGACAGACGGCACGCCGCCAGAAGTCGCCGCCAGCGGCGCTCCCGTGACCGGATCAACCGTCGGCCCGGCAAAGACACCCGGCCGGTTGGTCGGGTTGCGGAAATAGAAACCGCCCTCAACTTCGCGCTGGGCGTAGTTCCCGAACGCATAGAGCTCATGCTTGTCGTCCAGGTCGTAGCCGAAATTGGCGAAGACCTTGATGTCGTCCTTGACCTCCGGCTGGCCCCAGATCTGCGCCGGATTGGCGACAGCCGTGTTGCCGGCGGCGATCAGGGCGGCAGCATCATCCCGCTGCGTTGACCTGCTGGTGGCGTCCGTCTGCTGGTATTCCGCGGCGAGGTTCAGAAAGCCGTTGGAACCGATCGCGAGACCCACATTGCCCGCGACCTGGTAGGCTGCGCCGTCGCCTTCATAGGTCTGTCCCCATTTGGCTTCGACAGAGCCGCCCGAAGAATCGTCCTTCAGGATGAAGTTGATGACGCCCGCGATGGCGTCCGATCCGTATTGCGATGACGCGCCATCGCGCAGAACTTCGACCTGCTTCAGCGCGATCGCGGGAATGGTCGAGATGTCGGCGCCCTGGCTGCCGTCTGAAATACCGCCGCCGAGGAACGCGATGACAGCTGCGCGATGCATGCGCTTGCCGTTGACCAGCACCAGCGTGCTGTCTGGCGGAAGTCCGCGCAGGTTGACCGGCCGGACGAGCGTGGCCGCGTCGGAGATCGGCTGCGTGCTCACGTTGAACGACGGCACCAGCGTGCGAATGATGTTCATCGCATCGTTGTCGCCCTGGTTCACCAGATCGACGCCGGACACGACATCCACCGGCGCAACCGAATCGACCGCCGAACGCGCCTCGACCCGCGTGCCCGTGATGATCACAATGTCGTCGTCTTGCGTTTGCTGTGCATTCGCCAGCGGGACCGCGAGGGTTCCCATCGCAAGCAAGAGGGCAGCACTACGCAACAGCTTCTTTCTCATCCGTCCCACTCCACGTCAGTTTAATGACCCTTAACCATTCCACCGACCGCGAATTCACACCAGACCCTTCGCGCCGGAATTGAATTTGCCGCCACCGGAGGGGAGGAGTCCGGGCTCTGGCCGTGTACGTTTCGCCACGAACGCTGCGGCAACTCTACGACCTCGACCCCGATTCCACCCGGTAGACCCCGCTACCCGCGTTCGCACCCGCACAACAAACGCACGTTAGCGTCAGCTTGTGAAAACGCTGCTGTGCGGTTCCGATCCGAGGACTATGCTGCCCGAACGATGCCGAATGCTTCACCAAAGCCGAATGCTTCACCAAAGGAAGAGCGCCATGCGCGGAGTACTTGCCTCAATTCTGGTCCTTGCCGCCGTCAGCTCGGCTGCTGGCGTTTCCATCGCCCAGAAGGGTCTCAGCACCGGTCCAAACCTTGACGGGATCGATAACGCCCGCCGCATCGAGGAGAACAAGCTCAGGGCGCTCGAAGTGCCGCGCAAGGCTGGTCTCGCCGCGTTGCAGGTCCAGGACTTTACGCTCGCCGAGAAACACTTCGCCGAACTGCTCGCCTTCGATCCCACCACCAGCGACGCCAGCTATCTGATGGGCGTCACGCAAATCGGCCTGAACAAGTGGGCCGAAGCGAAACAATATCTCGAGGTCGCGGTGAAGAATGAGCCAAAGCGGCCTGAGCCCAAGGCCCGGCTTGGCGTGGCTCACGTCATGCTGAGCGATTTCGCTTCGGCGACCGCGCAACGCACCGAGCTTGCCAGCATGGCCAGCAAGTGCACTGGCGACTGTCCGGATGCGAAGCGCATCGCCGATAACCTTGCCATGATCGACAGGGTTCTGGCCGCAGCCCAGCCGAAACCCGCGCCGGCAGGATGAGGCCAGAGGCGCTGCGACAGCTTGCTCGTGCAAGTTGCGCCCGTTTTGAGCAAACGCTGCAACGTCCGCCCGCTACCGTACAATTGCGGGTTCATATGCATAATGTTCTTGCAAGGAGAGGACTTAGGCTTGATGGCGTCTTTTCGCCGAAGGCTACGCAATGCAGGCGGGAGCAGCAGGATGGATCAGAACGCCCCCACAGTCGCGGACAGCCCCGAGCATTTGTCGGAGACGCCCAACCTGGCGTCTGCGCTTGAGAGCAACCGCTTCAAGCAGATTCTCGACCACGCGCCGTTCGCTCTCGCCGTCTCCGAACTGACGCCGACCGAAACGATCACCTACACAAATCTCGCGTTCGAGCGCCTCATCGGCGAGCCGGCGGAGTCGATCCTCGGCAAGACATGGAGCGTTCTACCGGGCGTCCCGCGTGACGCAGATGGCGGCCCGCCTCTCAGCGAGGCCGTCAAGAGCAATGACGACTACCTCGGCGTTTTCAGGATCGGGTACGATGGTGCAGCCGTCTCGGTGGACGCCTGGTCAAACATCATCCTCAACGAGGCCGGAACGCCAACTTACCGGCTGGTGGCGCTCGCCGATATCGGCGGTCGCACCGCGACAGACCAGGAAAAGCTGGAAGAGCAGATCCAGGCCAAGGACATCCTGCTTCGCGAGCTGCAGCATCGCGTCAAGAACAACCTCCAGATGATCACGGCCCTGATCCGGCTCGAGGCGCGCAACCTGCGGGGCAACCCGGCCAAGGAACCATTCGACCGGTTGGCCGGCAGGGTCGACGCCTTGTCCCTGCTGTATCGCTCGCTGTCCGAAAGCCCTGCGGACGACAGTATCGACCTTGGTGTTTATCTGAGCCAGATCGCTTCATCCGTCATGCAGGCCCACGCGATCGAAGGCATACGTCTCGACCTCAAGGTCGATGCCTGGCCCGTGTCGATCAACGTGGCCATGCCCACCGGCCTCGTCGTCAACGAGCTGCTGACCAACTCGCTCAAGCACGCCTTCGTCGGCCGCGACAAGGGAACGATAACGCTTCAGAGCCTCGTCACCGAGAAAGGCTGCAACGTCATCGTCGCAGACGACGGCGTCGGCTTGCCGGCAGGAATGGAATGGCCCGTACCCGGCAAGATGACGGCGCTGATCGTCCAGTCACTTGAACAGAACGCCGGCGCCATCCTCAGCATCAGATCGCCACCCGACGGCGGCATGCGCGCAATCATCACCTTCAACCGCGCCGCCGCCGCGCCGGTGAACGGGAAGCCGGCGGGGTGATTCCGTCGCCTGCCGGCCTATCCCCTATCCCTCAAAATCCGTCCCTTCTGCCTGTCCCAGTCGCGCTTCTTCTCGACGTCGCGCTTGTCGGGCGCCTTCCTGCCCGTTGCCAAAGCGAGCTTGATCTTTGCCATGCCGGTCGGGCCGAAATAGAGTTCTAGCGGCACCAGTGTGCGGCCGTCGCGCTCGACAGCGCCGACAAGGCGGTTGAACTCGCGTTTCTTCACCAGCAGCACGCGCTTGCGGGCGGGATCATGGTTGAACTGCCCGGCCGGTGGATACATCGGGATGGTGGAGTTCACGAGGACGATCTTGCCGTCCTCTTCCCGCGCATAGGCTTCGGCGATGTTCGCCCGCCCCTCGCGAAGCGACTTCACTTCGCTGCCCGTCAGCACGATGCCCACTTCGAGGTCGTCGATGATCTCGTAATTGCGCCGCGCCTGCCGGTTCTCGGCAACCGACTTCCGCGCCATCTCGCGCCGCGTCTTGTTTTTGGGATTTTGTCCGCCGCTTTTTGGGGGCTGGGCCATCACAGCACGCCCGCTTCCTGCATCGCTGCCCTGATCTCGTCCTTCACGGCCTGGCTCTGCACCGGCACCAGCGGCAGCCGCAGCTCATCCGCGCACAGGCCCAGCAGCGACAGCGCATACTTCGCCGGAGCCGGGCTCGCCTCGAGGAACATCGCGCGATGCAGCCGCGCCAGCGTGTCGTTGATCCGCCGCGCCTCGGCATAATCACCCCGCAGCGTGGCCTCCTGCATTCGTGAACACGCCTCGGGCGCCACGTTGGCGCTCACCGAGATGCAGCCCACGCCACCCTGCGCATTGAACGCCACGGCGCTCGGGTCCTCGCCCGAAATCTGAATGAAACCTTGCCTGCAAAGCGCAGAATGACGCGCAACCCGTGAAAGGTCCGCCGACGCATCCTTGATCCCGAGCACATTCGGAAGTTCCGAAAGCCGGGCCACGAGTTCCACGGGCATGTCGGAACCCGTTCGTCCAGGGACGTTGTAGAGGAAAATCGGCAGTTGGACCGCTTCCGTCAAAGTTTTGTAATGTGCATAAACGCCATCTTGGGTCGGCCGGTTGTAATAGGGGTTCACGATCAGGGCCGCGTGAGCCCCGACGTGCTTGGCGTGTTGCAGGAGGCCAAGCGCCTCCGCGGTCGAATTGGAGCCTGTGCCAGCAATGACCGGAACCCGCCCCGCCACCGTCCTCACGCACAGCTCGACGACGGCCCTGTCCTCCTCATGCGACAGCGTTGAGGCCTCCCCCGTCGTCCCGCACACCACAACGCCATGCGACCCCGCCGCAATCTGCCGCTCCACCAGCGCCACGAACGCGGTCTCATCCACCTTCCCGTTCCGGAACGGCGTGACGAGGGCGGGTATGGACCCTTTGAACAGCATGACGACGACAATCCCTGAAACTGTGCAGCGCCGGACAAGCGACTCGCCGGATAATCATTTCGCGCCCCCGTTTGGCAAGCGACCATTCTTTCGGAAGCAAGATGTGCGGACCGGCGGGCGGCAGAGATGGGGACTTCCCACGATGCGTCAACTCATTACCGGCCTCGCCCTCGGCTGTCTCTGTGTATCAACCGCCGCCGCCAACCCGCCCGCGCCCTCCCTGAAGCCCGCCCCGGCGCTCCAGTCCACCTGGATCGCGGACAGCGATTTCGCCCTGCTCTCCCGCACGCTCGACGCCGCCGACAGCGAAGACTGGGGCCAGGTCCGCTCGCTTCAGTCGCGCATCAGCGACCCGGCAGCCCAGACGCTGGTCCGCTGGCGCATGGCCACCAACGGCAATGCCGGCCTCGGCTTCACCGACCTGATGCGCGCCGCCGAGGAGTTCAAGGGCTGGCCCGACAACGACAAGATCTACGAACAACTCGAACAGACCATCACGCGCTCCAGCCTCACCGCCGACGAGCGCATAACATGGCTCCTCGCCCAAGGCCCACGCACAGGCGACGGCGTGCTCGCCCTCGCCGACGCCTATGACAGCCAGGGCCGCCGCGAGGACATGCTCAACACGGTGCGGGAAGCCTACCGCACCCGCGCGATGTCCTCCGCCGCGGTCTCAATGATCACCTCGCGCCACGGCGGCGCCTTCACGGCCGAGGATCACTACGCCCGCGCCGACATGTTCCTCTGGCGCGGCGACGTCGCCAGCGCGCAGGCGCTGCTCTCGCGTCTCACCACCGAACGCAAGGCCGTCATCAACGCGCGCATCGGCCTGATGCGCAACGCCAAGAGTATCGACAAGCTGGTCAACGCCGTTCCCTCCGCCTACGTGGACGACGCTGGCCTGCTCTACGCGCGCGCGCGCTGGAACGAGCGCCGCGGCAAGACATCGGAAGAACTGAACCTCCTCCTCCGCATCAAGGGCGAAAGCGCCCCTGCCGTCGGCCGCGAGGACATCTGGGACGAGAAGCAGTCCGTGGTGCGCCGCATGCTGCGCGAGCGCAACTACACCACCGCCTATCAACTCGCTGCTGGCCACGGCCTCACCTCGGGCGAAGCCTTCCGAGACGCCGAATGGATGGCCGGCTGGCTCGCACTCGCCAAGCAGGGAGACGCGCTCAGGGCCGAGAACCATTTCCGCGTCTTCGCCGCCGGCGTCGCCACACCGATCAGCATTTCCCGCGCACAGTACTGGCTCGGCGAAGCGCTGAAGGCGCAGGGCCGCCTCGAAGAATCCGCCGCCGCCTTTGAGGCCGCCGCGGCCTATCCCTATGTCTTCTACGGCCAGCTCGCCGCCGAAAAAGCCCGTGCGACAAAGCCCGAGCTCGGCACACTCAACTTTCTCACGCCTAACCCGCCCACGGATGAAGAGCGCGCCGCCTTCGCACGCCAGCCCGCAGTCCGCGCCGCAATCCTGCTCGCCGAAACCGGACGCATGGCCAGCTTCGAGCGCTTCTCCTTCGCCCTCGACGACATGCTGACGACGCCAGCCGAACACCAGATGCTGTTCGACATCGCGGCAGGCTATCTCGAAATGCGCGCCGCCATTCGCGGGGCGAAAGCCGGTCTCGGCCGGGGCCTCGTCGCGCCCGACGCCGTCTTCCCGCTTCTCGCCCTGCCCACCTCGCCGCGCTCCGGCGCCGCCGAGCCTGCGATGGTGCTCGCCCTGTCGCGTCAGGAAAGCGAGTTCAACCACCGCGCCATCTCCAGCGCCGACGCGCGCGGCATGATGCAGATAATCCCGCGCTACGCCCAGGCCGAAGCCCGCATGGTCGGCCTCCCCTTTCGCTCGAGCTGGCTAACGGACGATCCACAATACAATCTTCGTCTCGGCCGCGGCTTCCTCGATGATCTCGTCGACGATTTCGGCGGCAGCTACATTCTCGCCGCCGCCGCATACAATGCCGGCCCGAGCCGCGCCCGCCAGTGGATCAACGATTTCGGCGACCCCCGCACCAGCGTCGATCCCGTCGAGTGGATCGAAAGCATCCCCTTTGCGGAAACGCGAAACTACATCCAGCGCGTCCTCGAAAACACGATCGTCTACCGCCACCGCCTCACCGGCCAACCCGTCGAGATCAAACTGAGCGAAGACCTGAGCCGCGGAAGACCGCGCTGATCGAACCGTCATCCACGCTGCGCCAACCCCCTCTGTCCGCTTCGCGGCTTGCCTTCGCTATCGCTTCGGCGTTCGTCGCTCGAAGTCCTCCCTCGCACGAAGTGCGGGGGAGGTGGCCCGAAGGGCCGGAGGGGGCTGCTCGCACTGAGGGAAATGGCGCCGAGATTGGGGGAAAGTCGTTGTCACGATTTGGGGGAAACTCAGAAATCTTCCCTCGCAATCTCAACCACTTGCCTGAAAAATTTGGGGGAAACAGAGGCACAGGATCGGCGGGAGTAAATGCGGCCGTATAATGCTCGCCATGAAGCCTGGAAGAACCCCCTTGTGGCTCCTGCGCGACCTGCCGGCATTGATCGGCATCGTGCTGAGTTTCTGGCCGTTGATGATCATGGTGATCGCCAACGGTCGCCGCGCCATGCTTGGAAAGCAGATCAGCCCGCGCGCCTTCGACTGCGTGATG
>JANOKS010000109.1:0-6883 GCA_031419455.1 Alphaproteobacteria bacterium
CTTGCGCAAGGCAGCCGCACGCACCATCGACGCCCTCTGGCGCGCCGTTGGAGACATCTGCTCCCTCTTCACATCCGAAGAGTGCTGGAACTTCTTCAGGGCACACGCCTATGTTGCGGATTAACCGCCCGATGCTCTAGGCTCGCGTCGTGCGGAAAGCGTCAGGCTGCCACAACTCCGCGCGCCCGCGCATCGCCAACCGCGTCGAGCTTGTCGAGCAGATACTCCAGATCCGCCCGCGGGATCGCCTGGAACTGCGTCAGCACGCGTTCCACCATGCGTTGGCGGAAGCGGTCCTTGTCGCCCGGGCCGCCGTCCATCTCGGTCTTGTGGTAGATGTCGATCGCGAGGCGAAACGCAGTGAACATGCCGCTCGGCAGGCCAGCGCGCTCGAACACCGTCTTGAGCCCCAGCGCCCCGGCATCGTGCACCATCAGCCACGCTTTGGAATGCGGCACGCCGCCAAGCTCCGCCAGCGAATGCTCCACGAACGTCATGTGCCCCAGGCACAGCGCGCGCATGATCACCGAAGGCGTCAGGCGCCCATTGAGATGCAGCTGCTGCACGAACCGCTCAGGATCGGTGGACAAGCCCGCCTGCTCAACAAGGTCCAGCGTCGCGCGCTCGCGCGTACCGGCGGCAATCTCGATCGCCAGCTGCGGCGGAAGCTCATGCGTATTCACCAGCCGGTCGAACAGCTCGCCCGCGACCATGTTCACCAGCTTCTCGGTCACATGCATTGGCAGCGATGAGCGGGAAACCAGCGCGGCCTTCACCTCATTGTCGTTGGCGAACCGCTTCAGCACGCCAGCATAGGCATCGTCCGAAAACGCCGCGCCCTCGTTCAGCGATACCGCCTCGACCGCCTCCTTCGAGGCGTACAGCGCGATCACTTCAGTCAGCCCTTCGCCCAGCGTCTCACGCTGCGCGATGGCAACCTGTTTCTCCGAAGACCCCGACAGCACGATCTCGACCAGGTCCTCGTCCGTGATCATCGGCGAGTTCTTCAGGACCGGCACCGCGATGATGTCGATGTCCTTCGCCAGCTTCAGCGCGATGTCGCGCGGCAGCTTCGGCGAGTTGCGCAGCGTGACCGCAAGCGCCCGGCGCACCAGCACGGCGGCGTCCGAACACATCAGGTCGAGGATCTGCCGCGCGCTGTCCTGCTCTTCCTGCGTCAGGTCGGTGGTGTCGATCCTGTGGCAGATCTTGTGGGCGGCGTTGGCGCGCGCTTCGGCGCTGTCGCCGCGCACAAGGCGGCGAATGTCGTCCTGTGTCAGGGCGGTCCGCATGGTGGCGATTGTCATGTCCGTCGAGCCTTTGCCCGCTGGCGGCTTGAACTCATGTGAAAAATGACAATTGCTGCCCCAGGTTAACACATATTTACGGCTGGCCCGAAAACTGGGCTGCCGGCACATAATTTCGGGAGGCTGCTCTGCTCCTCAAAGGCATCAAGGTCATTGAACACGCGACTTATTTTGCAGCGCCCGGCGCGGGCGGCATCCTGTCGGACTGGGGCGCGGATGTGATCAAGATCGAACCGCCCGGCGGCGATCCCGTTCGCTCCAACTTTCCCACCAAGGGCGCCCCGCTGGCGCACCTGACCGACAACCCCGCCTTCGACAGCGACAATCGCGGCAAGAAATCCATCGTCGTCGACGCCCGCACGAACGAAGGCCGCGAGATCATCCGCAAGCTCGCCGACACGGCCGATGTCTTTCTCACCAATGTCCGCCCCGGCGGCATCGAGCGCTCGGGCCTCGGCTACGACATCCTCTCGAAGCGCAATCCTAAGCTCGTCTACTGCGCGCTCACCGGCTACGGCTTGGAAGGCCCAGACGCCAACGCCCCCGGCTTCGACGTCGCCAGCTTCTGGTCCCGCTCCGGCCTCGCGCGCCTCACCGCGCCCAAGGGCTCCGAACTCTTCCCCGTGCGCACCGCCTCGGGCGACCACACCACCAGCATCGCCGCCGTCGCCGCCATCAACGCCGCGCTGATCCAGGCGCTGAAAACAGGCAAGGGGCAGCTTGTCGATGTCAGCCTGCTCCGCACCGGCCTCTACACCCTGCACACCGACCTCGCGATCCAGCTCTTCTTCGGCCGCATCGCGTCCACACGCCCGCGCGCCGAGGCCTACAACCCGCTCACCAACTTCTTCCGCACCAGGGACGACGCGTGGATCTGCATCGTCGCCCGCGCCGGCAAGGCGGATCTCCCGCGCATGGCCCGCGCCTTCGAACTGCCAGGCATCGACACCGACCCGCGCTTCCAGGACGGCAAGTCCCGCCGCGACAACGCCGCCGCCATCACCGCGATGTTCGACGAAGCCTTCGCGAGATTCACAAAGGACGAAATGGCCGCGCGCCTCACCGCCGAAGAAATCGCCTGGGCTCCCGCCCAGACCCTCGCCGACGTCGCCGTCGATCCGCAGGTCCACGCAGCAGGCGGCATCGTCCAGACCCCCGGCAAGGACGGCCTCGGCAGCTTCCCATCTCCCGCCGCCCCCGCCCGCTTCGCCGGCGTAGACGATGGCCCCAAAGGACCTGCGCCAAAGCTCGGCGAGCATACGCGTGAAGTGCTGATGGGGTTGGGCTACGGCGAAGCCGAGATCGCCGCGATGCTTGAGAGCAAGGCGGTCGCTTAGTTTGGACCAAGCTCTAATGGTGTCATTCCGGACGCACGCGAAGCGTGTGAGCCGGAACCCAGGGGCGACACATACCGGTGCTCGTGGCTCCTGGGTTCCAGCTCTCCGCCCTTCGGGCTTCGGCTGGAATGACACCATCAGGTGGCCCAAGAACGAGGAACGCTACCCCCGATCTTCCTGCAGCCCGAACAGCGCTGTCATCAGGCTCGATGTCATGGCCACCGCGCCCATCTGCGCCTGCAGCAGCACGTCGGCGTTCGTCACCGGCGCAGACGCCTGGCCGAACGCTGCCGGCGCCACCTTGCCGGCGTCCGCATCCGCAATCGAAACGCCGGTCAGCTTCGCATAGAGCTGCGCCACAGTGAGGTCCGCGCCATCCTTGCCGCGGAACACGTTGACGTTGGCCTTCGCCGCGCTCGGGAACATATCCGCCGCATCGCCAGCCTTGTTCGCGCGCGCCGCCTGGATCAGCCGTCCCGCATCCGACGGCCCCATGAAGTGCGCCGTATAGAGCTCCGCAGATGTCGCCGGCCGGCCCAGCTTCTTCTCAAGGATCCTCGCGTTCTCGCCCGCCAGTTCCCCCGCCATCAGCGAGGATAGCTTCGCGTCCTTGCGCAGCGCCAGCAGCTCCGCCCGCGATTGCCCCTCAACGCCCACGCCATGCCTGGCGCCATAGCGCTCCAGCATGCTCATCCACGTCGCGTCGGTGAACTGGAACAGCCCCGTCGCGGAGGACGTGCCGGCCTTCGCATTGGGATCGAAATTACTCTCCCGCTGCGCCGTCTTCACGAGGTAGTCGAACCCCACGCCCGTCGAGCGCGCAGCCATCTTCAGCGCCGCCATCACTTCGGCGCGCTGGACAGCTTGAGGCGATGCGCCGATGGAATCGGTCACGGGCAGGGTCCTGATAGCTCAGCGCCCAGAACGCCGCTTTATGGTTAGCGAGAGGTTAATTCGGACTGCGGTCGTCAGAACTGGCAGGGCCTACAACTCAATAATCTTCACGCCCTTCGGGCTCGCCGCCAGCGCCAGCTTGCCGCTCTTCAGCTTCAGCGCCTTCTCGCCGAACAGTTCGCGCCGCCAGCCTTTCAGCGCCGCGATATCCGGCTCGGTCTCGCGCGCCAGCGACTCCACATCCGCCGCATTCGCGATCAGCCGCGTCGCGACGCCGGCATCGTCCGACACCTGCTTCAACAACACCTTCAGCAGCTCCACGATGGCGCCGGGAGGCGGGCCCGATCGCTCCGGCTCGTCCACCTTCGGCGCGAACGCGTCGGGATCATCCAGCGCCTGGTTGATCGCCTGCAGCAGCCCCGCGCCATGCCGCGACTTGCCGAACCCCTGCTGAACTGCGCGCATCCGCTCCAGCGCCTCGAGTGTACGCGGCTTCTGCTGCGCGATCTCCTGGATCGCATCGTCCTTGAGAATTCGCCCGCGCGGCTTGTCGCTCTCCTGCGCCACGCGCTCGCGCCACGCCGCCACATTGGCCAGTACGGCGAGATAGTCGTTGCGGTACTTGCGTATCTTCAGCCGCTTCCACGCGGTCGCCGGATCGAACTGGTAGATTTCCGGATCAAGCAGGGCTGCATGCTCATCCGCTATCCATTCCATCCGGTCCTGCTTCTCCAGCTTCCCGCGCAGGATCTTGTAGATCTCGCGCAGGTAAACCACGTCGCCCCGCGCATAGGTCAGCTGCTTCTCGCTCAGGGGCCGCCGCTGCCAGTCGGTGAACTGAGAGGACTTGTCCACCGTCCCGCGCACCACCTTCGCCACGAGATTCTCATACGAAATCGAATCCCCCAGCCCGCACGCCATCGCTGCGATCTGCGTGTCGAACACCGGCCCCGGCACATGCCCGATCAGCCGCGAGAAGATTTCGAGGTCCTGCCGCGCCGCGTGAAACACCTTGGTCCGCGACGGGTCCGCAAGCAGCTTGTTCAGCGGGGCAAGGTCGATGCCCTTGGCCAGCGGGTCCACCAGCACGTCATAGTCCGAGGACGCCACCTGGATCAGGCACACCTGCGGCCAGTAGGTCGTCTCCCGGTGAAACTCGGTATCAACCGCCAGGAAATCATCGCCCGAGAGACGCTCGCAGGCCGCCTCCAGCGCCGCCGTGTCGGTGATCAGGCGGATTTCGCCGGGCTCTGCGTCCTTCAAATCCGTGAACTCCCGGATCGGGCCCAGCCCGGACCAGAATCCGGCAAAGGGTGATATTGACAATCTTCACGGCGACATGCGCTTGTCCGGCCGTGTCTGCAAGCCAGATACCCCGGATTTTGCAGGAATATCAGGAGTTTTGCCCCGATGCATGCCTACAGGACGCACACCTGCGGCCAGCTGCGCGGGAGCCACGTCGGCAATACCGTCCGCCTGTCCGGCTGGGTCCATCGCAAGCGCGACCTCGGCGGCCTCCTCTTCATCGACCTGCGCGACCATTACGGCATCACGCAGTGCGTGGTGACGCCGTCGAGCCCTCATTTCCAGCGGCTTGAGCGCATCCGCGTCGAGTCCGTCATCTGCGTCACAGGCGAAGTCGTTAAGCGCGACGCCAACACGATCAACGCCTCGCTCGCAACCGGCGAGATCGACCTCAAGGTGCAGGACCTCAACGTCCTCTCCGAATCCGACGAACTCCCGCTGCCCGTCTTCGCCGAGCCGGAATACCCGGAAGACGTTCGCCTGAAATACCGCTTCCTCGACCTGCGCCGTGAGACGCTGCACGCCAACATCGTGACGCGAACCAAAGTCATCGCCTCGATGCGCCAACGCATGCACGCGACGGGCTTCACGGAATACTCGACGCCGATCCTCACCGCGTCCTCGCCCGAAGGCGCGCGCGACTTCCTCGTGCCCAGCCGCATCCACCAGGGCAAGTTCTTCGCGCTGCCCCAGGCGCCGCAACAGTACAAGCAGCTGCTGATGGTCGCCGGCTTCGACCGCTACTTCCAGATCGCGCCCTGCTTTCGCGACGAAGACCCGCGCGCCGACCGTCTGCCCGGCGAATTCTACCAGCTCGATCTCGAGATGAGCTTCGTCACGCAGGAAGACGTGTGGGACACGATGGAGCCCGTCCTCCGCGGCGTGTTCGAGGAATTCGGCAACGGCAAACCCGTCACCCAGAAATTCCCGCGCATCCCGTATGACACGGCCATCCGCACCTACGGCTCCGACAAGCCCGACCTCCGCAACCCGATCGAGATGGGCAATGTCTCCGACCATTTCCGCGGCTCCGGCTTCAAGGTCTTCGCCGGCATGCTGGAGAAAGACGCGAAGGTCGAAGTCTGGGGCATCCCCGCCAAGGGCGGCGGCAGCCGCGCTTTCTGCGACAAGATGAATTCATGGGCCCAGCAACAAGGCCAGCCCGGCCTTGGCTACATTTTCTGGCGTGAGGGTGAGGAAGGCGGAGCCGGACCCGTCGCCAAGAACATCGGACCCGAGCGCACGGAAGCCATCCGCCAGCAGTTCGGCCTCGCCGTAGGCGACGCAATCTTCTTCACTGCGGGACTTCCGGCCAGCTTCTACAAGTTTGCAGGCGAAGCGCGTAACCGCGTGGGCGCCGAACTCAAGCTCACGCAGCCGGATCAGTTCGCCTGCTGCTGGATCGTCGACTTCCCCTTCTATGAATGGAACGAGGACGAGAAGCGCGTCGACTTCGCGCACAACCCGTTCTCCATGCCGCAAGGTGGCCTCGACGCGCTCAACGGTTCGGCCGATCCGCTGAGTCTCAAGGCCTTCCAGTACGACATGGTCTGCAACGGCTACGAGATCGCCTCCGGTTCGATCCGCAACGCGAGCCCCGAAACCATGGTTCGCGCCTTCGAAATCACCGGCCTCACCAAGGCCGATGTCGAGACCCAGTTCGGCGGCATGTACCGCGCCTTCCAGTTCGGCGCCCCGCCGCATGGCGGCATGGCCACCGGCGTCGACCGCATCGTCATGCTCGTCTGCGGCGTCCAGAACCTCCGCGAGATCACCCTGTTCCCGATGAACCAGCAGGCCCAGGACCTCCTGATGGGCGCCCCCAGCGAAGCGCCGCTGAAGCAGCTCCGCGAACTCGGCATCCGTATTCACGAAAAGCCGAAGGCGTAGCCGCGTCCGCCGCCATTTCCCACGCTGCGCCAGCCCCCTCCGTCACGCTTCGCGCGCCACCTCCCCCGCCTGCTTCGCAGTCGAGGGAGGACTTCCCCGTGTAGCTCGACGTCCTCCCTCGCACGAAGTGCGGGGGAGGTGGCCCGAAGG
>JANOKS010000110.1:0-9160 GCA_031419455.1 Alphaproteobacteria bacterium
AATCCGTCGCATCGCAACGCGCCTCGCGCATCGCCGCATCGAACCTGCCCACATCATCGCATGGTCAGCCTGGCGACGCGCCCATCAAGCCGCAGCCCGACAAGCCCACATCAAGACAAGACTGCAACTGTAGTGCTAGGCCTAGAAGGATTTCGACAGGTTTACGAAGTAAGTGCGGCCATAGAGGTCGTACTGGCTTTCGATGACCGCGTTGCCGAGGCGCAGGTAGCCTGCGTTGCTCGATGTCTGCGGGGGCTCCTCGTCGAGCACGTTCCGGACGCCGATGCGGGCGTTGAGGCCCAGATCCTCGAAGTCGTAGCCGAGCGACAGGGTGTGATAGAAGCGCGGCGGCGTCGACAGCACGAAGTTCACCGGCTCGCCCAGGAACCTGTAGGGCTGCGTTGGGTTGGCTTCGGTGAAGTCGTCGAGGTTCGACGTGGCGTCGACATAACGAACGCCCCAGAACACCGACAGCGGACCAGCGGAGTAGGCCGTGTTGAGGTTGGCGACCCATGGCGGTTCGCCCGACTCGCCATTGGTATCCTCGAACGGGCTGCCCGGCAGCAGCTGCTCGCCGGCTTCAAGCTGGCGCGCTGCGCGCAGGGTGAAGTCAACATCGCCCCACTGCGTTTCGAGGCCGTAGTGAACCTCGACATCAACGCCGCGCGACGTTTGCGAGGCGATGTTCAGGTAGTTGTTGAACAGCTCCTTGATTGGGCCCGGAGGAGATTCGCCGGGCTGCTTGCGCGAGAACAGGTCGCACAGCGGCTCGGCCGGGAAGTTCGGCGAGTCATAACAGTTCCGGACAATATAGGCGTTCGAAACGCGGCCAACCTGGCCTTCAACGATGATGTCGAAGTAGTCCACGGAGATCTGGAAGTCGCCGAGGAAGTCCGGTTCCCAGATGACGCCGAGCGAGCGTGATTCCGAGGTTTCCGCCGTCAGCGTACCGTAACCGCCGCTGGTGTAGACGGTGGCCTGGATGCCGCCTGTCGACAGTTGCGTCGGCCCGATGCCGCCCGGGAATTTCGGGTCGTTGCGGCAGTTGTCGGCCATGCGCTGCGTGATGGTCTGCGCGGCGAGTTTCGGTCCCCACTGAGCGCAGGGGTCGCCCGCCTGGGCAAAGAGGCTGGTCTGTTGAGCGAGGTAGAGTTCGTAGAGTCCTGGGGCGCGGAACGACGTGCCCTGGCTTCCGCGAACGCGCAACTCGTCGGTGACGGCCCAGCTAAGGCCGGCCTTCCACGTCGAGTCGCCGCCATAGGAAGCGACGTCCGTGTAGCGACCCGACAGCGAGAGGGTCACTTCCTCGGCCAGCGGAACGTCCTTGAACACGGGGACCTGGAATTCGAAGTAGGCCGCGCGGGTATCGTCGTTGCCGGTGGTGATGCCGCGACGCACCGGACCGCCATTCCAGATTTCGCGGTCCAGGTAGGCCTGGTCAGGCTTATCGAGGATGCTGTCGTCCTGGTACAGGAAGCCGAACACCGCGCTCAGGTCGCCTGCGGGCAGGGGAGCGAGGGCGCCTGTGATGTAACCCTCGATCGTCGTCTGCTCGTAGATGGTCCTGCTGAAGGCGTAGCCGTGAAGGAAGGCCTGCTCCTCCGGCGTCAGAATGCCGTAGTTCAGGTTGGGGGCGTACCAGTTGACGTCGATGCAGGGCACGCCGCGATAGCGCGTCAGGGTGCCGGCGCAGAGCGTGTCCTCGGTCCGCATTTCATGATCGGTGATCGCGTCGACGAAAGTTACCTGCTCCTTGCGGTCGCCGTCCGAGCGCGAGAATTGCGCTGAAAGGTCGAACGTCCAGCCCGGCAACGGCAACCCGATATCGCCGCTGAGGCCGGCGACAAGACGCAGGTAATCGATGCCGACTGTCTCATCCGCCCAGTCGGTAATCGCAGTCGGGCTGTGGTACACATAGTAAATTTCGTCGCCCACCAGATCGTCGCGCAGCGTCCAGCCCGCCTGCTCAGCAATCGGGTCGCCAAAAACCTCGCTCCCGGCGTAACGGTACTGGTACTGGAAGGTGTAAATCTGGTCGTAGCTGTCGTTCTTGGTTGTGCGGCGGTTCAGCAGCACTTCGCCATAGGCCTTGATGCTGTCGGTGATGTCGTACTCGCCGGTTGCGATGATCGACATGCGCTCGATGCTGGGGGACAGCGTCGTCTGGTCCTGCAGCGGGTGGTAGAAGTCCTGGTATGCGCCGGAGTTACGGGCGAAGGGTCCCCAGATCGGATCCTGCGGCTGTGTGGTGAGGATGTTCTGGTAGCCGACGGGATACCAGCCGGCCGGATTGATGATGCCGCTGGTCGCAGCTGTCGGAGCGCCCGACACCGGGCTGAAGGGCTGGAGGAAGCCGCCGAGCGTGCCGGAGTAATCGTACTGGTAGCGGCCGGCCGTGGTCTGCCAGGGACGGTGGCGGAAGCCGCCCGATCCCGGCGAGGCGGCGCTGGCGTTGCTGCCGTAGTCATAGGTCCAGTTGTGGCCCCAGATCACGTCGTCCGAGCAGGTGTAGTCATCACGGCGTTCGTCGAACAGGTCGGCGCGCGTGCCGTCAGACTGCTTGAAGAAAAGGTTCTGGCTGCAGTTGAAGATGTCCCGGTCGCCGCGGTCGAACTCTTCCGCCTTGAAATAGTCGGCCGAGATACGGAAATAGCCGTTGTCGAACTCCTGGCCCCAGGTGCCACTGACCGACAACTCCTGCGCCGCGCCCATTTCCGGATAGCTGTAGGAGATGTCGAAGCTGGAGCTCGAATCCTTCTTGGTGATGATGTTCACCACGCCGGCGATGGCGTCCGATCCGTAGAGGGACGACGCGCCGTCTTTCAGGATGTCCACTCGGGCGACAGCCGACAGCGGAATGACGTTGAGGTCGAAGGGGCCGACCGTGCCGCCCGTGCCGGAGGGGCCCGCCCTGCGACCGTTGAGCAGCACGAGCGTGCGTTGCGCGCCCAGACCGCGGAGCGACAGGGTCTGCGTGCCGAGTCCGCCTTCCGGGTTGGCGATCGCTGCGGAGATTGCTGCGGTGGTCTGCGCCGAGCCGGCGGCCGCGATGCTGTTTTGGAGAAGTGACGCGATATCGGACACGCCCTGCACCGCTGCTTCATCAGCGGTCACGACCGTCATGGCCGACGAGCTGCTGAAGGTATCGTTCTGGATGCGCGAGCCAGTGATCGTGACGACATCACCGTCATCTTCTTCCTGCTCTTCGACAGGTTGCACGGTGTCGATGGCCGGCTGCGTCTGTTGGGCGAATGCAAATCCGCTCGTTGCCGTAAACAATGCCCCAAGCGCTACTGACCGGCAAAGCCGACCAGACCGCGAAAACTTTTTCATTATTGACCCTCTGTCCCTGGGGCGAGCGTCACACGCTGATCGAATGCGTCGATCAAGCGACCAACCCGCCGTTACTGGGTTGACACGACGATGACGTCCGGTCTGGGTCAAGATCGATTATCGATACGGCCTCGCGGGAATCCGCGCGTTTCAAAGGATTCTTGGCGATGTCACAGCCGTCTCAAAACGCCCGCTGCGCGATACATGAGCAGTTTCGTGCGCATTTTTCGTGTTGCTGCGTGCTCCCAAAGCATTAGTTGCCCGGCCGCCGCTACGGCAACCGGATCTGAGTCGCCTGCTTACGTTCAGTTGCGCGTGTTGGATTTGGTGGCGCGAAACTCGATACGTTTTCCGTCGGGTGTGACCCGGGTGCAGCGCTCCAGACGGACATCGTCCGTCCAGTTGCATTCAAGCTTTGAGCCGTCCTTCAGAAAGTCCGTGCCTTTGCCGTTGCGCTTGCCGTTGGCGTAAACGCCTTCAAAGTGCTCGCCATTGGCGTAAGTGACGGTCACCGGGCCGCTGAGGACGCCATTGGTCCAGTTGCCGTTCAGTGTGCCTGTATTCGCGAATTCGACTGCCTGGCCGTGGGGGCGATGGTCAAGAAACTGGCCGCTGATCTTTCGGCCGTCCTTGAATGTCAGCTCGCCGGAGCCCTGCTGCTGATCGTTGGCGAAGGCGCCCCGGAATACGCGACCGTCACCGAAGGTGGCTGTCGCCTGGCCGGTGCGCATATCATTCGCGAAGGCGCCAATGAATGCATAGTCGCCATCGACGCGCGCGAGGCGACCGTCGCCCTGGCGCCTGTCGTTGACCCAGCCGCCGTCATAGGTCCATTGCTGGTCGCCCGTGGTGTAGACGCCATGGCCATTGCGGTTGTCGGCTTTCCATTCGCCGACATATATCGCGCCATCGCTGAACTTCTGCGTGCCGGAGCCGTCGCGTTTTCCGTCGACATAGTCGCCCTCGTAGGTCGAGCCGTCAGTGAACACCATGCGGCCCTTGCCTGACCGCACCGCATTGATGAAATCGCCTTCGTACCGCTCGCCGCTCGGCAGCGTTTCAACGCCGCGGCCGTTGATCTGGCCCATGGTGTATGAGCCTTCGTAGACATAGCCGGTCGGGCAGGCATAGAGCCCTTTGCCGTGGCGCTGTCCGCTGACAAACCCGCCCGTGTAAGTGCAGCCGTTGGCGAGCGTCTCGGCGCCCTCGCCATTGCGGACGATGTCGAGGCCGACGGACATGATGTCCTTCACGCCGCCTTTTTCAGCGCACGCGCAGGAGATCGGCGAGACGGCATAGGCGCCGCCGGGGCTGATCTGGCCGACCGGGCGTTCGGGCGTAATGGAAGGCGCCGAGCCGCGGGCGCAGGTGAAGGTAATCTCCTTCATCGTGGCGTAGCCTGACGCCTGTGAGTTGTTGAGGAGGCGCAGCTCGACATTGGAGCCGTCGCAGCCGGGCGCTGTGGACACGCGCCAGTGGACTTCGCGGCCGTCGGTCCAGCGCAGCCCGGAATTCCACTCCGGACCCTGCCAGGCGATGGCGGCCAGCGGAAAGGCGAGGCTGGCGGCGCCCGCGAGCACAATCACCACCCGGCGCAGCCAACCTGATCGGCGCATGGATTCAGACATGAATATTCTCCCGCGACACCCGCCCGACACAAGCTCGGCGCCTGCTCTGGCGACGCCTCGCACAAGCGACTCTCATGACGCGGGATTCCACGTCAAGTTTAGCCGAACTGTGGCGCGCTGACGGCGCTGGTGCATTTGGTTCCAGCGCGGAACACTTGGGGCAGGGGCGGCGTTTGGTGTGCTGGAACCCAGAAACCGGAGCTGAACAATGCGCACTGTCCTTTATGCCCCCGCCATCTGCCTGCTTGGCCTCGCCCTGCTCGCGGCCTGCGGCACGAATATGGAGCAAAGGGCGGCAACAGGCGCCGCAACTGGCTTGGTGGTGGCCGGCCCGGTCGGCGCAGTCGTGGGCGGCGTGGCCGGTGCTGTGGTGAACGAAGTCGAAGAAGACAACTGACAGAGGTTTGAGCAATTTCATCGGGAGCGGACCCTGCCGCTTCTGAAAGCGCTGTGCGCGAGGCTCTGCTTCGGTTAGCTTGACCACTCAACAAGGGGCTGGTCATGACAAACCGAAACATCCTCGCGCTTTGCGTCCTAGCGGCCTCTGCAGCCATCCTGGCCGGCTGCGGCACCAACATGGAACAGCGCGCAGCGACCGGCGCCGCGACAGGCCTGATCATCGCCGGCCCAGTCGGCGCGGCGGTTGGCGCAGTGGCTGGCGTCGTGCTCAACGAGGCTGAAGAGGACAACTAGTCCTCAATTTATCTCCACATTCCCGATCTCGGCATGGTCGGGACGCACGCTATTGCCAAGGCATGGCAGCAGCCTGTCCCGGCGGTCTGGCGAACCCAAGCGGAACGGCCCATATTCGGGGCATGGCGAAAACACCCTCCCGATCTGCCTCCAGAACCGCCAGCAAGAACTCCAAGCCCACGGCGTCCGCCGCTGCGCCGCTGCACAAGCGGGGCTCGGGCGTGGGCGAGGCGCCGATGGCGGAGTTCAAGGCGCAGAAGATGTCTGCGGTGGCTCTGGCGGAGGCGTCGAATGTCTGGACGCCGCACAGGCCGGAACGCAACTGGGACAAGTTCGAGGGCGGCCGCAAGTTTCGCGTCGCATCGAGCTACGAGCCCGCCGGCGACCAGCCGCAGGCGATCGCCGATCTCGTGCAAGGGGTGAAGGACAGCGAACTGGATCAGGTGCTCCTCGGCGTCACCGGTTCCGGCAAGACGTTCACGATGGCGAAGGTGATCGAGGCGGTACAGCGGCCAGCGCTGATCCTCGCACACAACAAGACACTGGCAGCGCAACTCTACGGAGAATTCAAATCATTCTTCCCGGATAACGCTGTCGAGTATTTCGTAAGTTACTACGACTACTACATGCCTGAGGCATATGTACCGAGAACTGATACATATATAGAAAAAGAAAGCTCGATCAACGAAGCGATTGATCGGATGCGGCACTCGGCGACGCGGGCGATATTGGAGCGGGATGATGTGATCATCGTGGCTTCGGTGTCGTGCATTTACGGGATTGGGAGTGTCGAGACTTACACGGCGATGACGTTTGAGTTGGCGCAGGGGGAGGCGCGGGATCCTCGGCAGGTCGCGGCGGATCTGGTGGCGCTGCAGTACAAGAGGAATGACCAGGCGTTTGGGCGGGGGACGTTTCGGATGAAGGGGGATACCCTCGACGTCTGGCCGGTTCACCAGGAGGATCGGGCGTGGAAGATCTCGTTCTTCGGGGATGAGGTCGACAAGATCACCGAGTTTGATCCGCTGACGGGGAAAGCCACGCGGCCTCTGGAGCGGATCAAGGTCTATGCGAACTCCCACTACGTTACGCCGCGGCCGACGCTCAACCAGGCGGTGGAGTACATCAAGGAGGAGCTGCGCGGCCGCCTCAACCAGCTCACGCAACAGGGCAAGCTCCTCGAAGCCCAGCGCCTCGAACAGCGCGTGCAGTTCGACATCGAGATGATGCTCGCCACCGGCTCCTGCGCCGGCATCGAGAACTACAGCCGCTATCTCACCGGCCGCGCGCCCGGCGAGCCGCCGCCCACCCTGTTCGAATACCTCCCCGAAAACGCGATGATCTTCGTCGACGAAAGCCACCAGACCATCCCGCAGATCGGCGCGATGTTCCGCGGCGACTTCAACCGCAAGTTCACCCTGTCCGAATACGGCTTCCGCCTGCCCAGCTGCCTCGACAACCGCCCGCTCAAATTCGACGAGTGGGAGAAGATGCGCCCGCAGACCATCCACGTCTCGGCGACGCCCGGCCCGTGGGAGCTCAACCAGACCGGCGGCGTCTTCACCGAGCAGATCATCCGCCCGACCCACCTCATCGATCCGCCGGTCGAGATCCGCCCCGTCTACAAGGACAACGCCAACCAGGTCGACGACTGCATCCACGAGGTGAAGGAGACGGCGAAGAAAGGGTTTCGTTCACTGGTCACAACGCTGACCAAGAAGATGGCCGAGCAGCTGACCGAGCACATGCACGAGCAGGGCGTGCGCGTGCGCTACATGCACTCCGACATCGACACGATCGAGCGCATCGAGATCATCCGCGACCTGCGCCTCGGCAAGTTCGACTGCCTGATCGGCATCAACCTGCTGCGCGAAGGTCTCGACATCCCAGAGTGCGCCTTCGTCGGCATTCTCGACGCCGACAAGGAGGGCTTCCTGCGCTCCGAGACGTCACTGATCCAGACGATCGGCCGGGCGGCGCGCAACAGCGAGGCCAAGGTCGTGCTCTACGCCGACACCATCACCGGCTCGATGACGCGTGCAATGGCCGAGACCGCCCGCCGCCGCGTGCGGCAGGAGGCGCACAATACAGAGCACGGCCTCACGCCGATCACCGTGATCTCCGGCGTGAAGGACATCCTCGAAGGCGTCACCTCGAAAGCCGCCCAGGGCCTCCTGCCGAAAGGCCGCGACCCCAACAAGCGCGGCCGCTCCAACGCGTTGCCGGGCATGGAGGAAGAGGGCGCCGAATACATCGGCAAGGGCCACAACCTCACCCGCGTCATCGACCAGCTGGAGAAGGAAATGCGCGAAGCCGCCGCCAACCTGGAATTCGAACTGGCGGCGCGCCTGAGGGACGAGGTGAAGAAGCTGCGCGATGTGGAGATCGGGATCGGTGTCGAGAAGGTGATGGGGCCGGCGGATTGAGGCATCAGCGGCATGGTAGCGTTCAATGAGTGCACGCCAAATGTACCCGCCTCGCCGCTAAGCCAAGCGCCGAACTGCGAGTTTGGGTGATTCAGCTATCATCGCACCAGCGCAGCTGGCCTAGTTTGCGGCGATCTCAACTGGCGCTAACGAGAGTGCCACGCCGCCGTCGCTGATCGCCATGACGTATGTGCCTCGGGACGCGCCCGGCGCACGATCCAAAGGAGGCTTGTCTCCTTTGAGGGCGACGGTGAAGCTGCCCATCTCCAACGTTCCCGAATTCGCAAGCAGCTCAAATTGCACTTTGTTTTTTGTCACAAATCGAGGGTTCCTAATGTCGAACCCAAAGCAGGGGCAAACAAAACTCACTTCAAAGTGCTGCCCGTCGACAGCGCCTCCGGTCAAGGTCATGTACGAGCGTGGGTCTGTTCCGCCACCGCCCATGTTATGCTGGCAGCGAGCGAATACTTGGCCTTGCAGCCTGTCGATCTTTAGATGTTCTTCAAGACACTCCAGTCGCAATACTGATGTCTCGGTTGCTATTTTTGAAACTGCTGCAAAATAGATAAAATCACCCAACTCAGGGTCCGCAGGCTTGCGAACTAGCGTCCACGGAAACCTACATTCTTCGAATCCGGATGTCGAAGGCATCGACATCAGTTTCGTAACGCAAGCTTCGCGCTCGCGCTCTCCACTTTTATGAGCCGAAGCTATTTCGTCATCAGTGTACAAGAATGTTTCGGTCGGAAGAGTACTAGCACCGTCCGTGGACCCAACAACTCGAGCAACCATGTACTTTTCGTTGAGGGCTATAAAGGCGCGGCCGCTAGTCTTCCTTGAGCCGAAAACCAAGTAATGCACGTCATTGATTTTCAGAAACTCGCAAGTGGAAATGAGGTCAAATATCAGAACGCGATCTTTCGATTCGTAGTTCAAATTCAGAAAACGAGCCTCTGGCGGCTTGTCGAAAGCAGTACATTCTAGGGATGCTGTAGCCCGGACGAGCTTCGCCGAGGCATCATATAAAGTAATGTCGAACAGCTTGTCAGTGTCGGTAGATGAGGAGTTGCTAACCAACAC
>JANOKS010000111.1:0-16295 GCA_031419455.1 Alphaproteobacteria bacterium
GCGAGGCGTGCTCAGCCCCATGCTCCAACACCATCCGTACGGCACGCTCGCGTACCTCAGGCGAATACTTCGGTATGTGCTTCTTGGTCATGGCCCCAGTCTCTCAAAGAGAAGGGCCTCCGGCAAACCCGGGGCGGTTCATCGGTGTGTCGAAAGCTCAGCAATACTGCATCGAGTTAACCTGACAGTTCTGGGCAAAGCGCCGTCTTGATCTCCGTTGTTAACCTTTGCCATCCAAAGAGAATGGGTAGGTCTGTGGAGGCATTCTTGGCCCAATCTGCCATGATACCCGCTTGGGAGAACGAGCGCCTACAGGCGCTTGAGTCGCTTCGGATTTTGGATACCCCTCCCGAGGGTGCATTCAACGAGATAGCTGCGATCGCCGCGGACGTGTGCGCCGCGCCGATCGCGCTCGTGTCGCTGGTGGATCGCGAGCGCCAATGGTTCAAAGCCTGTATCGGTCTGACTGTCTCGGAAACCCACCGCAACATTGCGTTTTGCGCTCACGCAATCCTCAATCAAGAAGTGTTCGTTGTGGAAGACGCGACGAAAGACCCACGCTTTGCCGACAGCCCGCTGGTAGTAGGGCCGCCGTGGATCCGGAGCTATGCAGGCGCCCCGATCAGCGCGCCAGATGGCCATCGCGTGGGAACCCTTTGCGTTATTCATACCGAGGTGACGCGTCTGACCGAACGGCAGATCGAGCATTTGACGTATCTCGCGCGTATGGTTTCCAACGCCATGGAACTGCGTCTAGTTAAAGCCAACGCTCCGACCTGAAGGCGTTGCCGCACTGCGGGGGCCTCACGCTTTGTGGAGGTTGCGAGCGCTTTCGTGCGGTTTGTCTCAAGGCCCGTGGGCAGAGCGTTTTGTCGCAGCCGACGCAGGCAATGAAAACAGTGGCCAGCAATCCGCAAGCGTGGCGGGCGAGCATTCGTGAGCGTCGATTTGCTCATGCAGTGTATGGGTAAAATTGAATCCAATCGAACTTTGCAAATGCATTGCCAAATACTCGGGTGGGCGCAGCCTCACGCTTTGAGCGCAACGCCGCGTTTCCCATACCGGTAGGTCGCGACGACCTCGTTCTCGCCATGGACGCGGGATGCGCCGCAGCGTTTTCCTAGGCCGCCTTCAGGGCTTCCAACGCCTTGAGCAGCGGCACGAAGTCCGTGCCGTTGAGCACTTCGCCGAGTGCGAGCTTCTTATCAAGCGCTTGTGAGATGTCGCCAGCATCGGCAAACCCGAGCGTGCCGGCTGTGCCAGCAAGCCGGTGAATGCGCGTGCGCGTCTCATCGTCAATTTCCCGGGCGCCGGCCAGCAACGCAGCGATATGTGCCATATCCTCTGCGCAACGCTCGACAAACCTGCGTTGCAGGTCGCCGATCGCACCATCGAAGGCGCTGGACGGCTTCTCGCTGCCGGCCACGCTCATCCATTTTTCTACCAGCTCGTTGAGGGCATCCGGCGCGAGGGGTTTTGCCACATAGTCATTCATGCCGGACGCGAGGCAAGCAGCAATCTGTTTGGGCAGGGCCTGGGCCGTCATCGCGATGATTGGGACGCTTTCCGCTCCAGCGAGTGCACGGATGGCGCGTGTCGCCGCGAGGCCGTCCATGCCTGGCATCTGCACATCCATGAAGATCAGATCGTACGGCCATGCTCCGGCGAGGCGCACCGCCTCCGAGCCGCCTTGTGCAAAATCGACGTGATGGCCTGCGCCGGTGAGAAGCAAGCCCGCGAGTTCCCGGTTGAGGTCCACGTCATCGACGACGAGAATGTGTCGTGGTTCAATCGGCCTATCGCTGTTTTGCGTATCCCTTTCGGCAGTCACGGATGTGGCGATCTCCAGGTTGAGATCCAACCAGAAGATCGAGCCGCGTCCGATTTCAGATTGTACGCCACACTGCCCGCCCATGACCGTGGCGATATCGCGCACAATCGAAAGCCCCAAGCCAGTGCCGCCATAACGGCGCGCGATGGAATTGTCGCTTTGGACGAACGGAGTGAATAGCAACGGCAAATGCTCTTCGGAGATGCCGATGCCGGTGTCTTGCACCTCAAACCGAAGCGATTGTTTCGCGGCCTTGGTCGCGCCAGCAATGAGGCGAACTGTGACCTCACCAGCGGTTGTGAACTTGATGGCGTTGTTCAGCAGATTGAGAACCACTTGGCGCAGACGCACGCCATCGGCGAGATGGGTGAGGGCGACATCGCCTGCAATTTCGCTGTTTAGGGCTAGCCCCTTTCCGTCGGACAGTACGCGCGCTTCGTCGCAGGCCTGATTGATGAGGTCGCGCAGACAAATAGGCTGGCTTTCAATTTCAACCGCTCCCGCCTCAAATTTCGAGAGGTCCAAAACGTCGTTTACAAGCGCCAGCAAGCTGATGCTTGATGCATTCACGATTTCGGCGTGGCGTTGCACGGCCGGCGCTAGTCCACCGGCGTCTTTGAGCAGGCGCGAAAATCCGATGATGCTATTGAGTGGCGTACGGATTTCGTGACTCATGTGGGCGAGAAACGCGGCTTTTGCCTCGGTGACGGCCTCAGCCGTCTTTCGTGCTTCGAACAGACGGTCCTCCAATTCGCGCCGTTTGGTGATGTCGCGAAATATGGAAACCACTTCCGTTGGTCGGCCTTGCTCGTCTCGGAGTATGGTCGGACTGCCTTCCAGCCAGAGGATCGACCCGTCCGGCCGACGCACTCTGAATTCGCGCCGAATACCTAGATCGGGCGCGGCGCCGCTGAATAGGGCCGCGGTCATTTGTTTTGCGAAGGCCATATCCTCGGGGACCACGAAATCGGTCATGGAGAGGCCAATGGCTTCTTCAGGCGTAAGGCCGATCATGCGAACGGCCGGTGAGGCATGCGTAATCACGCCGCCGGGCCCGAAGCGAACCAAGATATCCGTCGAATAGTCGGTAAGTTCCTTGTAGCGCAGGGCGCTGATTGCGGCTTCGGCTGAAGCGTGCTCGGCTTGTTGCTGCGCCGCGCGGAGTTGAAAGTTCACCTCGTCCTTGGTGGCGAGGGCGCGCCGTGCTTCTGCAAGGGCGGCCGCAAGTGGCAAGGTGGTTACCGAAATAACCGCCAGGAAGGCTTGCAGTGTGAAGAGCTTCGAAAGTTGGTCTCCCTGCACCAACTGGATGGGCCCCAGCCCTCCGAGAGTGAAACATATTGCGACGAGTGCGGTCGTAACAATTCCGCCCGCCGCGCCTATGATGCCTACCCTGAAAGTTAGAAACATCAGAGCCGGCGGGACGCAAAACAACAGCGGAAAGGATTTTTGTGCGAACACGATGATCAGTGCCGACAGCAAAACCGCTGAGCCGATGGCCAGATCCCGAAATCTCGGACGCGTCAGCGGTACGGCTGTGGCTCCGCTGAGAACGAGTAACGCTGGGCCGAAAACGAGCATGCCCAGACCGTCGGCGATGACCCAATGTAACGCGCCGAGAAGTGTGGGCGACGAGCTGCTGAGAGCGGATGCGGCGATAATTGCAGATGCCACAGGACCGACAATGCCCGCCACCACAATGAAACGCGCAAGAGAGGCGGTCCGCGAAATATCGAGGGTTTTGCCGGGTTTGAATAACAGCCGCGCGCAAATGATTACTTCGACAGAGTTGGCGAGACTCAAAATGACGGCTCGCAGGAGGTCATCGCCCATGAGCACGTTCACGCAGACGTTCGCACACCACGTGATGGCAATCAGCGTCTGCCAGGACTTACGAGGTTGGTGGGCGAGAAATGCCAGCAGGGCGGCGTTCATTGGCCAGATTGCGGCAACGCGGCCCGCCTCACGACCAAAAGTAGCGCTCAAATAGACAACCGTGGACGCAACTGCAAAAAGCGCCACCGCCCGAACGGCGGAGTGTTTTTGCACGCGATCGAACCAATTCCTGGTCTCAGATAGGGGGAGGCTTACATAATCCATCGGCATCTACCGAAACTACGGGGCCAGGCATTCGCCAGCGACTGCGATCTCAATCAATGAACTCGGACCGCCCGCCGTTGGTGTGTGTGTTGCGGCTGGGTTCAAGATCGAACGCACACGCTGCAACAGGACGCGCGTCTCGAAGGGTTTGGCGATATATCCAGATGCGCCCAGGTCGATCGCCCGCCGGACGTCATCGGCGTTGCGCCGGGCAGTCAGCATGAGAACGGGAATGCTCGTGGTTGCGGCGTCCGACTTGATTGCTGCAAGCGCTGCATAGCCGTCCATGACTGGCATCGAGCCGTCCAGAATGACAAGAGCCGGTCCCTTGAATTGCGCCTGGTGTAGCGCGAGCTCACCGTTTTTGACGGCGATCACGTCATAGCCTTCAGAACGCAGTGCGTGGCGCGCCACGTCCAGGATCATGGCGTCGTCATCGGCAACGATGATTTGGAGAGGCCTGGGCGACATGAGCGAGCTCGACAAATGATCGTACAATCATACCTGCTTGAGTCTCTATGGAGCCTTAATCTTGTGTCGGACGCGCTATGCGTGGCTTCAGGGAGGCGGTGCAAGGCTGTGCCGTGCGCCTCGCAAGACGCCGAGTTTGATGTGGCCTTTTACAGGCAGTGCGTCTCAGGCTTAGACTGCGGGCTTGGAAAAGCCCTTCCGCTTCATTTCTCCCCACGCGCGGGCGCCGCTCATCCAGTCCCAGCATCCGAGCACTCGCCAGATCGAATTGAGCTGGCGGTATCCGAAGTTCTCCAGAACCGCAGCGATGGTGAGAGCAATCAGTTCTGAAGTTCTGGTAACACGCTGTAGCTGCTGCTCCTCGAGGACCAGCGAACCCACACTTATGGCGATGCCGAATACGAAACTGACCGCGAGAAATGCCAAAAGGTATTCCACCGACAGTATGCCAAGCAGCCAAAAGGCAGGAACAAGCAGGTACCCGGCGATTTCCGCGATCGGCCCTAGCACATCGATTAGGAGAATGCTCGCAAACCCCAAGACACCGACACGTCCGTAACGGGGATTGAGCAACATCTTGCGGTGGAGGGCAAAGGTTTCCAAGGATCCGCGCTGCCACCGCCGACGCTGACGAGATAGCGCACGGATCGTTTCGGGCGCCTCAGTCCAACAAACGGGTTCCGGAACGAAAGCGATGCGATAGTCGCGCTTGCGCTCACGGTGCAGCCGATGGAGCCGGACGACAAGTTCCATGTCCTCCCCCACAAGGCCATGTGCGTATCCGCCGAATTCCACGACGACACTTCGACGAAACAAACCAAATGCGCCCGAAATGATCGTAAGCGCGCCGATACGGCTCCAGGCAAGTCGCGCCATCAGGAATGCACGCATGTACTCGACAGTCTGGAGCAGGGCCAGCGGGTTGGCTGGTATTCGGTACTCCCCCACACGTCCGCCGCGAACCGCGCAACCATTGACGATTCTTACGGTCCCGCCGGAAGCCACAACGCGCTCAGGATCAGCTACGAACGGTTGCACGGCCCGGAACAGTGCGTCGGGCTCGAGAATCGAGTCTGCGTCCATTGAACAGAAAATCGGATGTCGCGCGTGGTCCAGTCCTGCGTTTAATGCGTCAGCCTTGCCGCCGTTGAGCTTGTCGATGACCAGCAGGTTGGGGTGCATCTCGGCCGCGAAAACGCCTCGGACCTTTGCATAGGACAGCGCTCCTTCGCAGTCGCGTTGGGTAGGCGCAAGTTTGAAGGCGGCTTGCAATTCCTTCAGAGTTGCGTCGGTCGATCCGTCATTGATGACGATGATCTCGAATTGCGGATATTGCTGAGCTAGAAGTGAGCGGACGCTCTCCACGATCGTTTCCGCCTCATTGTAAGCGGGCGCAAGAATGCTGATCGGCGGGACGAGCTCGGCGCTTCGCCGCCAGAGCGGTCCCGACGTCGGCTCCGGCGGGGCGTCTTTCAGGGCGCGAGCAGCCAGCACGAGTTGCAGCACGTGTAGCAGATTCTGCGCTGCGCCAATGGCGATCAGGCTAATCACAAGGATTCCGGCAGCGGCATAGAAAAAATCGGGCAGCATGGTCATGCGGCCCCAGCCCGTTGTTGGGGCGGATTCAGGATTCGAAGCGCTTCGGCCGCCCGGACACGGACCCACCAGTGTTCGTCACAGAGCAATAGTTTGAGGCACGGCTCCATGGAGATGTTCCGAACTTTCGCGGCTGCATCGGCGGCGGCTGCCCGTACTTCCCAGGATGCATCGTTGAACGCGCCGATGATTGTGCCGAAGGAAAGGGGCGACGGGTGCAAGCCGATCGCGCCCACGGCTGACGCGCGAACCAAAGGATCGCTGTCTGCAGCGATTGCCAACAAAACCTCAGTCGTCTCCGGGTCGTTGCTGTAGGCCAATGCTTCGACCAGCGTCTTGCGGGTGCTTGATTGCAATTCCGCCTGAGCAAGCGCCAAGCGGGCGGCTGATGGACTAGCGCGCGCCATCGATGCCAGAACATTAGCGGCCAGCGTTCGCTCGGCGGGTCCAGCACAGTCTGCAAGTCGCAGAACATCAACGAACGCAGGGGGGGCGCCGAGATCGATTGACGCGCGCATCGCCGCAAAACGTACTGCGGGATTTTCATCCCACCACGCCTCCTGGAGAGTCACTTCGGATTCCGTGCGGGGAAAGCCAGCTAAGGCTTCAACAGCGCGCTGGCGATCCGTAGGCCGACCCTGTCTGGCGCTTGCACGAAGCGCGCCGGCGGCGCCTACGTCAGTCAATCGTGCAATGAACGTCGTTCGAGTAATGCCGCGAACAACGGACAACACCTCGAGAATAATCAGCGCAAGAGCGTTCAGTTTGGCGGCCTGAGCCACATGCTTGCGAAGCTCTCGTTGAGAAAGATCCTGCTTGATAAGCACTTGATTGATGTACGTCCGAGAACGCACAATTCGCCGATTTCGCCTGGCGCGGATCGGGCGCCCAATGAGCAGCGCCGCCATGCCAAGAAGGGATACGGCTGCGAGCGAAAGTGACACGTTCCAGAGAGCGATGAGCATCTGCATGGCGCTAGAACCGCAGCGCAGTGCCGACTGCAATCTCGTCTCGCGTGTACGCGCCGCGATCCTCAGTCGTGACGTCGGCGCGAATTATCCAGGTCTCGCCGACATCCAGAATTAGGCCGGTCGTCCATCCCTTGACCCGCACGACGACGCCCTCGGAAGTCTCGGGGGCATCTGCGTAGCCGAAATGCATCGAGAGACTTTGACCAAGCGGCAATTGGCTTTGCAGGGCGTACCCGAGCAGCGAGGGTCCGCCAGTTTCGGAAACAGAGATCGCTTGAAGTCGTACGCGCCATCCGTTTGCTGTGAGCTGGTGATCTATTCCTGCCTTCAACGCAAAGACATCGCTCGAATTGAACCTGGAAGCATCAACGTCGAGCAGCAACAGGGTTGCTCCAGTACGTTCCGAGATATCGAGCTGTCCACCCGCCTTGATCGCCAATTCGGGCCGAAAGTCGGCGTCTTCTGCGCCGCCCGCGGCGAAGTAGAATGTCCCACCGCGCAGTGCCCGCTCGATTCTCAGTTCGGCGTAGACGTCCTCCTTGTCGAAGCGCTCTTGAATGTCCAGCTTCGCCACGCCCGCCCAGCCATCGTCAAACCGACGCGACAGGGCGAGGGAGACCTCCCGCCAATCCGGCAGACTCCGTGAGAGCGAACTTGTGCTGGCACTGGCATCGGCGCGCGATACCGGATCGGCCGCCGCTCCATTCGGAGCGAGCGCAATCACGTAGCAAAGCGCCAGCAGTCGAGTCGCGCGGTTCATGCCGCAGCCAGCGGTACAAGCTTGTCAATGCGCGCAACGAGTTCTGCAGGACTAAACGGCTTGGTCAAGAAATCAGCAGCGCCAAGCTTCAGGGCGCTGACGACTTGGTCCTCACTCTTTAGTGTCGTCAGCATCAGGACCTTCAGGTCGGAAAGACCTTGTTCGGCCTTGAGATGTCTAAGGACCTCGCTACCGCTCATGATGGGCATCATCTGATCTAGAATTACCGCGGCTGGCGATTCCAGTCTTATGAGTGACAGGGCAGCCTCACCATCGGAGGCGGAGATCACCTTGTATCCTGCGGAGATGAGATGGTGCTCAATGAGCATCACGAGCAGGGGATCGTCATCGGCGACAAGCACGAGATTGGGACTTGATTTCAAGGCAGCGGGCATGGCGTCAGCAGCTTTCGGGCTATCTACGGATTCGGATCGTGCGCTCGCCCTCAAGCGAGGAGAACGGACGGCGTGAGCCGCGTTAGCATGGCGCTCCCCTTCCTTTCTGCCGCACCACTATTCGCACCAAACAAATGCAAAATCGTTAAGTGTCGCAAATGCATGAGGCGGCAATCTCAGCGCGACGCTTCCGTGAGAAATTGTTCCCGACGGCAGCGCTAGGCTAACGCGGCGCTGTCAAGTTAAGCGCGAATACTCGTCAAGTGAAAATAGCGACCGGCCGGCCATACTGTCTTCGCTGGAGATTTCGATCTCGGGATGCAGCCAGACGATGGCTAACTCGACAGCACCGTTGAAAGCCCTGCCAAACCGCCACGAGTTAATCTGACAGTTCTTGCCGGCGACATCGAGGTGCGGCTGTGCTCACGCGCTGCCAGCGCGTGAACGTAATCGCCCGTCGCCGGATAGGCGCCTTCGTTTGGATCGTGGGCGGTGAGCTCGCCATTACTCGCGCACATAGCTCCCCGGCGCCGGCTGCAGTTTTGGCAGTTCTGGCGGGAAGGCGGCGTTGGCGTCGATCTTCTTGCCGGAGCGTTTAGCGAGCCACGCGCTCCAGTCCGGCCACCACGAGCCGTCATGCGGTGCGGCGGCAGATTTCCAAGCGTCGAGGTCCTTGCCCGGCGTGTCGTCGGAGACCCAGTAGCCGTATTTCTGCTTGTCCGGGTGGTTGATCACGCCGGCGATGTGGCCCGACTGGGCCAGCACGAAACGGCCGCCGCCCTTGGCGCGCGCGAGCCCCTTGAACGACGCCTTCCACGGCGCGATGTGGTCCTTCTCACAGGCAACGACGTAGTGGGGCATCTTGATATCGTCGATCGAGACTTTGGTTTCGCCGAGGTCGAACTCGCCTTTTGCAAAGTCATTGTCGCGATAAAGGTGCGTCAGGTATTCGCGAGCCATACGCTCAGGGAGCCGCGTCGAGTCTTCGTTCCAGAACAGGAGGTCGAATTTAGGACGCGGCTCGCCGAGGAGATAGGCCTTCACGGCGGGGCCGTAGACGAGGTCGTTAGGGCGCAGGTAGCTGAAGGTCCGCGCCATGATGCGCTGGTCTAGATAGCCCTTGCGCTTGGCCTCGATTATGATGCCGGAGATGAAGTCTTCGTCGATGAAGGACTTCAGCGGGCCCGGGTCTTCGAAGTCGGTGAGGGCGGTGAAGAACGTCGCCGAGCGGATAGGCGAATCCGCCGCCTTCTGCGTCTTGGAAAACAACGCCAGCGTCAGGGCCAGCGTGGTGCCGCCGATGCAGTAGCCGACCACATTGCAGTCGTCGGAATCAGAAAGGTGGTTGACCGCATCGACTGCTTTGCGCACGCCCTCGTGGACGTAGCTGTCCATGCCGTAGTCGCACATGTCGCTGTGCGGGTTCCGCCAGGACACGACGTAGACGGCGAAGCCCTGGCTGGTCAGCCAGCGGATCATCGACGACTTCGGCTGCAGGTCGAGGATGTAGTACTTGTTGATCCAGGGCGGGACCATCAGGAGCGGACGAGCATAGACCGTGTCAGTGGTCGGCTCGAAGCGCAGCAGCTGGAACAACTCGGTCTCGTGCACGACATAGCCTTTGGCTGTCGCAAGGGTTTCCCCGACCTTGAATGCGTTGGGGTCAGACAGGGTGACAAGCAGGTCGCCGTCCGAGCGCTCGAGGTCCGAGACCAGATTTTCGAGCCCCTCGACCAGGGAGCGGCCATTTGTCTCAACCGCCTTCTTTATCGCCACCGGGTTGGACGCCAGGAAGTTCGCTGGCGAGAGCAGGTCTACCAACTGCTTGGTGAAGAAGGAGATTTGCTCTTGGTGCTTCTCGTCGTCGCCCATGTCGGCCCCTTCAGCGACGCTCTCCATGTAGGCGGACATGATCTTGTATTGGCGCTTCAGGTAGTAGAACAAAGGATGCGTATTCCACTCCTCGTCTGAAAAGCGGGCATCGGTATCGCCATCGGAGGGAAGTTGCTGGCGACCAGAGATCGTCGCCTGGGAAAGTTCGGCGTAGAGCGCTGTGGTGTTCTGCCAAAACTGCATCTGCGTGTGGAACGCCTTCATCGGGTTCGACAGGATCCCGGCCATCTGGCCCATGGCGGCGCGCATGAAGAAGGGTTGTCCGGGCCCCTCGACACCCGGATTGCGTATCTCGCGACGGGAGAGCGCGAAGAATAGCCGTTGCAGCAGGAAGTTGATACGCTGGAAGTTCCGTCCCAACTCGAGCGCCCCTGCGGAGCTGAAACTTTCTGTTCGGTTCATCTGAGGGTCCGCATTCTGGTGTGTGGGGAAACTATCACCCAGGTTGACGGTCGTTAAATATAGTGCGGCGCACCAAATCGTCCGCGTAGGGGGCGCGAGCCGGCGATTGAAGTTAGGTAAAGTTGAGATCGGGGTCGAACATGCAGCCTACAAACGTGCTCGCCTATGAGCTTGCGCATCTGTCTGCGCAAAGCCTGAGGCGCTCGGCCAAGCTCGCCGAGATATTTTGGTCGCACCCGATCATGCGCCAGTTTGGCGGTCCTGTCGCGGCCTCGATCGAGGCGGCCTCCATTTTGACCGACCGTTCGCTCAACGCGATGTTCTCAAAGCCAGGCTGGCGGATCGACGACGTCCGAGTCGGCCTGCGCGATGTGTCGGTCGAGGTAAAGGTGGCCGACGCCCAGCCCTTCGGCGACCTCGTGCACTTCGACAAAGGCAGAGCGAGCGAAGGCCAGCCGAAGATCCTGCTGGTGGCGCCGAAATCCGGTCACTACGCCACGCTGCTGCGCGAGACCGTGCTTCGCCTGCTGCCGGAAGCCGACGTCTACATCACCGACTGGCGAAATGCGCGCGAAGTGCCGGTGGAAGCCGGCAGTTTCGATATCGAGGACTATGTCGACTACCTGTTGAATTGGTTCGATGTCCTGGGGCCGGATCTCCACGTCATTGGCGTCTGCCAGCCGGCGCCGCTGGCGCTCGTGGCGGCCGCCCGCCAGGAAAAGCGCCACAACCACACGACGCTGGGCTCGCTGACGCTCGTGGGCGGACCCATCAATCCTCACGCGGCGCCGACCGAAGTCACCCAATTCGCCGACAAGGTTTCGATCGATACGCTGAAGCGGACCTCTGTGCACCGCGTCAGCCACGGCTTCCCGGGCAAAGGCCGCAGCGTCTATCCGGGCGCGATGCAGCTTTCGGCCTTCATGTCGATGAACCTCGACCGCCACGCCAAGGCGTTCCAGAAACAGTGGCTGGACATCGCCAACGGCGATGAAGTCGCCGCCGCCCGGCACAACAGCTTCTACGACGAATACCTCGCGGTGATGGACATGACGGCCGAGTTCTACCTCTCGACAGTCGAGCGCATCTTCCAAAAGTGCGAAGTCGGGCGCGACGCCTTCGCCCTGCGCGGCGAACACGTTTCGATTGCCGAAATGAAAGAGACACCGCTGATGGTCGTCGAAGGCGGTCGCGACGATGTGGCTGCGCCCGGGCAATGCGCTGCCGCGCTGAATGTGGCTAAAGGTCTTCCCAAGCGCCTAAAACGGCATCATGTGGAGCTGGAAGCTGGCCACTACGCGATTTTTTCGGGTTCGCGGTGGCGCAATTCGGTCGCGCCAAAAATTCTCGACTTCATCCGGAGCCGCTAACCGGCTAGTGGGCGCTTTAGCCGCTTTGCGGGTGTCAGGTTAAGGACACAACCCGCTTCACGCCGCCAATAGACGCCGACGCGTTGACAGAAAGCCCTGGGGCCAATCGACATTCAGGATTCAATTTGCATGGCTGATGTGATTCATCGGTTTCCAGAATCGATTCTGGAGCTTGTGGGATGGCCAAGCGGTATGAACTGACCGATGCACAGTGGCGGCGGATCGCCGATCTACTACCAGGCAAGAAGAGCGATCCGGGTCGGACGGGCGTCGACAACCGGTTGTTCGTGAACGCTGTTCTCTGGGTGCTGCGATCCGGCGCACACTGGCACGATCTGCCCGAGCGCTATGGCAAATACAAAACCATCCATAAGCGTTTTGGCCGCTGGGCGGACGGGGGCGTCTGGGAGCGCGTTTTCAAGCATCTGATCGACGATCCCGACAATGACTATGTCATGCTCGACACCACCCTGATCCGCGCTCACCAGCAGGCAGCGGGCGGAAAAGGGGGGCGCGCGATCAGGCGCTGGGGCGTTCCAGAGGAGGACTGACAACCAAGGTCCACTTGATCGTTGATGGGCGCGGTCGACCGCTGAAGGTTATGATCACGCCGGGCCAGCAGGGCGACATCACCACTGCTCCGGCTCTGCTCGAAGGTATCCCGGCGCGACACGTCCTCGCCGACAAGGCCTATGACAGCAACGCCTTGCGGGCCCTCATAAAGGCAAAGAAAGCCAAGGCCGTCATCCCCTCGAACCGAACACGCAAAAAGCTGATCCGCCACGACAAGGCGATCTACAAACGACGCAACCAGGTCGAGCGATGCATCAACAGGCTCAAGAACTTCCGGCGCTTCGCAACCCGGTATGACCGCCGGGCCGCGCGCTTCCTGGCCTTCATCCACCTCGCTTGCGCGATGCAATGGGGAACCTGAATGTCGATGCGTCCTATCGAGGCGGCGAGTGTCAGCCTTGCTAACGCGTTGAAGGCTGGTGATCCGGCGACAGCAATTATCCGCCAAACGGAAGTCATGCACGCCATGCTTCTTGGCGTCATTGCCGAACTCCGGGAATTGCGAGACGCGATACAGGACAATGCTAAGGGGGCTTGAAGAGCAGCGCTCAAAGACGCCCGCGCAGCTGGCACGTTTCGATAAATTGGCGAAGTTGAAACCAGTTCGCGTCGCGGTCTAGTTTGTTGTCATGCCCTGAAGAAATGCGCACTTCTTCGCGGTCGCTAGTTCATTCAGCCTTTGGCTCCGCATGATCTGAGGCATCATCGTTGTAAGATTGGCTGTCATGCTCAGCGGGGCGTCTGGGTTGGGCGTGGCGCCGGGACCCGTCTTGCCGGCCATGGCGGCGTCGATCTTCGCCTGCTCGTCCTTGGCAGTGGCGCCCATGCTGGCCATAGCCTGTTTGAACTTCGGATCCTGCATCGATGCCATCATCTCGGCCTGTAGCGCGGGGCAGTCCATTGCGGCGTCTCCGGGCCGCGTCGCCTGGGCGGCCCCGACCATTTGCGCCTGCTGCAATGCGGCGGCCGCCGCTTGCGCTTCGGCAGGATTTGTGGCGATCCCGGCGGTGCCCATTCCCGGTATTCCCATCGGAAGAACGCATCCGGCGAGCGCGAGCGCCCCGATGCTTGCTGCCACTAGCCTCATGCCCGTTCCTCCCGATGATTGTTTGGACCATCATCCGTCCCGCCGCTGGCATGTGCAAACGCTAAGATCAGGCGCGGCCGCAAATCTCGCGCCGGGTTGCCAAATCGTCCGGTGCCGCTCCCTCATGTTAGGCTGGCAAGCGTTGCCGCGAACGATCGCTATCGGGGAAGATATGACGAACGCATCAGAGGCTATCGAGGCGCGATCATCAGGAGTGGCGAGATGACGGCAGTTGGCGGATTCTTCCTCGGCCTGCTCGGCGGCGCTATGTATGGCGCCATCGTGCTGGTCGCGGCAGGCCTCGCCCCCGGCGGGACCTGGCTGTGGATGCGCGGGCTCTGGTTTGTGGCGGGGGCGGCGCTGGTGAGTGCGATCGGTTCTGCCTGGCTGTCTGCGACCAACCCCGCGGCACTGAAGGTGCGCCTGCAGAACATCTACCCGGACCGCTGTCGCTGCCGGCGGACAAGCTGCTGGGCGTGGTGTGCGGCGCGGCGGCGGAGCTGCATCGGTTGCCGCCCGGGGCGCGAACTTTCGCGCCGGCAGAGGCGCGCACTGACAGGCTGGTGCGCCAGATCTGGCGCGATTCAGCGGGCGGCCGGGCTGATGTCTGCTCGGCTGACATTATGCCGGCTGGCGACTAACGCTCTGATTTCGGCGTGCGCAGTCACCGCAGATCCAGTTTCTGCTCTCAAGCGGACAATGAAGCGCTACGGTGCTGACAGGCTAACGCTAACCGGTATCTGCCATTCTCGCCTGAGCAGGCGAGGGTGGACAGAATGCGGATAACTTTGATCACACGCGGACGGATCACGATTCACTTATCGTTGAATGTGTCCTAAGTTGACAGCACTAGCCAGCCTTACTCGCCGTCGGAGACGTCCACGCCGGCGAAGATCGGCTTTTCTGGCGGGTGTGGGCGGCCTTCACGCTCGAGTTGCCGCGCACCAGCGAGGATACCGGGAAGAGCATAGTTCCCTTCGTGGCAGGCATACTCGTAGAGCGGTTCTCCGGAGATGTTGAGAGACATCTCCCCGCCCCAGGCCTGTTTGTAGAGCATGGGGTCTTCGACAGTGAACTGATAGAAAATCTGGCTGTCAGACCAACGCGTGAACCGTTCAGTTACCTTGCCGCCGGGCGAAATGTAGGAGCGCTGCCTGGGGTGGGAGTTCACCGTCTCGACCACCAATGTGTCGCCCTCGTACCAGCCGACGCCGTCGCCGCCCCATTTCGGAATGACCACGGGGCCGTGTTTCACATCGGCCTTGCTCTTGACGATCGGTATGATGCGAGCGTCGTGGATCATCTCGGCGAGGATCATCACCGAGCCGGGCGACTGCACGAGCTGCAGCGTGTTGTTATACATGCCGTTGCCAATGACGGGGCCGTAGCCGCCGGTGAAGCTCATGATGCAACGTTCCGCCATAGGGCGCCGCTCGAAGTCGTCATAGGCGCCGGCGCCGCCACCGCGCGTGTTGGCCTGAATGCCGCGCTCGCTGTACGGAATGCGGCCGTCCGGTGGATTGATTATCCAGGAAGAGCGGTACTCGCCTTTCACCTTGGCGTAGCCCTGGCCGGGGTCCATCCAGAACGTGTTGTAACCTCGGGAAGGATTATTGTCGGCCAGAAGCTCTCGCGATGATTTTTCATCAACTTTGGAGGCCCCGGCTTCCTCGCGCCTCGCCCCGGTATAGGTGTTGCGTCTCGCAAGCGCGGCAGCTTCCTCCTCGCTTAGGACAAGTTTGGTCGCGCCAGCGGGACGCTGCATTCCGGTGAACGAGGTATTGGTCCAGAAGCCCTGCAGGTCGGGCACACCCCAACCGGTGCGCGGGGTTTGGTATCCGGGCTCGGTCAACCCAGTCGCCTGAGCGATTGCAGGCGGCGCCACCGCGATGGCGAAAATCGCGAGAAGGAGTCCAGTTCTTTTGAGCGCGTGCATTCGCGCAATCCCTCTCGTTCGATTGGCGGCGGTAGGCACAGGCAAGTTAGCCGCAAACATCAGCTAAGTGAACTCTGGCGTCGACACTGTCATCTGTGGACGGCCCCGGCGATGCAAGGGGAAAGTTGGGTTGATTTGCGGATCTGTCGGGTGCGGTCATCTGTCCGGGTGGTGTCAGACGAAAGCGAACCAGTCTCCGGAAGACGCGGATCGTCGGAATCAGGCTGCACCGAGTTGACGCCACTCAGCGAGAGCGGCGGCGCGGTTCGCCTTGAAGACAGCTCGGTGGTTGAGGTGGCGATCCTTGTTGAAGTGATTGAAGACCGAGGAATGGACCGAGGCGAACCGCTCCAGGGTTTGTCGTCGGCGGAAGCGTTGCATTGCGCGCTCACGACGTCGCAACGGCTGGTGTGAATTCGCGGCCCGGTTGTTGCGCCATCTTCCGGTTTCCTGGCGATCCTCAAGGCCAAGTTCTCTGAGTGCAGCGTCATAGGACTTCAGCCCGTCCCTTACGATCACCCTCGGTTCGCCGTAATGCTTCACTGCATTGCGCAAGAACTTCAATGCCGCCCGGCGATCCCGCCGTTTGGAGACGAACGCCTCCAGCACTTCTCCTTCGTGATCCACGGCCCGCCAGAGGTAGTGGATCTCGCCGTTGATCTTCACGTACATCTCGTCGACATGCCACCGCCATTGCGTGTGTGCACGCATCGCCTTCACCCTGCCTCGCTTGATGTCCGCCGCGAAGATCGGTCCGAACCTGTTCCATCAGGCCCGGATCGTCTCATGGCTGATGTCGATGCCGCGCTCATGGAGCAGGTCCTCGACATTCCGAAGCGACAGCGGGAACCGGACGTACATCATCACCGCCAGGCGGATGATTTCAGGCGACGTCTTGAAGTACCGGAAC
>JANOKS010000112.1:0-60849 GCA_031419455.1 Alphaproteobacteria bacterium
CCCCCTCCTGACCTCCCCCTTTCAGGGGGAGGGACCCTGCGTCACCAACCTACCCAACCTTGAAGACAGCTGGAGCAACACGGTCCCTCCCCCTGAAAGGGGGGGGTCAGGAGGGGGTCTCTGTCAACGTTCACGGCTCAAGCATGAGGGATCACTTCACCCGCCAGGGTGGGTTCAACCTGTTCTCGCCCGCATGATAGAGCGCAATCCGATTGCCCGCCGGATCGCGCAGCTGCGCCACACGCCAGAGATAGCTCATCGTCTCGGGCTCACGCTCAAACGCGACACCCTTCGCCTTCAACTCCGCCACGAGTTCATCCAGCCGGTCACTCTCGAACCACACCTCCGGCCAGTCGCCGCCAGTCCATCCTTCCACCCTCTCGATCGAGAATGTCGCTCCGCCCTCCGGCATCTCGAAGCGCGCATAGTGCGGCGGCGAGTCGACGATCAGCTTCAGGCCAAGCCGCAAGTAAAACGCCTTGCTCGCCTCATAGTCGACCAGCGGGACCGTGACCTGGTTCAGGCGCATCGCATCACTTCTTTTTCGCCGGAGCCTTCTTGTCGGCCACCGGCATCGGCGCAACCAGCGGCTTCAAGCCGAGCCTCTCCTGCAGCGACACGGCAGCCGCCGGATTGCGCTCCTTCGCGCCCGAGATGAAGAACACGAACACGTCGCGCTTCTTCGCCCAGTCGGTCGCCATCTTTGCGAACCGGTCGATCTCCTTCTTCGGATAGCCCGACTTGTCGTCTGCCTGCGACTGCATCAGCCGCGCGACGACAAAATCCGACCCAAGGTGACCAAGCTTCGGAAATTCATCGTCCTCCGCGTACACCACCGTCGCGCCATGCTTGTCGAGCAGCTCGAAGAATGCCGGATCATCATACCCCGTCCCGCGCACCTCCAGCGCGTGGCGCAGTGCAATGCCATCCTTCTCCTTCGGCAGCACCGAAAGAAAGTTCTCAAAGTGCTCGCGGTCGAATTTGCGGTTGCCCGGGAACTGCCAGTTGATCGGCCCCAGCTTGTCCTTCAGCTGCGTGATGCCCTGGTCGAGGAACAGCCCGGTGGATGTCTTCATGTCCGTCTTGGTCTTGCGCACCGTCGAGAAGCGATGCGCCTTCAGGCTGAACACGAACCCGTCCGGCGTCTCGTCGCGCCATTTGGCGAACGTGTCCGGCTTGAATGACGAATAGTACGTCCCGTTGACTTCCACAGCCGTCATCGTGCGGCTCATGTGCTGCAACTGCTTCGCCTTCGACAGCCCCGCCGGATAGAACGTCTCGTCCCATGGCTCGAACGTCCAGCCGCCAACTCCCACGCGTATCGGATGCGCCACCCGCGTCTCCCCTGTTGATCGCGGCGCACTCTAGCCGCAACACCTTCGCGCCGCCACAGCGCAGCCTTTCCTTCTCTCGCGCGTTCTGGCCTATTGGCGCGGCAAGCGTGGGAGAGATGACATGCGTTGGAAAGGCGGCCGTTCAGGCGGCGGAGTAGAAGACAGGCGCGGCCTCGGGCCCGGCGCCGTCGCGGGCGGTGGTGGCCTTGTCGGTATCATTGCCGTGCTCGCCTACGTCTTCCTCGGCGTAGATCCTAACACGACGCAGTCCGTCGCCGGCGCCTTTATCGGCCAGGGCGCACAGGAACGCGGCACGATGGGTACGCCGCAAGACGACGCCGGCAAATTCGTCGATGTCGTCGGCGCCAATGTGAACGATGTCTGGACGGAGACGGTAAACGGCTACAAGCCGCCCAGCGTTGTGCTGTATGATACCGGCACCGGCACGGGCTGCGGCTATGGCCAGGCGGCAATGGGGCCGTTCTATTGCCCCACCGACCAGACCGTCTACCTCGACCTGTCCTTCTGGCAGACGATGAGCACGCAGCTGGGCGCGTCGGACGCGGACTTCGCCAAGGCCTACGTCATCGCTCACGAATTCGGCCATCACCTGCAGACCCTGCAGGGCACGTCGCAGAAAGTGCAGCAGGCGCAGCAGTCGATGGGCAAGGAAGCCGGCAACCGCTACTCCGTCGCCCTCGAACTCCAGGCTGATTGCTATGCCGGCGTCTGGGCCGCGAACGCCTCCAAGGTTTCGGGCGGCAATGTCGCGATGGAATCCGGAGACCTCGAAGCCGGCCTCAAGACAGCGAGCGCCATCGGCGACGACACGCTGCAGAAACGCCAGGGCGGCCGCGTGACACCCGAGAACTTCACCCACGGCTCCTCCGCCGAACGCATGCAGTGGCTGAAGTCCGGCTACAGCTCAGGCGATCCGAAAACCTGCGACGGCCCCTTCCAGGGTCTCTGATCATGGCCGCGACTCCAGAAGATGCGCAGGCCGTCCTCGCCTTCTGGCGCGAGGCCGGCCCGAAGAAATGGTTCGCCAAGGACCTCGCCTTCGACGTCGCTTTTCGCGACCGCTTCGCCCTGCTCCATGAACAAGCCTCTCGCCGCGAACTCGCGCACTGGCGCGCAACGCCCGAAGGCGCGCTCGCCGAAATCCTCCTGCTCGACCAGTATCCCCGCAACGCCTTCCGCGACACACCCCGCGCTTTCGCCACCGACGCCCTCGCGCTCGAAGCCGCAAAAGCGATGGTCGCCACCGGCCACGACCAGGCGCTGCCCGACGACGTCCGCTCCTTCGCCTACATGCCCTTCGATCACTCCGAAAACCTCGCCGACCAGGACCGTGCCGTCGAACTCCTCTCGCCCATCAGCGAGAACCACGCCTACCACGCCCGCTCCCACCGCGACCTTATCGCCCGCTTCGGCCGCTTCCCGCATCGCAACGACATCCTCGGCCGCACGACCACGGCAGAGGAACAGGCCTTTCTCGACGGCGGCGGCTATCGTCCCTGATCGGGCCATCCATGCCTGACCCTACGCTAGCTTGACACATCCGCGCCGCAGGAATTGCCTGCCGGTCAGAAAACAACAGGCGACGCACTGCGTAACGCAGCAAGCATCGCTCCGGGGAACGCTTCATGTGTGGACTCATCGGCGGCGTTGCGCGCAAGCCTCTTCCGCGCGAGCGCGTCCAGAAGGCGCTGGATTCCCTCGATCATCGCGGCCCTGACGGCCAGGGCTACTGGACCAGCGGCGCCTTCTTCCTTGGCCATACGCGCCTCTCCATCATCGGCCTCAACAATGGCGACCAGCCGATGTCCAATGCCGAGGGCGACGTCCATCTCGCAGTCAATGGCGAATTCTACGGCTACAAGGCCATCCGCGACGACCTGCGCGCCCGGGGCAGCCGCTTCAAGACCGACTCCGACAGCGAGATCGCGCTGCATCTCTACCTGCAGCACGGCATGCGCGCGACCGAACAGCTGCGCGGCGAGTTTGCCGTCCTGATCGCCGACCAGCGCCGCAACATCATGATCGGCATCCGCGACCGCTTCGGCATCAAGCCACTCTTCTATGCCGTCACGCCCGACGGCGTGTTCTTCGCTTCCGAGATCAAGGCGCTTCTTGCTCTGGGGGTCCCGGCAACATGGGATGCTGAAGCCGCGTGGCAGGATCTCCACATCGTGCGTAACCACGAACGCACGATGTTCGCCGGCATCCGCTCGGTGCCGCCGGGTTGCTACGTGATCGCGCGCGGCGCTGACGTGCAGATCTACCGCTACTGGGACTGGGATTTGCCGACCACGGACGAAACCGCCGCCGACAGCCGCTCCGAAGCCGAAGTGGTCGCCGGCTTTCGCGAGGTGCTGGCCGACGCCGTGCGCGAGCGCATGATCGCCGACGTCGAAGTCGGTTGCTATCTGTCAGGCGGCATCGACTCCTGCGCCGTCCTGGGCCTCGCCCAGCGCGAGATGAGCCGGCCGATCCGCGCCTATACCCTCGCCTTCGACAATCCGGTCTGGGACGAAAGCCCGATCGCGCGCCGTCAGGCGGAGTTCGTCGGCGCGTCCTATCATCAGGTGCCTGTCACGCGCCAAGCGCTCGCCGACGCCTATTCGGACGCCGTCTGGCATTCCGAAACGCCGATGGTGAACGGCCACGGCGCCGCCAAATTTCTGCTCTCGAAGGCGGTGCGCGATGCTGGCCTCAAGGTCGTGTTCACCGGCGAAGGCTCGGACGAACTGCTCGGCGGCTACGCCACCTTCCGCCGCGATGCGCTCCTGCACCACCCCAACGGCCGCACGCCGAAGGAGACCGATGCGCTGATCGCGCAGATGTTCGATTCCAACCCCGCCACCCGTTCCATCTTCATGCAGCGGGCGGCCGACCACCCGATATTCGTGGAAGTGGTGAACCGGCTGGGCTTCCTCCCCTCCTTCATCGAAACCTTCGGCGCCATGGGCATCGCGCTGTCGGCTGGCCTGCGCGGCGAGGTTGCGAACCTCGTCGCGGGCAAGTCGGTCTATGCCGACGTGCTCGACAGCCTGCCTCTGTCGATGGCCATCGCCGGGCGCGACCGCCTGCATCAGGGTCTCTACGTGAATTCCAAGACGCATCTCGCGAACTTCATCCTCACCTTCCTCGGCGACCGCATGGAGATGGCGCATTCGATCGAGGGCCGCGTGCCCTTCCTCGATCACCACGTCGCCCACTACGCCGCGCGCATTCCCATCGCCATGAAGATCAAGGGCTATCGCGAAAAGCATGTCCTGCGCGAAGCAGCAAAGGATGTGCTGATCGAGGAAGTCTACAACCGTGAGAAACACCCCTTCACATCGCCCCCCGCCGCCGCCGGCGATCCGATGATGGAAATGATGGCCGACGTCCTCGCCTCACGCGCCCTCGACGACCAGCCGATCTTCGACCACGCCAAAGCGCGCCAGGCATTCGAGGACATGAAAACCTGCCCCCCCGACGAACGCCCCGCCCACGAAGGCCGCATCCAGCGCATCGTCTCGACAACACTGATGCACGAGCGGTTCGGGATGAGTGGGGAATTGGCGGCGTAGATTGTCCAACGAGTTTATTCGATCATCAGAGTCAGTTCTTGCCGCAAGTGCTCTTCATGCCCGTTGAAGCTGGCGATCATTGCAGTCAGAAATTCTACCTCCCTCAGCAGATCTAGGTCGAGCGGATGATCGGCCTCGTGCGCAATCAAACTCACGAACACGAGTTGGGTTCGGCCATTGCCTTCGCGAAAGGGATGAATGGCGTTCAAGGTTGCGAGGAACGTGGCCAAGGCTGAAACGAAAGCTTCCTTGGTTGAGTTGCGAAAGTAGCCCGTCCTTTGCAGATCGGAGAACAAGGCTCTCATCTGTCCTTCGATGTTCTCCGGAAAGCAAAAGACGCTGGCGCCCTTCTCGATGCGGATCGTGCGGGGCAGGCCTGCCCATTCGTACACATCCTGAAAGAGATGCCGATGGATCGAGTAGTAGTGCTGCACGTCCAGCTCGCCCAACGGCAACAGCTCGTCGGCTCGCTGGTTTGCCATCGCGGTCTCGAACCTTTCAAGATCCTCCGCTGAGCGGAGATCCATTAGATTCCTCAACACGGTCGAATTTGGGTAGCAGTAAGTCTCATCGGGAGCTGCGTAGGACTCCGGCAAGGCTTATCTCTTCTTGACGCCGTACTTGTCGACGAGAATGGAGCGACGTTGCGAGGCCGGCTTTTTTTCCAGATCAAATGCAGCGAAATCAGCTTCCATCACGCGAGGCATGTGGATGCCTTCGACGGCGCTTATCTTTGCAAAAGCGCGCCGGCCAACCACGAAACGGCCTGTCTTGGAATCCAGCTTGATCGAGCCTGCCTTCGTCATCCTGCTACTCTATCACAAAGATAGGTAAATGGAATCTGCTTCAGGTATCCAAAAAGCTCCGCAGCTTCCGTGACCGGCTCGGATGCTTCAGCTTGCGCAGCGCCTTCGCCTCGATCTGGCGGATGCGTTCGCGGGTCACCGAGAACTGCTGGCCGACTTCTTCCAGCGTGTGGTCGGTGTTCATGCCGATGCCGAAGCGCATGCGCAGCACGCGCTCCTCACGCGGCGTGAGCGAGGCCAGAACGCGCGTTGTGGTCTCGCGCAGGTTCGACTGAATCGCGGCGTCCACCGGCAACAGCGCCGACTTGTCCTCGATGAAGTCGCCGAGGTTTGAATCCTCGTCATCGCCGATCGGCGTCTCGAGCGAGATCGGCTCTTTCGCGATCTTGAGAACCTTGCGGATCTTCTCCAGCGGCAGGCCGAGCTTTTCGGCCAGCTCTTCCGGCGTCGGCTCGCGGCCGATCTCGTGCAGCATCTGGCGCTGCGTGCGGACAATCTTGTTGATCGTCTCGATCATGTGCACCGGAATGCGGATCGTGCGCGCCTGGTCCGCGATCGAGCGTGTGATCGCCTGACGGATCCACCACGTCGCATAGGTCGAGAACTTGTAGCCGCGGCGGTACTCGAATTTGTCGACCGCCTTCATCAGGCCGATGTTTCCTTCCTGGATCAGATCCAGGAATTGCAGGCCGCGGTTCGTGTATTTCTTGGCGATCGAGATCACCAGGCGAAGGTTGGCCTCCACCATCTCCTTCTTCGCCTGACGGGCTTCGCGCTCGCCTTTCTGAACCGTCTGAACAATCCGCCGGAAGTCGTCGATCGGAACGCCCATCTCCTGCGCCAGCGTCGAGATATCCTCGCGCAGCTGCGTGATCTTGCGCGTCTCGGTGGTGACGAACTTCTTCCACTGCTTCGACAGCGCGCCGACCCGGTCGCTCCAGTCCGGCTTCAGCTCATTGCCAAAGTAGTTGTCGAGGAAGTCCTGCCGGCCAACGCCATGCAGGTCCGCGAGGCGCATCAGCTTGCCTTCGAGCTGGATCAGCTTCTTGTTGATCTCGTACAGCTGCTCGACCAGCGTCTCGATACGCGCATTGTTGAGGTGCAGCGTCTTGAGGTTCTCGATGATGTCGGAAACGATCTCGTCGTATTCCTTGAAGTCCTTCGGCGTCAGCGCCTTGCCTTCCAGCTTCCGCGCGATCAGCCGCTCCTGCAGCTTGCGGTAGCGCACGAAATTCTCGCCCACGGCGTCGAGCGTCTTGGTGACGCCCTCGCGCAGTTCGGCTTCCATGGCCGACATCGACATGGCGCCGCCATCGTCGAACTCGTCCTCGGCTTCCTGGGCTTCGGCTTCCGCCTGCTTCTGACGCTCAAGCTCGACCTCGTCGACGTCCTCGTCGCGCGCGCGGCGCGGCGGCGGCGGCTTCGCGGCCTTCTCCTTGGCCCGCTCGGCTTCGGCGAGCTTCTTGGCGGTGATCGGCGCAGTCGACGGCGGCGGCGCGCCGCCCTGCAGCACGATCTGGGAATTGTCGACGATGCCGCCATGGGCGGCCGCATAGGTCGCTTCGAGATCGATGATGTCGCGCAGCAGCACGCGCTCTTCGCTCAGTTCCTGGCGCCACACCATGATGGCTTCGAACGTCAGCGGGCTCTCGCACAGGCCGCGGATCATCGCGTCGCGGCCGGCCTCGATACGCTTGGCGATGGCGATCTCGCCCTCGCGCGACAGCAGCTCGACCGAGCCCATCTCGCGCAGGTACATGCGCACGGGATCGTCCGTGCGGTCGTAGCGATCCTTGGTGGTGGTCGCGAGCGCGGTGGACTTTGAGCGGGCCGGACTTCCGCCCTCCTCGCCGTCTTCGTCCTCTTCCTTTTCCTGCTCGCGCTCGGAATCTTCGACATCGTCTTCGGACTCGACGACGTTGATGCCCATTTCCGAGAGCTGGGACATGATGTCCTCGATCTGCTCGGACGAATTCTGGTCGGACGGCAGAACCTTGTTCAGCTCGTCATAGGTGACGAATCCACGGGCCTTCGCCGACTTGATGAATTTCTTCACCGTGGCGTCATTCATGTCGAGCAGCGGACCGTCCGTCGCCTCTGGGGCGGACTTACGCTTCGCTGTCGCTTCCGATTTCGCCATTCCGTCTCTCCGCAGACCCTTGTTGTCAGTCCGGCCTTCCCGCGCCGTCTCGACTTTAGCCGGCTGGGTCTTCACCGTGCCGGTCTTTTCACTCCCGCCTTTCGGCGGGGTCTCCCCATTCTTCTTTGTAACCGAACTCACAACCGGCTTCGCAACCGGGCTCGTCACCGGTTTCGCGGACGCCTTGGGAGGCGGCGCTTTAACCGGTTGGGTCTTGGCCGCAAGCGGCTTTGGTGTCGCGACCGGCTTGGCCGCGCTCTTGGTCACGGCCCCGCCCTTGATCACGGACTTCGCCGGCTCGACCTTTTTCGAATCCCTGCCGGACGCCGCCTTTGCGGGTTGAGGCTTGGCAGCAGGCTTGCCCTTGGCGTCGGCCCTGGCTGGCGCTTTCGCAGCCGCCTTGCCTTTGGCCGGGGGGGCTTTCGCCTTGTTCTTCACATCAGTCTTCAGAGCGTTTCGACTCCATAGCGGCCCCCATCCCACCGATGGCGTTCCTGAGATCCTGCGCGCCGTCGCTCGCGGGTGAGCTAATCGCCTCGTCCACGACCGACCGGCTCGCACTGCGCCGCTCGATCACTTTCTGCATGATCCTGGCCTGATGGGCGGCGCTCATGATCTCCACGCCTTCCTCGTCAGCCCGTTTCGTCGCCTGCACTTCCACCGCAAGCGTCCTGGCGACATGGAACCGTCCGATGGCGTCAAGCCAGTCGCGACCCTCATTTGACAAAGGGTCCATCGGCTGCCCGACTGGGAAGGTTTCCAAAAGCTCGACAGCCCGCTTGCGGCCAAGGCTACGTAAATGGGCTGCAACAGTAGTCCGGTCAAGCATTTCGGACCCATTGTAGACGTCAAAGGCTGCGGTTCTCACGACATCCACGTCCGGATCGTCGAATACCGCCTTGGCCAGCGCCTCTGGCGCCTGTTCCATCATCCGCGGGCTCTCGATCGCCCGGACCACCAGTCGCAGACCCGCCAGACCGGTCGGACCGGGCGAGAACCCTTTCTTCCCTAACGGAACCCCCGCCGCGCCTGATCCTGAACCAGCGCCACCAGCCCCATTCCGTGCGCCCCGCGCGTGCCAGTAGAGCCTGTCGCGAAGCTCCCGCTCATACGCTTTCCTCACTCCGGGATGCCGGATCAGCCCCACAGCGGCCATAAGCCGCGCTTCGAATCCGGCCCGCCGCTCGGGTGTATCCAGCGGCTCGGCCTCCAGCTCCCGCATCCAGAGCAGGTCCACCAGCGGCCGCGCCGTGGTCAGCATCTCCCGCATCGCCTGCGGCCCACGCACTCGCACCACATCGTCCGGATCCATTCCGTCCGGCAGCAGCACGAAATACAGAGTCTTGCCCGGCTCGATCAGCGGCAGCGCCCGGTCACACGCCCGCCACGCCGCGCGGATGCCCGCCACATCCCCGTCAAAGCACAGGATCGGCTCCGGCCCCGCCCGCCACAGCAGTTCCAGCTGCTCTTCGGTAAGCGCCGTCCCCAGCGGCGCCACGGCCGAGCCGATGCCGGCCTCCGCGAGCGCAATCGCATCGACATAGCCTTCAGTGACGATCAGCCCCTGCGACAGCGGACCCTCTTTGATTGCCGCCATCGCCTCGCGCGCCGCCATGTAGCGATAGAGCGTCCGCCCCTTGTGAAAGAGCGGGCTGTCCGACGAGTTGAGGTATTTCGGCTTCCCATCCGGCTCCAGCGTCCGCGCGCCAAACGCGATCACGCGCTCCGAGTGATCGGTGATCGGAAAGATCACCCGGTTCCGGAACCGATCCCATGGCTGTCGCGCCTTGCCATCGGCGCCCTCGTCCGGCTGCACCACAAGCCCGGCCTCGATCAGCTCCTCGACCGACGCGCCTTCTTTCGTCAGCAGGTCCAGCAGCATGCGCCAGCCATCAGGCGCAAAGCCCATGCGATGCCGCGTCCACGCCTCAGGCCCGAACCCACGCTTCTCGAGATACTCCCGCGCAGCCGCACCCGCAGGCCGCCGCAGCTGGTCCTCGAAGAACAGGCACGCCTTCTCCACCCACTCGATCAGCGTGGTGCGCCGCTTGTACTCCTGCACCTCCGCCGCCGACTGCTTCGGCAGTTCCAGCCCGTAATCACGCGCCAGCTTCTCGACCGACTCCGCAAACGACAGCCGCTCGACCTCCATCAGGAAGGTGATCGCATCGTGCCCTTCTGCGTGGAGAAGCATTTGTAGAATCCGCGCGTGTCGTGAACGTGGAAGCTCGGCGTTTTCTCGCTCGAGAACGGCGACAGCCCGACCCAGTCGCCGGCCTTGCCGTGCCTCTTCAGCGCCACCTTTTTCCCAACGACGTCCGACAGCCGCACCCGCGACTTCAGCTCGTTGAGAAATTCCTCCGGAAACCGCATCGCTATTCTTGCAGCCTTATGGGCGCTCTGGCCAACACTGGGCGCTAGCCGCCACACGCACGCCGCGCCAGCAACCAACTCCCCGATCCTGTGGACGATTATACAGTCAATTGTGCGCTGATTCGCGGGAATCAAGCTGTTGGCTGCCAAAGCCCTGATTTCGCTCAGCTCTATCTATTGTCATTCCGGACGCACGCGCAGCGTGCGAGCCGGAACCCAGGAGCGACACGTTCAGGCGCCAGCACGATGCGCTCATGGGTTCCCGCTCTACGCGCTATCGCGCTGCGGCGGGAATGACACCCAGTGGCGTTGGGACGGCCCTACGCCCGCTTCCCCTCCATCAGCGCATACCAGGCCCACCATTTCAGCCCCGGCACGCGCAGCAGCACCGCGTCCACCGCCGACCCCAAGACACGCACCAGACCCAGCAACGGCGTCCTGCGAAACAGCACCGACCCAAGCGACGTCAGCCCATAGAGCCGCACATCCGTCGTCTCGAACGTCGCATCGAACTTTTCAAAATCCGGGATCAGCAACGGATGCTCATCCGGCGTCCGCGCCTCCGGCGTCCGCTTGCGATAGAACTCGATCGCCGGATTATGCCCCAGCGGCTCGGTGAACAGCACGACGCCGCCCGGCTTCAGCACGCGGCGCAGCTCCACCATCGCCTTCGCATAGTCGAGATGATGCAGGATGCCAGAGCCGAACACGAGATCGAACGTGCCATCCGCGAAATCCATCGCCTCGGCGTTCTGCACCGACAGCTTCACATTCCCGATGCTGCGCCGCGCGATCTCGTCATTGCCGGCGTCCACCGCCTCCTTCGAGATATCGATGCCTTCAACGTGCCTGGCGACGCCACTCAATCCGATCGCATTGCCGCCATGCGCGCAGCCATACTCCAGCACCACCGCGCCCTTCGCCAGCTCCGCGCGCCGCTTGGCGTACCGATCAAAGCACGGCTTCAGCGCGACATAGTATTTCATCTGCGCCGCACGATCGTCCTCGCCGCCCGCAAAGCGCGCATCATGAAACGCCCGCTCGCGCTCGATCCGATCAGCCGACGCGTCCATTAACCAGGCCCTCAATGTGCAACCCAACGCCATGCACCAGCCGGGCCACGCTCTCCACACCGGAATCGGCGCCGAGTTTGGGGGAAAGTCGTTGTCACGATTTGGGGGAAACTCAAAAATCTTCGCCCGTGAATTCAGTGACTTGCCCGAAAAATTTGGGGGAAACAGAGGCACAGGATCGGCGGGGGTAAATGCTGGCTTATAATGGTCGCCATGACACGAGCACGAACCGCATCAAACGGACTCGGAACCCCGCCGCCTCTCGATCGCTGGATCGAAGCGGTGCTGATGCTGTGCGTGAGCCTCGTGCAAGGCGCCGCAACAACGCTTCAGATGTGGCGGAGAGCAAGACAGCGTGATTGGCACACGCAGTCCGGCGCATCCGCCCTGCCCCAGGCGAAGTCCGGCATTTCATCTCAAGGAACCAACCCCACCCACGGCGTCATTCTCGGGCTCGTCCCGAGAATCTCTGTTGGCACACCGCGGGGACTCAGCATCGCCCCCCACGAAGCCATCAACCAAGACGCCCGGCACAAGGCCGAGCGTGCCTCCGTTGATGCTGCAGCAACGCGCACCAGCGCTCCTCCCCCGAACGAGGGAGGCGCTCCGCGCACAGAGCCAGCAACATCGGGACTCAGGTGGGGGACCGCCCTCGCCATACGCACTGTCAGGACAAGGCGGACCACCGTCCCCCACCTGACCTGCGCCCGCCGCATGCACCTCGCCCGCTTCTCCTCCCCCGTTCGGGGGAGGAAGGCGTCCGCTCCCGCTTAACCAGCGTAAGCGCACGTACGCCGCACCACCCCAACCCCGGCCCCACGCCGCAGGGATCGCGCCACTGCGCTTAGCTGTCCGCTCGCGGCGCCATCGCGAAGCTGACGCCCAGTTCGGCCAGGTTGTCCGTGTCGCGCCAGCGCGCATTTTCTGCGATCAGCGCAATGCCGTCCGCCGAAGCAACTTCCAGACGCGACATCGGAATGTCGAGCGCTTCGCAGCGCGAGGGATCGAGGCGCACCGCCTCGAACGTCATCCGCGCCCGGGCGCCCATCGGCGTGCGCCACGACTTGCGGGCGTCGAGACCAACACGAAAGCCCTTGCGGCGGAATGCGTCCACCCGGTCCAGCGCCAGGTCGTCAAGCGCCGAAACCGAAGCGTCGCAGAAATCGATGCGGATTTCCTGCGGCAGGATTCCAGCGCGCGCAGCGCCTGCTTCGGCCGCCATCGGCGCATCCTTGTCCGCCAGCGCCGCCATGGGCGCCGAAATCGACAGCGGGCGATGATCGGCGCCAGTGTCCTGCGCCAGCCGCCCCGCACGCTCGATCATGTCGCCGAGCCAGCCAGTCGCCGAAGGAAGGGCTGCATCCGACAGGTGGCGGGGCTGAAACGTGTCTTCAAAGCTGATGTCGGCCTCGGCATGCATGCCGAACGCCTCGCCATCGGCCAGGCGCACCACCGGACGGAAACGCAGCCGGGGCTGGCGCGCGACCGGGGCAACCGGTTCGGTCACGACAAGCCGCAGGTGGGATGCGCGTGCAGTGGTCATTGCGGGGTCTCGCCAGAGGTGCTGAGTTGTCCCTTGGATAACAGACGCGCCTGAAGGTCAGCCGAAACAGGATCGGTGAATTTTCATCAAATCGCTCGGCAGTTTCGAGGGTTTACGGAGTCTTGATGAGCGACAGCACCGACCGTCCCAAACCGGCAGCCACCGTGCTGATCATCCGCGACGCCCCCGATCTTGAAGTGCTCATGGTCCGCCGCAGCGCAGGCATGGCGTTCGGCGCAAGCGCGTGGGTCTTTCCCGGCGGAAAGGTCGCTCCCGCCGACGCCGACCCGTTCTGGGATGAGCATTCAGACGGCAGTTACGATCATTACCAGCGCTCCCTGCGTATCGCAGCGGCCCGCGAGGTGTTCGAGGAATCCGGGCTGCTGCTGGCGACGCAAGCCGGTAACGAACTCGACGCCAAGGCCTTCTCAACCTTTGATTCACGTCGCGCAGAGGTCGAGGCGGACCCTGCCCTCTTTCTCTCCCTCGTCCGCGATGCCGGGCTGCGCCTGACGCTCGATCGCCTCGTCCCCTTCGCCCACTGGATCACCCCCAGCTTTGAACCGCGCCGCTTCGACACCCACTTCTTCCTTGTCCGCGCGCCCGCATCGCAGATCGTCCGGCACGATGGCCGGGAGGCTGTCGATCATGAATGGGTGAGGCCAGAAACCCTCCTCGCGCGACGCCGTGAGGGTCAGGCAAAGCTGATGTTCCCCACCCGCCTCAACCTCGAAGTCCTCGGCCGCGCCGCCAGCGCCACAGACGCGGAAACCCAGGCGCGTGTCCGCACAGTCGTGACCGTCGAGCCCCGAGTGGAGGAACGCGCCGACGGAAAGGTTCTCGTGATCCCGGCCGAGGCTGGCTACGGGCTGACCGAGGAGCGCATCAAGAACGTGATGGGCTGAGCTCAGCCCTGCCGGACTTGCGCGACGATCAGCGCCTTGCTCTGCGCTTCAAGCTCCGACGCCAGCGCGATACCCACTGGATGATCGGCGCCCATGATCTTGCCGAGCACTGCCGCCTTCACCGCATCGACATGCGCCTTCAGCAGCTTGTCCGGCGCCTGGATTTCGTCGTGCTCATCGCCCGTCAGCTTGCACAGCGAGCCGCATATCCGGCCGACCAGCGGATAGCCATAAGTCGGCGCCAAACCTTTGAGGTCATGGGCGCGGCGATGCAGTTCGTTTCGGGCAGCCGGCGTTCCCGGCGCCGCCTCATAGGCGGCCCAGGCTTCCAGCAGGCGTTCGAGTTCTTCCTTGATCCATTCGGCGAACTGCCCCGACATCTTCTCCAGCGCAGCCTCGGCGCGGGCGATGGCGATTTGGTCAAGCGCAGGCAAGGCGCCTCCGACTTTCGTCTTCAGGACGTTGGGCGGCGTGATGACTTCGATGGGCTTCTGCCTGGCCATTTCCCACCTGTTCGTGCGCCGAATGCGCTATCGCAATGCGATTCCCATCCTTGGCGCCGAACGTTAACAAACGGCTGCGCGGCGCCAAGTCACGAAAAATGCCGCAGGCCAGGACAATCAGAAAGCCCCGCTTGCAGTCAGGACCCACCCCTTCTCGTCGAAGTTTCCCGAGATTTCCTCGCGCCAACCGACGCCAACAGCCACAATGTCGAAGTCATAGCCCAGCATGACTTCTGCCTTTGCGCTGCCGGTTTCCGCCCCGCCCTCGCGCCACGACTTGAAGCCAAGCGACCATGCCGGCGCGAATTCGTAACCGCTCGAAAACTCGACCACCGACCGTTCGCAACCCCCGCGTGACCTCTGCCCAGCCTCGACGTTCACGAAGCCTTCGCGGCCCCACACATTGAACGACGTCCCGATGGCCGCCCGTGCCTCCAGCCCTTCGCCAATACATTCGGGGCCGTCCAGCGACTCGCCGGCGAGGACCGACGCGGAAATCGCTACCGATCCACGCTCACCGATGGCGAAAGCCTTCTGCAAGCCGACGCGAAAGCCTGTCCGGTCATCATAGGTGTCCCCAATACGGATTTCGCTTTCAAACTTCGCGGTCAGGCCCCAGCCGTCGCCAAGCCCGAGCTCGCTGAAATCATCCGTCCGCCACGCCTGGCCGAAGTCGCCGTCCTCACGCGAGATCGTCGCGAACCATTGCTGAACACCTTCCGCAAGCGTCCACGCGCCGGCATGAGCATTCGGCGCAATCGCGCCACTTGCAGCAACAAGCAAAGCCCCGCGCCCCAGTGCGCTTCTTGGAAACATGTCCCCCCGCCCATATGTCCTAGCTGTCGTACCCCGGTGACTCGCGATCGAGCTTCCGCAGGCAGCCCGGCCAGGCCAGCATCGCGCCCATGCCGGACGCCATCGCTTGCTGCTGCTTCACGGTCTCGATCGCATGATCCGGCGCCATGCGCAGATGTTCGCGGCCCTGCGCCGACGCCATCACCTGGATCTGGCAGGCGCGCTCCAGGAAGAAGATCGTCGTCCAGCATTGCGATGCCGTGGCGCCAACGGCCAGCGTGCCATGGTTCCACAGCATCAGCGCGTGTCTGTCGCCAAGGTCCGCCACCAGCCGCTCTCGCTCATCGAGGTCCAGCGCGATGCCTTCATAGTCATGATAGGCGAGGTTCGGCAGCGCAATCAGCGCATGCTGGCTGATCGGCAGAAGGCCCTCCTTCGTCGAGGCCACGGCGATGCCCGCATCCGTGTGGACGTGCAGCACGAATTTCGCATCTTCGCGCGCGGCGTGAATGGCGGAGTGAATGGTGAAGCCGGCCGGGTTGATCATGTGCTCCGTCGGCTCGACGATGTTCCCTTCAAGGTCGATCTTCACCAGCGAGGACGCCGTGATCTCGTTGAAGAAATACCCATATGGGTTGATCAGGAAGTGATGCTCCGGCCCCGGCACGCGGGCGGATATGTGGGTGAAGATCATGTCGTCCCAGCCATAAAGGGCGACCAGCCGGTAGAGGGCGGCGAGGTCCACCCGGGCCTGCCACTCCTCTGCGCTGCACCGGTCCTTGATGCTCACGGCCCTCAGATCGTCTGCCATGTGATGTCTCCTGTGGCGCGAAATCTAGAACGGTTCAGGGCGAAAGTCATTCTGTCGCCGTAGAGAAATCGGGCATATAGCTGTCTCGCCCAACGGGAGCCTGCATGAACGCCGACCCCAGAATACACTTTGCAGCCTCGGCGAAGCCCGAGGCCTGGACGGCGCTCGAAAGCATGACCCGGCGTTATGGCCAGGCCCCGCTCGACAAGGCGGATGTCGTGGTCGCGCTCGGCGGCGACGGCTGGATGCTGGACACGCTCCGGGACCGTTTCCTCGACCGCCTGCCAGTCTACGGCATGCATCGCGGAACGATCGGTTTCCTGATGAACGAGTACAACGAGGATGGCCTGACGGAGCGGCTCAACGCAGCCGTGAAGCAGGTGATCCACCCGCTTGAAATGAGCGCCACGGGCGTTGACGGAACGACCACCATCAAGCTGGCGATCAACGAAGTCTCGCTTCTGCGGCAGAGCCCGCAAACGGCCAAGCTGCGGATCATGGTCGACGGCAAGGAAAGGTTGCCAGAACTTTCGGCCGATGGCGCGCTGGTCGCGACACCTGCCGGATCGACCGCCTACAATCTCTCTGCACACGGCCCGATCCTGCCAATCGGCGCGAACGTCATGGCGCTGACGCCGATCTCGCCGTTTCGTCCCCGCCGCTGGCGCGGCGCTCTGGTCAGCGCCGATGCGCGCGTCGACATCGAGGTGCTGGAGGCAGATCGCCGCCCCGTCGCCGCCTCGGCCGATACACAGGAAGTCCGCGACGTCGCCCGCGTGGCAATCCGCGCGGATCGCAGCAAGCCGATGACGATGCTGTTCGATGAAGGCCACGCGCTCGACGAGCGCATCCTGCGCGAGCAGTTCTCGCTTTAACGCGTGACCGCGTCTCGCTTCATCGGCGCCAGCTTGGCGAGAAATCGGTTCTGCGCGCCAAAGGCCACGCCCTCGCGGTCCATCGCCTCCTGCAGCAACTCGACCAGTGCGTTGAACTCTGCGACCGTCACGCCATGGTCGGCGTGGACCATCTTCATGTCGCGGCCGGTGTAGTTGCATCCGCCGTTGAGGATGTAGCAGAATTGCTCCTTCAGCGTCCGGCGCAACCGGACGAAGTCGGACGCCTTGAAGATTTCGGAGATCCGGCTGTCGGTCTGGACATGCTCCACCAGATCGTCAACGACGCGGCCTATGCCGGCCGTTCCATGGAAAGCCGCAAGCATCTCGGCGCCCTCGAACGGCGCCGTTCCGGCGTTGGCGTCGGAAACAGCGTAGGCATCGACTTCCTCTTCGCCGGGCGGCGTGGCCGGCGCCGCCTGTGCGAAGGCGGGCGCAGAAACTGCAAGGAAAGCGATGAAGAGGATCGCAGCCGTGCGCATGCTCAGAACCCCGCCTGCAAGGAAAGATAAAGTCCGCGCTGGTTGTCGAAGGTTGCGATCGACCCCAGATCGACATAGGCGCCTGTCAGCGTCACGTGCCGGTTGATGGCCCAGGCCGCATAGAGATCGATCCAGTCGTCTTCCTGCGCTATCGCAAGGTTGTCCGGCTTCATCCGGTACTCGCCGCCAATGACGAGGTCGCGGCTGAGCATCCAGCCGGCGGAGAACTCGCCCATCAGCTCGTGATCCTCATTGAGGTTGCCGCCATATCCCAGCAGTCCCGTCTGGTTCGCATTGGTCCAGCGCAGCGTGCCATTGAGCAGGATGGAGTGATCGAGGAGAATCTTGGTGGCGGTTGCGTAGGTTTCCCAACCTTCGTCATCGGCGCCGCCAATAGCTCCAATGACAGCGCCCTGATCCGCCTGCTTCCAGGTGGCGCCGACCGCGATCTGCGGAATCCACGTATCCTGATCGTAGACGGCGTCGCCAGCCACGCGCAGCTTTGCGCCCCAGATGTCCTGGGCAAATGTGAAGCCCTGTCCAAGCCCCAGTGCGGCGCCGACGTCCTGCGTATCGAACTCCTGCCGCGTGTAACTCAACTCGAAGCGGTCGTAGAATCCGATCGCGCCGCCATAGGAGAGAAAGGAGTAGTCCGGCAGCTCGACTGCACTGACATGAGCCGTGCCGCCGATCCCGCGGTCAGTCTCATTGCCGGTGATCACCGCCCACGGCGTGAGGCCGCCGCCGCCCTGTCCTTCGATCGTGGAAATGCCCCGGGTCAGCCGCAACTTGCCGCCCGTTTCGATTTCAAGCGCGTCCGGCGACTCCTGCGCGTGCGCTGCGATTGGCGGTGACATGGCGAGCGCAGCAAGCGCGGCAAACAGTCTAGACATGCGAATCCCTCAACACTCCGGCTCCGTCCGCATCCCCCCCCCCCCCTGTTCCGGCAGTGCGCAAAATTGCTCAAGACTGTTAAGCAACAGGTAAGCGCAATCCGTGCCGCTAGCAGCGATTTACGCGACGTTCAGGCTGCAATGCTAGGCATGCCGGATGCTGCGAACATTCATCCTGCTCTGCTCGGTCATCAGCCTTTCAGCGCAAGCCTGGGCTGGCGACCTCATCGTCAAGGTGACGACGCCGGACGGCAAGCCTCTGGCGGATGCAGTGGTCACGCTTCCCGCCGGACCTGGCGCGCCGAAGCCCAGCTTTCCGTGGAAGCTGGAAGTCGCGCAGCGCGGCAAGCAGTTTGAGCCGTTCGTGTTGATAGCGCCAGTTGGCGCCAGCGTGGTGTTTCCGAACCTCGATAAGTTCCGCCACCACGTCTATTCATTCTCAAAGGGTAACAAGTTCGAGCTCGAACTTTTTGGCCGAGAAGACAAGCGATCGGTTCCGTTCAAGGCGGTGGGTGTGGCGGCGCTTGGCTGCAACATTCACGACCAGATGGTCGCCTTCATTCGTGTCGTTGATACGCCCTGGGCGGCCAAGTCGAACGAAGCCGGCGAAGCCCAGGTCACTGGTGCGCCCGATGGCAAGACGAAAGTCACCGTCTGGCATCCCTACGCCAAGGCGAAGGACCAGATGGTCGCGGTCGACGCCGTCATCGCCGCGGGTGTGACCAAACTCACCGTCGTGCTCGACGTCTCGGCGCACCACGCGGACTGACAGACACGCACCATGTTCAAGCGCCTCTCGACCGAATTGACCCTGATCTACGCGGCGCTGTTCGGCGCGGTGATGATCCTGATCGCTGGCGCCGTCTGGCTGGCGGTCGAGGACAATTCCCGGCAGGCCGTGCGCGCCGAGATGTCGGCATCGTCGGCCGTGTTCGACCGTCTCTGGAAACTGCGCGCCGACCAGCTGTCGCAGACAGCCGATCTTCTTGCGCGTGACTTCGGATTTCGCGAAGCGGTCGCCACCGGCGATCAGGACACTATGCTCTCTGCGCTCGACAACATCCAGTCGCGCATCGGCATCGATACGGCGATGATCGTCCTGCCGGATGGCAAGATCCTTTCGACCGGGACCGAAACAGGAATTACCAATCCCGCGCTGGTCACGGCGGTCGAAGCAAACCCGGAAGCGTCGGGCGTATTGATGCTGCAGGGCGCGCCTTATCAGGCTGTCGCCGCGCCGGTGAACGCGCCGACGCTGATCGGCTGGGTCATTTTCGGCAAGAAGCTCGGCGGCGGCGACCTTGGCGAACTCGAAAGTCTGTCCGCCATCCCGCTGACCGCCCACCTCTACATCAAGGAAGGCGAGCAGCCCTGGAAATCCGCCGACACCCGCGAGACGAAGGGCATTACTGTATCGGGCGATGAACTGGCCAGCCGCGCATTCCAGGACAAGGACGCGCTGCTGATCAACATACCGGAAAACAACTCGATCGCCGGCGTAAAGTCCCTGCAGGGGTTTGGCGCCGGCGTGACGCCCGCGCTGCTTCTCGAATATTCGCTCACCGTCAACCAGGCGAGCCACCGCCAGATGCTGGCGACCATCCTCGGAATAGGACTTGCCGGCTTGCTGGCGCTGGTCATCGGCAGCTGGTTTGTCTCGGGCCGCGTCACCGGACCGATTTCGGGATTGCGCGCCGCCGCCAGCCAGCTGACGCGCGGCGAAGTTGCCGATGTTCGCGTCGTCGGCCGCAACGAGATCGCGGAACTGGCCTCCAACTTCAACACCATGTCGCAGGAAATCGCGGCGCGCGAGAAGCGGATCATTCACCTGGCCGAGCACGACCAGGAAACAGGTCTGCCCAACGTTCGCGCCCTCAATGAACGCCTGGCCGTCATGCGACAGCAGAACGATCCCGCGATGATTTTTGGCGCGGTACTTGGCGTCAACCGCTTCGATCAGGTTCGCGCCGCCATCGGACATACTCTTTCGGCGCGGTTGATCGAGGAGATCGCGTCGCGCATTTCCACGCAGCTGGATGGCGTGTTAGTCGGGCGCACGACAACCGACACGATCGCCGCCATCTTCGTCGCCGAAAGCGAAGACGAGGCCATGCGCACCGTCGCAGCCGTCATCGAACTGACATCGCAGCCAGTTCGTCTCGGGACGGATCGGATCGACGTGCTGCTGACCGGCGGCCTCGCCCGCGACGCAGATGATGCGGACACCCGGCTTTCCTTGCTTGAGCGCGCCGAAGTTGCGGTTGAGCAGGCGCGCACGCGGCGCGTGCCGCTGGCGGGTTTCGACCGCAAGGCCTACGGCGATCCGTCTGCCGCGCTCTCGCTGATGGGCTCGATGATCCAGGGCCTGGACCGGGGCGAATTCTTCCTCGCACACCAACCGAAGTTCCACCTGCGCACCGGCACGATCGCATCGGCCGAGGCCCTGCTTCGCTGGCGGCATCCGACGCGCAACATGATTCCGCCCGACAGCTTCATCGGCATGGCCGAGGAAACCGGCCACATCCGCCCCCTCACCGACTGGGTGATCGACCGCGCCATCGCTGACCAGCGCGCCATGCGGGCGGCCGGGCACGATCTTGAAATCTCGGTCAACGTCTCGGGCCGCCTGATCGCGAACGAACAGTTCGCCGATCGCGCCCTGCGCCAGATACGCCGCGCGGATGCGAGGCTCTGCTTCGAGATCACGGAAACGGCGATCATCGACAACCCCAAGCTCGCCCTCAATGTCATGGCGGAGTTGCGGGCGGCGAATGTAGGCATCTCGATCGACGACTATGGCTCCGGCCTGTCGTCGCTGTCCTACCTGCGGGCGATCCCGGCGCAGGAACTCAAGATCGACAAGCTGTTCGTGCAGAACATGGCGCACGGAAACAGCGACGCCCTGCTGGTCAAATCGACCATCGACCTCGCCCACAGCCTTGGCATGAAGATCACGGCAGAGGGCGTCGAAACTGCCGAAACGCTGGCGTTGCTGCAGACCATGGGCGCAGACATTGCGCAGGGCTATTACATCGCAAAGCCGCTGCCGCTCGCTGATTTCCAGGCCTTCATGCAGCAGAAGGCGAACACCGCCCCCGCCCACAGTCGCGCCAGATAGCCTGCCGGCGACAACGGGCGTGTGAGAGCAACAACACGGTTTGTCGCGCCGACCGGATTGGTCCATCCTCCCGCTGATGCCAGATATGACTCTCATGGAACAGGAAGCGCGCGAGGCGCCGGCCGTTGCCGCCCGGCTGGCGTCAGGCAACAGCGCGCTGCTCGCTGATCTTGGCTCACGCCTCCGCGTTCTGGAACCGCGCCTGATCCTTGCTGCCGGGCGCGGCAGTTCCGATGCTGCAGCGCTGCTGGCAAAGTACGTTTTCGAGACGCGCCTTGGTCTGCCGACTGTTTCGGTTGCGCCGTCGGTTCATTCGATCTACGGCGCAAAGCTTCGGCTTGAAAAGGCGCTGGTCCTTGCCATCTCACAGTCGGGCCGCAGTCCTGATCTTGTCGAGTTCTGCCGCGCGGCTACCGGCCCGGATGTCTTGCGCGTCGCGATGGTCAATGATGTCGCCTCGCCGTTGACAACAGCCGTGGACGTGACGCTGCCGCTGCTGGCCGGGCCGGAGGCCAGCGTCGCGGCGACCAAGTCCTGCATCGCGGCAATGACGCTGGTGCTCGGCCTCGTCGGCCACTGGCGCCCTGAGTCAGACATGGCCGCGGCCTTTGCGCGCGCCGCATCGGTTCTAGACAGGGCGATCGCAGCTGACTGGTCCGCCGCGGATGGTTTCCTCGACGGTGACGGCCCAGTCTATGTCGTCGGCCGCGGACCGGGACTGGCAATCGCCGCCGAGGCCGCGCTAAAGCTGAAGGAGACTAGCGGTCTCCACGCCGAATCGATCAGCGCCGCCGAAATCCGCCACGGTCCTTACGCCCTCGCGGGTCCGTCGCTCCGCGCGATCATCTTCGCCCAGCGCGACGCGGCTTTCCCCGGGCTCAAGACTCTTGCCTCCGATCTTGTGCAGCAGAGCGCGTCCGTATTGCTCGTCTCGCCGGACACCACCCTGCCCGGGGTCCACACGCCCGCGGACGACGAGCCTGCGCTCGAATTGATCGCGATGCTTGCGCGTTTCTACCTGTTCGCGAACGCCGCCGCCCTCCGCCGCGGCCGCTCGCCGGACCGTCCGCCGATGCTGAGCAAGATCACGGAGACGCGCTGACGTGCTGACGCTCGCCGCAACTCGCGTGTTCACAGGAACAGAGCTGCTCCACGGCGCAACCGTGCAGATCGATGACGGCGTGATCACGCGCGTCGTTCCCGGCATTCAGGCCGGCGCGACGTTGCTGGATGGCCTGCTCGCCCCCGGCCTCGTCGATGTGCAGGTGAATGGCGGCGGCGGCGTGCTGTTCAACGACGCACCCACCGTCGATGCTTTGCGCACGATCACGCAGGCGCACGCACGTCTCGGCGTCACGGCACTGATGGCGACGCTGATCTCGGACGAGCGTGGCAAGATCGCTGCGGCGATCGACGCGGTTACCCAGGGCATTCGCCAAAGAATACCCGGCCTGCTCGGCCTGCATCTTGAAGGGCCGTGGTTATCCGAACCGCGCCGCGGCGTGCATCCACAGCGTTTTCTTCGCGCGATGGATGCGGACGACCTTGTCCTTGTGGCGCAGAGACGCCCGTTCCCCGTCCTCGTGACGCTGTCGCCCGAACAGGCATCGCCCGAGGATGTTGGCAGACTGGTGGCGGCGGGGGTCACGGTCAGCATCGGGCACACAGCGGCGCCTCACGAGGACATCGAAGCGTTGATCGCCGCGGGCGCTACCGGTTTCACGCACCTGTTCAACGCCATGCCGCCGCTGGAGGGACGCAACCCCGGCGCTGTGGGCGTGGCGCTGGCGCAGCGCGAGACATGGGCCGGGCTCATTCTCGATGGCATTCACGTTCATCCGGTTTCGGCGAAAGCAGCCTTCGCGGCGAAGTCTGCCGCAAGGCTCATCCTCGTGTCGGACGCCATGGCCACGGTCGGCGCCGTCAACCCGTCCATGACGCTGTTCGGCGAGCGTATCGCGGTGGCTGATGGTGCGCTGCGAACCGAAGCGGGCACACTGGCCGGCGCGCATCTCGACCTCGCGACGGCTGCACGAAACGCGTTGACGATGCTTGGCGCTACCACAGAGGAAGCGTTGCGGATGTCCAGTCTGACGCCCGCCGCGTTTCTCCGCGTGGACACGCAGCATGGCCGCATCGCGCCGGGTGCGCGCGCTGACCTCGTGCTGTTCGACGACGCACTGGACGTTCGCAAAGTCTGGATAGCCGGTGCTGAAGTAGCTTAACCGCCTCGCGCCTCGGCGAGCGCCCCGCGCAGGCTTCCGCCGCAACGGTCAAGCAGCGCCTGTGCTTCTGCAACGCTAACCCCGCCGACGACGAGCACTGCCAGCTTCACATTGCTTCCCGTTCTCGCCAGCGCGTCCGCAGCGGCGGCGGCTCCGCAGCCTGTCAGCCTGACAACCATCTGCTCGGCGCGTTGTCGCAGCTTCGCATTCGTTGGGTGCATATCCACCATCAACCCGCGATACACCCGCCCCAGCTGGGTCATCACGGCCGTCGAGAACAGGTTCAGCACGATCTTCTGCGCCGTGCCCGCCTTGAGCCGTGTCGAACCGGCGATGGCTTCGGCGCCGGTCTCGATCAGGATCGGATGATCGGACGCAGCCAGAAGTCGTGAGCCTGAATTGTTCGCGATACTAATCGTCAGCGCGCCCCGCTCTTTCGCCGCCTGCACAGCCGCCACGGTGAACGGCGTATTCCCGCTCGCAGCAATCCCGAGCACCACGTCATCCGGTCCGACGGCAAGATTCGCAATCTGATTGGCCCCGTCTTCGGCTGAATCCTCCGCATTCTCGACGGCGCGCAGGAGCGCCTTTTCGCCGCCGGCGATGACGAATGCGGCTTTGTCCGCGGGCCAGTTGAATGTCGGCAACAGTTCCGCCCCATCCTGCACCCCGATCCGCGCGGATGTTCCCGCTCCGCAGTAAACCAGCCGCCCTCCCCGGCGCAGTCGCTCAGCCGCTGCCTCGACCGCAGCTGCCAGCGCAGGCAGAGCCGATTCAACGGCCGCGACGGCTTCGGCCTGCCCTGCGTGAAGCAGCTTGACCTGTTCGACAGCGGAAAGGCGGTCGAGATCGAGATAGCGCGGGCTGACGTCTTCGGTGCTCATGGGCCAAGTATTTCACGGAAACGTCCCGCATTGAATGGCGGGCGAACCACGATAGACAGGCGTCATGACGGAAACGCTTTACCTGGGCGTGGATGGCGGCGGTACGCGATGCCGTGCACGGCTGGCGACAGCCGATGGGCACACGCTGGGCGAAGGCGTCTCCGGCCCCGCCACGATGCGTTTCGGTATCCAGGCCGCCAGCGCCTCGATTCTCGCAGCCACGGCCCAGGCGCTGGCGCAAGCAGGCCTCGGCGAGGAGGCGTTGCTACGCACCTGCGCCGGCATCGGCCTTGCCGGCACCGGTCATCTCGGCGCGCGAGAGGCGCTGGAGTCATGGCGGCACCCGTTCGCACGGGCGTGGTTCGAGGGTGATGGCTATCTCGCCTGGCTGGGCGCGTTCGGAGGCGATGAAGGCGGCATCGTTGTCTGCGGCACGGGCAGTATCGGCATCACCTACAAGGGCAAGACGATCCGCGTCGGCGGCTATGGCTTTCCTGTTTCCGATGAAGGTAGCGGCGCCCACATCGGCCTCAACGCAATCCGCTATTCGCTGCGCACCCTTGATGGCCGCGCGAAGCCGACAGCGTTCGCCGAGGAAATCCTGGAGCGGTTCTCATCTGACCCCGCCGTCGTCATACGCTGGTCCGAGACAGCCAACGCGACCGACTATGCGACCTTCGCGGCGATCGTGATCAAGCACGCTGCCGCCGGCGAGCCCGCCGCCAGCAACCTCTTGCGCGACGCGGCTACGCATATTGCCGGTCTCGCAGAGGCCGTTCTGGAGCGAGGCGCGCCGCGCGTCGCTCTGGTCGGCGGTCTGGTGGAATTCATCCGTCCCTACATTCCGGAAAACACGGCTGCGCGGCTGACCGAACCATCAGCCGACGCCATGGACGGCGGCATCCGGCTGGCCCGCATGCGGCGCGAGTCAGGACAGCCCTGAGCGTCTCAGGCCTTTGCTTCGGGCTTGTTCGCGAAAACCATCTGCTGGATCTTGCCCGTCAGGGCGTCGAGGGTGAACGGCTTGGTGAGCATGTCCATGCCAGCGTCGAGGAACTCGCTGCGCACGGCTGCCTCTGCCGCATAAGCCGTCATGAACAGCACTTTCAACTCCGGCCGTCCGCGGCGCGCGATTTCGGCCAATTGCCGCCCATTCATGCGGGGCAACCCGACGTCGCTGATCAGCAGGTCGATATGCTCCTGCTTTTCCAGGATCGCAATCGCCCGCTCGGGATCGCTTGCCTCAATCGCGCGAAACCGAAGATCGCGCAGGACTTCGAGGATCAGCATGCGGACCTGCGGATCGTCCTCCACGACCAGCACCACGCGGCCATCGCCTCGCGCTTCTCCCGGAGCAGCTGCATCTGACGCTTCCGCAGTGTCAGGCGGACTGGCCGGCAGGCGAAGAATTACTGCCGTACCGTTCCCTACCGCGCTGTCGATCTGCACGTCGCCGCCCGATTGCTTGACGGATCCATAGACCATCGACAGTCCAAGGCCCGTTCCCTGCCCCAGCGGTTTGGTTGTGAAAAACGGCTCGAACACACTGGTGAGTACATCGGGCGCTATGCCGGTGCCGCTGTCGCGGACGGTGACGGTTACCGATGGCTGCCCGTCCTCACCCTTGGTCTCGGCCGTTTCGATCATCAGCGCGCCGCCCTCCGGCATGGCATCGCGTGCATTGATGGCAAGGTTGAGAATGGCCGACTCCAGCTGGGCCACGTCCGTCGAGGCCCACAGCTCCGCCCGGTCGAACCGCGTTTCCACAACCACGTTCTCGCCCATTGTGCGGTCGAGCAGGATACGCATTGAGGCAATCGCTGCGTTGACATCGACCGGCTTGATGTCGAGCGACTGCCGCCGGCCGAACGCGAGCAGACGGGACGTCAATGAAGCTGCGCGGTTGGCCGAAGTCTGCGCAGCATCCACGAACTTGACCGCTTCCTCGTAGCGCCCGGATTCAAGCCGGCGCTTGACGATGCTCAGGCCGCCGATGATGCCTGCCAGCATGTTGTTGAAATCGTGCGCGATGCCGCCGGTCAGCTGGCCGATAGCCTCCATCTTCTGGGCGTGCATCAGCGCGGTGCGCGCCGCCTGGAGTTCTTCCTGAGCCTTGCGCATTTCCGTGATGTCGCGGGTGATCTTCGCGTAACCGCGCAAACTACCGGTCTCGTTGAAGATGGGATCGATGATGACATGCGCCCAGAACTTCGTGCCGTCCTTGCGAACGCGCTGCCCTTCGATTTCGAAACGTCCCTCTTTCAGGGCCTTGCTCAGGGACCGATCAGCTTCCGCCTTTTCCTCGTCATTGTAAAAGCGCGAGAAATGCTCCCCGATGATGTCCTCAGCACGATAACCCTTGATGCGCTGGGCGCCGGAGTTCCATGTTGCAACCCTGCCGGAAGGGTCGAGCAGGAAAAGAGCGTAATCTGTCACGCCTTCGACGAGGATACGGAACTGCTCAAGCGCCTGGCGTGCCGAACTGCGCTCTTCGTTCAACCGCTCGGCTTCGTCCGTCATCAGCTGGCGGCGGACGAGCGCGCGCAGCCGCAAGCGTAGAAGGTCTGTGTCCGCCGTCGATGTGACAACATCATCGATGCCTGCTGCAAAGGCCGATTTGACGAGGTCGTCATCAGCAGCCTTCACGCCGCCAAGGCCGACGATCAGGAAGGCTTGCTGGACATGATCACGGGCTGCGAGAGTCTCGCGGATCTGCGCCAGCTGGCGGCATGCTTCAAGGCCGTCAAACTTCGGATCGAGAAGTCCGACGACAACGCAATCTGCATGTTCGCGCGCCATGAAGGCGCGCGCTTCGTCCGGACTGCTAGCGCCTTCGACCTGGTAGCCCTCTCTCGACAGTAATGACTGGAGTTGCAGCCGTTTGGTCGGGCTGGAATCGAGCAGCAGGAGCCGGCCACGGCGCAGCAGCGCTCCGGGCTCCTGCCGGTTGTGCCGGCGTCCGCGCAACAGGGCGCCGATGCGCATGAGCAGGGGCTGCGGATCGCGCGACTTCGGAACGTAGACGTCGGCTCCGCTCTCCAGTCCCGCCCGCTCGCCAATCCCCGCGTCGCTGGTCACCAGCACGATCGGCACGGCGCGTGTGTGTTCGTTGAGCCGCAACTGTCGTGTGAACTCGCGGCCATCCATGTTGGGCAACTGATCATCAGCGACGATCAGGTCCGGGATGTCGCGATTGATCAGGTCGATCGCCGCTTCGGCGCTGCTGGAGCGGGTTACATGATAGCCGTTGGCTTCCAGGACGGCGCGAAGCTCCAGCGCCTGCTCGTCCGAGTCTTCCACCACGAGGATGTGCGGCTTGCGTTCGGGAGCGTCGATCACGACGGCTTCTCCGTTACGATCTGGATGAGGCGAGCAGCGATCGGGTCCTGAGGCAGTGAAACGCTCACGCCGCCAAGCCGCATGGCTCCGGCAGGCATCGCCTCCAGCCCGTCCATGCCCGGGAGCCGAATGTCCATCGAGATGACGTCAGACGCAACCTGTGCGATGGACTCCAGAGCTTTCTCAGCGGTCACGCACACCACGGCCAGCTGCAGGCGCGGGTCGCGGTCGATGATATGGCACAGCAGCGTGCGCACGGTCGGGCTGTCCTCGACCAGCATGACGCGGACCTTGCGCTCGTTCTTCAAATCACCTGTCCAATCGTCGTCAGCAGCTCGCGCGGATAAAACGTCTGCGTCTCAAGATAGGCGCCGGCGCCGAGTTCCTTTCCACGGCGTTTATCATCAGGACTCGCACGCGACGTCATCATGATCACCAGAGTCTGCGCAAGAGCCTGTTCAACCTTCAAAGCGGATTGCGGCTGGACGCCATCCATGAAGCTGTTCGCTTCGAGCATGCGCCTTTCAAGGGTCCGGGTTGTGACTGAGTCATCGCCCACCAGAATTGTCCATTGCCTCACCATGGCTGCGCAATCCGCGGGGATGCGGCCGTGAACCCCTGCTCGCCTCTCGAGTGGCGCCGCCTCAGCACCTCTGGATTGAGAACGACCGCGACCTCGCGGCGTTCCAGTTGCACTGCGCCCTCCATGATACCGGGCAAATCCGTAGCCCTATCGAGGACGCAGCGAAGGTCTCCACACCTGAGGATCACAGTCGTTTTCAAGGCTTTGGCTCGCCCGCGAACTTGGCACAGCAATAGTCGGAACCCCAAGCGTTTCACGCCTTGACCGATTGATATAGGTCAGCCGCGCGCGTCGCCCGCAACCGGCTCCAAATTAACCCGTGGGCGAAGGATTCAAGCCCGCTTTCGACCGCCGGCGAGCTGGCCGAGAACCTTCTCGACCCGCGTCAGTCGCTCGGATGGCGCAGTTATAGCCTCATCGAGGATCAGCCGGCCATTGCGCGCAACCAGCCCAGCATCCGCGATCGCCTTCTTCGTAGGCTCGACACGCGGCGTGAACGCGATCGCGGTTGGACCGCCATCCACTTTCGCGATGTTCGCCACGCGCGCCAGAGTTCGCACGTTGGCGATCCGAAGGAGGGTGGCGGCGTCTTCGGGTTCATCGCCGAATCGGTCGATCAGTTCTTCCTCGAAGGCGTCCTGCTCGACGCGCGATGTCAACCGCGCCAGCCGCAAGTAGAGCGAGAGCCGCGAGTCGGCCTCCGGAATCCAGTCCGAAGGAATGCGACCGTTGATGCCCAGATTGATCACCGGCGTCCAGCGCTCCAGCGTTTCGCCCTGCGCTTCCCGCACTGCCCGCTCCAGCAGGTGCTGATAGAGATCGATACCGATCAGCTTCATGTGCCCGCTCTGCGCGTCGCCGACCAGGTCGCCCGCGCCGCGAATGTCGAGATCGCGCGCGCTGATCGCAAAACCGGCGCCCAGCCGGTCGAGCGACTCCAGCGTGCGCAGGCGCTTGCGCGTTGCTTCCGTCAGCGATGCCCCGGCTTCGGTTGTCAGCAGGATGTGTCCGCGCCTGTTGCCGCGCCCGACCCGGCCGCGCAGCTGGTGCAACTGCGCAAGACCGAATCGATCGGCTCGCCACACGATCATCGTGTTGGCGCGCGGCACGTCGAGGCCAGCTTCGATGATGTTTGTCGCCAGCAGCACATCTCCAAGGCCGCCCGCGAAGCGCACCATCGACGTGTCGATCTCGGCCGCCGGCATCTCGCCATGCGCCTTCAGCAACTCCAGGTCCGGCGTCAGCCGCTGCAGCATTGCTTCCATGGCCGCGATGTCCTGGATGCGCGGCACGACGACGAAGCTCTGCCCGCCCCTGTCCTTTTCCCGCAACAGCGCCGTGCGCACCTGGTGTTCGTCGAACGTGCCCGCGAGCGTGCGGATCGGCTGCCGGCGCGCCGGCGGCGTCGCGATCACTGACATCTGCTTCAACCCGAGAAGGGCATTCTGCAGCGTGCGGGGAATGGGCGTCGCTGTGAGGCTCAACAGGTGCCCGCTCGCGCCTGCGAGGTCGCGTAGCTTGGCCTTGTCGGAAGCTCCGAAACGTTGCTCTTCGTCGATCACGACAAGCGCAAGCTTTGCGTACTCGACATTCTCGGACGCTACAGCGCCGGTGCCCACCACGACAGAGATCGACCCATCCGCCAGCCCGGCCTTCACACGCTTGCGGTCGGCTGCATCCGACAGGCGCGACAGCGCCGCGACCTTCAACCCCGTTCGCTCAAAGCGCTGCCTGAACGTTTCATAGTGCTGCCGCACCAGCACAGTCGTGGGCGCCGAAACCACGACCTGCTTGCCCGCCAGAGCGACAAGGGCCGCCGCTCGCAACGCAACTTCCGTCTTGCCGTATCCAACATCGCCGACCACCAGCCGGTCCATCGGCTTGCCTGAGGCCAGGTCCTCTCGCACAGCGTTGATCGCCCGCGTCTGGTCAGGCGTCTCGGAGAACGGAAAGCCTGTGACGAACTCGGCATAGGCGCCGGGGTCGGGATCGATCTTCACACCCTTCCGCCTGGCGTTCTCCTTGGCGAGACGCGTCATGTCGGCAGCAGTGTCCGTCATCGCCCTGTCGATGATCAGCCGGCGTTTCCGCCAGCTGGCGCCATCCAGACCGTCAAGGGATACCGCAGTCCGGTCGGCCCCATAGCGCCAGATACGGTCGGCCTCTTCGACCGGCACGAGCCGCCTTGCGCCGCCTGCGTATTCCAGTTCGATCGCCTCGACGACTGCGCTCGATCCCGATGGACGGCTCAGACCCGCGATGACGGCGATGCCGTGGTCCTCGTGAATGACGACATCGCCGACGCAGACATCCCCGATCTCCAGCAGGTGCTCGCCATTGTCGCTGGAGGCCGCAGCAAGGCCTGCGTTGCTGCCGAGGACTTCGGCAGCTGCGATCACCAGCCGCTTCTGCTCGCGCCAGCTCAGCTGCAGCCGCATCTCAAGCAGTTTCACGCGGTTCAGCCATCCGCTGTCAGCATCATTCCAGCTGGGGATCGGCCGCACGCCCTGCGCAAGTTTTCGCGGCAAGCGCTTCTTGATGAAGCGAAGGTCGTGTTCGGAACCAGCAATGACAACGCGCGCCTTGTCCTTGAGCGCCGCCGCGATCTCCGCGTTCATGGCTTTGACTGCATCAGGATTGGCAGAGAACCGGATGGTGCGCTCGTCTGATTCAGCCGCCAGGTCGATCATGCTTCGCTTTTTGGTCGCGGCATCCCACGCGGCTTGCGGCACGATGTTCTGCACCGCCGGCGAATTCTTCCTGCGCACGCCTTGAACTGAATCCGCCGCAAGACTCAGATATCGCGTGCGCTCCGCGACTGCGCCCGGATCGAGTGCGATTACAGCGTCAGGAAAGTAATCGAACAGCGTGTTGCTTCGCCCCAGCAGAACCGGCCAGGCGGCGCCGCCCAGATCGATGTGCGGCAGGTCGCGCTTGCCGCGCTGGCTGACGGAGTCGAATTCGCGGATGCGCTGGATCACACCCTCGGAAAGCTCGATGCGCACCGGGCGCTCGGCGTTTGCGGGAAAAATGTCGATGACGCGGCCACGCATCGCAAACTCAGCCGGTTCATCCACGCGGTCGTCCTCGAAATAGCCAATGCTGCTGACCACTTTCCGGAAGGCGACAGCTTCCAGGCGGCCGCCCATCGCGAACCGCGTGAGCGGGCCATCAAAAGTGCCCGGCTTCGGCAGCATCTCGCTAGCCGCTTCAGCTGTCGTAACGCACACAACCCTGCGCGCCTTCGCCCGCGCCAACTCCCGGCTGCGCCGCAAAGCCGCAAGGCGCACGCCGGTGTTTGCCGGTGTCGGAGGCTGCGTGTCGCCGGGCAGCGCGTCGCTTGGATCGAAAAAAACGATCTCGGCCTTTGGCGCTGCGCCCCGCAGAGCCGCATGGATGTCGCGTGCGCGGTAGTCGCTTGAGATGATCGCCAGCACATTCCTCTTGTTGAGGGCCTCGGCGATACGCACGGCAGCGACACCGATTGCGCATTCCGCACGCGCAACGACAACCCGTGCCTTGGAAGCAGGCCCATCGGCCATGGCGAATCCCTATCTGGAAGGATTGCCTCACTACCGCATCGTGAGTCCGGCGCAAGCCAAAGGTTCTGCACAGGCGCCCGGCGTTGCGCAGAACAGCGTTCATCTCCCGCTTGGCAGATCCTTGTAAGCCACGCCCTTGTCGACACGTACATCCTGCGGCAGGCCAAGGACGCGCTCAGCAATGATGTTGCGCAGGATTTCATCGGTGCCGCCGGCGATCCGCAGGCCCGGCGCCCACATGTAGGCGTTGTGGAAAGCTCCCTGCATCGGCGCAAGCGCCGGATCACTGATGATGCCGAAATGGTCTTCCGCCTCGATGGCTGCGTTGCCGATGTCCTGCATGCGATTTGCGTTCAGGATCTTGCCGATCGAGCTTTCCGGCCCGGGTGTCTGCCCCTTCGAGAGCGCCGTCATCGTGCGGTACTTGCCGAGGGTGTAGCCTTCAGCGCTGACATACCAGCTCGCCAGCTTTTCGCGGAATGCCTGGTCCTGCAGCAGCGTGCCTTTGCCTGACGGCGATGGCGTGTTGCGCGCGAGTTCGAGGATTTCCGCATACTCCGGCCCGGACGATCCGCCAACCGCGAGGCGTTCGTTCATTAACGTGACGAGCGCGACATTCCAGCCATTGCCGACCTCGCCCAGGCGTTCCGAGTCAGAAATGCGCACGTCGTTGAAATAGACCTCGTTGAAGTTCGAGCCACCCGACATCTGGTGGATTGGCCGCACTTCCACACCGGGCGCCTTCATGTTCACGACGAACATGGTGAGGCCCTTGTGCTTTTCCTTTTCCGGATTCGTGCGCGCGAGCAGGATTCCATAGTCCGAGTAGTGCGCTCCTGACGTCCAGACCTTCTGTCCGTTGATGATCCAGTCGTCGCCGTCCTTCACCGCACGCGTCTTCAGGCCCGCGACATCGGAGCCCGCGCTCGGTTCGGAGAAGAGCTGGCACCAGATCTCTTCGCCGCGCAGGGCCGGGCCGACATAGCGCTTGATGCCTTCCGCTGAATGGAAGGCGATCACGGTTGGGATGCACATGCCAAGGCCGATCGCGAACGGCCCGGTCGGCGCCTGGAATTTCTGCTCCTCCTGTCCGAAGATGACCGAGATGATCGGCGGAAGCTCGCGGCCGCCAACCTCTTTCCGCCATGTGAGCCCGGAATAGCCGGCTTCGGCTTTCTTCTTCTGGTAGTCCTTGGCGGCCTTCATGGCCTCTGGACCTTCGGTGCGCGAAGCTGTTCGAGCACCGAGAGCGCCCAGCGTCTTCTCAAGCCAGCTGCGCGCTTCGGCGCGGAAAGCGGCTTCTTCGGGAGTGTCGTTGAAATCCATGTGTGATCTCCCTCAGGCTGCGTTCTTGAGTTCAAGGCGACGGACGAGCTTTTCCTTCCAGACGCTCGGCCCGCCGGCCTGCACGGCCAGCAGCTTGGCCCGGCGATAGAAGAGATGGCAGTCGACTTCCCACGTGAAGCCCATGCCACCGTGCGCCTGGATGTTTTCCTTCGCCGCGAGATAGTATGCGTCGCTGGCGGCTACGCGGGCGGCGGCTGCTGCTAGTGGTAGTTGGGAAGACTCCGTCGATAGCGCCCATGCGCCGTAATATGCATTAGAGCGGCCAAGCTCGATCGCGACATACATGTCGGCCAGCTTGTGCTTGATCGCCTGGAACGAACCGATCTGGCGCGAGAAGGCGTAGCGGCTCTTGGCGTAGTCGACCGCCATGTCGAGACAGGCCTGCGCGCCGCCGAGCTGCTCGAACGCGATCAGCACAGCCGCGCGATCGAACACCGCCTCCGCGAGCGACCAGCCTTCACCGGCCTTTCCGAGGCGTTCTGCATTCGCCTTGTCGAACGTGAGCCGCGCATGCCCGCGCGTCGGGTCGAGCGTGGTCAGCGTCTCGCGCTTGACGCCAGCCTGATCGAGCGCCACGACAACCAGCGACAGGCCCTGTCCCTCGCGCGCAAGAACCACTGCGTGCGTGGCGATGTCGCCGTCGGTGACGGGGATCTTCACGCCCGAAAGCCGCGCGCCGTCAAAGCTGGCTTCGATGCTCGATGGCGAGGGCGCGCCGGGGCCTTCGGAGACGGCGAAGGCGCCGATCAACTCTCCGCTGACGAGCTTGGGGAGGAGGCTCTGCTTCTGAGTAGCGGAACCGGAAGCGAGGATCGCTTCGGCGAAGAAGTAGACGGTCGATGAGAACGGTATCGGCGCGACGGCGCGGCCGATTTCCTCGGCCAGCACACAGAGTTCGAGGCCGCCGAGACCGAGGCCGCCGAATTCTTCGGGGATCGCGGCGCCGAGCCAGCCCTGCTCCGCAACGCCCTTCCACAGCGCCGCGTCATGCGACTTGCCTGCGTCGTTCAGCACCTCGCGGACAGCTTTCCTGCTGCACTTGTCGTCGAGATACTTTCGCGCCTGATCGCGCATCATTTTCTGGTCGTCGGAAAAATCGAAGTTCATGTGCGGCCTCTCGGGATGACTAGATGCGTGTGGCGCGGCCGGCCCAGAAGGGCTCGCGAAGCTTGCGCTTGAATATCTTGCCCGAGTCCTCGCGCGGGAGCTCGGCGTGGAAGTCGACAGCCTTGGGCGTCTTGAAGCCTGCGATATGCTGGCGAAGGAACGCCTTCACGTCTGCCTCGGAAAGCGAAACGCTTGGCTGCAATTGGACGCAGGCGTGCACCGCCTCGCCATACTCTTCATCCGGCACGCCGAAGACAGCGCAGTCGGCGACGCCGGGCATGCGATGAAGCACGGACTCGATCTCGGCCGGGTAGATATTGACGCCGCCGGAAATGATCAGGTCCTTCGCGCGATCGCAGAGAAAGAGGAAGCCGTCGGCGTCCAGATAGCCGACATCGCCCGGGGCAATCAGTCCCGCTTTCTCGGATGCCGCGCGCTTGGCGTCGTCCTTGTGATAGGTGAAGTCCGCGATGCCGGGAAACTTTGCGACGACTTCGCCGATCTCGCCGGCGGGCAGCGGATTGCCATCCGCATCGATAACCTTCACATCGGCTCCCGGCATCGGCTTTCCTACCGTGCCCGGGTGGGCCAGCCACTCCTCCGAGTTGCAGAACGTCACGCTGCCGATCTCGGTCGAGCCATAGTATTCGTAGATCACCGGCCCCCACCATTCGATCATCGCGCGCTTGATCGGCGCGGGGCATGGCGCGGCTGCGTGGACCACAAACTCGAGCGAGGAGAGATCGTATCTGCGTTTCACCTCCTCCGGCAGCTTGAGCAGCCGATTGAACATGATCGGCACCATGTGGATGTGCGAGACCTTCTCCCGGTCGATCATCCTCAGCAGATCTTCCGCATCGAAGCGCGGCTGGAGCAGGATGGTCGCCCCGATGCGCGCCCCTACCATGCCGTAGGCGTTGGGCGCCGAATGGTACATCGGGCCCGCCATGACGCTCACGATCTGCGGGGGCGGACGGGTCGTGAAGCCGAAGACATAGACCAGGTTGCGCAGGCTGAATTCATGCTGCTCCGGCGTCGGCTGCGCACGGCGCACGCCCTTGGGCTGGCCCGTCGTTCCAGAAGTATAGATGATCGTGCCGGGCGATGGCGCGGGTGGGGCGACATAGGGCGCGAAAGACTCCAGCCATGTGGTCCAGTCGATCATGCCGGCGGGAACGGCGCACGCATCTGCACTGGCGCCGTATGCCTCCGCGAGTTCCCCCGGCGTCGGGACGACGAGCACTGTGACGCCGTCCGGTATGACTGCGCGGATCGGCCCGAGCAGATCGGCATGTACGACGATTACCTTCGCGCCCGAGTTCTCGAAAATGTAGTGCGCCTCTTCAGGCGTACCGTGCCAGTTCACCGGCGTGGGATAAGCGCCCAGCAGGCCGGCGGCAACGCTCGCCTCGAAGAAGGCGAAGTCGTTTCGTAGGAACAGCGCGATGATGTTCCCGCGCCCGACGCCCAGGCTGGCGAGCCCGCTCGCTGCGCACGCAGCGCGTTCATCCAGTGTGGCGGTGGGCATGCGGCGGTCGCCGCTGATGATCTCGCCCAAGGCAGTTCTCCCTTGATCCTGCCCCGGCATTCCGGGCGCAGTCAGAACGCACTCAGTTTCGCGGCGCGTAGCGCACGCCTAGCTTCCGGATGGCGTGTACGAAGTTGTTGGGCGCGATGTCCATCTCGCCGGTCCATTCGATATCCGGAAAGCGCCCGAGGATCTGCCGGTAGGCTTCCTCCAGCTGGATCTGCGCAACCCGCTTTCCAAGGCAGACGTGGGGTCCGTATCCGAAAGCGATATGCTTGTTCGCGTTCGACCGCGCGACGTCCAGCCGGTCGGGATTCTCGAAGACTGCGGGATCGCGATTTGCTGCACCGTAGTACATGATCACCTTCTCGCCAGCAGCGATCTTCTGCTCCGCGATCTCCGTATCCTCCAGCGCCGTGCGGCGCATGTAGATCACCGGGCTGACGAGACGGATGAACTCATCCGCCGCATTGGCGAGCAACTCTGGCTGGGCAATCAGCTTCGCCTTCTGGTCGGGAAACTCCGTCAGCAGCTTCATCGCGCCCGACAGCGTGTTCCGTGTCGTGTCGTTGCCAGCGAAGATGATTAGCAGCCATGAGCCGTCGAGATACTCGTCGCTCAGCAGCTCGCCATCCACCTGCGCCCGCGCGATCGCGCTCATCAGGTCCTGCTGCGGGTCCTGCCGGCGCTTGTGAAGCATGTGCTGGCCATAGGCGAACATCTCTTCGACATTGGCGTTGAAGTCGGCCACGAACTGCATGAGCTCGATGCTGGGCGTCAGCGGCGCCGCGGCCTGCTCGGCCGCCAGATTCTGCGCGAGCTCAAGGTAGTGCATCCAGTGCAGAAATTTGGGACGGTCGGCCTCCGGCACGCCGAGAATTTCGCAGAGCGTGTAGAGCGGCAGGCGGGACGAGAACATTTCCACCATGTCGCCGCCGCCTCTAGGCGCCATCTCGTCGACCATGCGCGTCACTTCCGCGACCACCTTCGCCTTCAGCTGGTTGAGATAAGCGGTCGTGAAGAAGGGCATGTGCTCGCGGCGCAGCTGCAAGTGCTGTGGCGCATCGAGGTTGATCATGGTGTCCAGCGACGCCCGCTGAAGCAGGACGTGTCCCATCCCAGGCTTCGGCGTCATCATCAGGATGCCGCCGCGCTGCGAGGAGAAGGTCGCTGGATCGCCATTCACCCGCATGACATCGGCATGACGGGTGACGGCCCAGAAGCCCGGGAGCTCGCCCGGCTCAGGATGCCAGCACACCGGAGAGGATTCTCGGAGCCGCGCGAACGTGTTGAACGGCTGGCCGTGCGTGAAAGCTTTTCCGTCGTAAAACTGAAGCCCGTCAACGCGCGGGTAGGCCTCCGGAAACACGGGTCCGGGCCTGCCCTCCACGGCTGTCTCGCTGATCAGCTGCATGGATGTTTCCGCCTCAACTTCACTAACGGCAACGTTGCGCGGATGCAGGGCGCCGCGCAAGTCATGCCCGTAGGTAAGGACAGTCACTAAATCCTCGGACGGCGCCTGACCGCCAACTGGACGAGCGCACTTGCGGCCAATCGCCGTATCAGGTTTTCATACAGGTCGAGCGCTGTTGCAGGCGTCGCGATCTGGAGGAGCCATGGCAAAGGATCGCGCAAGAAGTCCCGCGAAAAAGCTGGCTGCGAAAAGGACGTCAAAGCTCCGGGCAGTGTCAGCGGCGACTCCAAAGCTTCTGTCCGGCGGCAACCCTCAGATTCCCAAAGGCTATGGCGATGCGCCCGTGCAAGCCTATCTCGATGCAACGCCAGGCTGGAAGCAGGATGTCGGCCGGCGCATCGATGCGATCATCACCCGCAATGTGCCGGGTGTCGCCAAGGCCGTGAAGTGGAATTCGCCGCTCTACGGCGTGGAGCAAGGTGTCTGGTTCCTCGGCGTCCACTGCATGACGAAGTATGTAAAGGTCGCTTTCTTCAGGGGGGCGTTGCTGAAACCCAACCCTCCCGAAACCTCGAAGCAGAAGGATGTTCGTTACTTCCACATCCACGAGGATGACGACTTCAACGAGTCCCGTTTCGCGGATTGGGTGAAGCAGGCGAGCAAACTGCCGGGCGAGAAAATGTAGGGGGCCGAAATTGTTCCAGGCCATGATCCATGTGGCAATCAGCTTGAACCACATCGAGCCATAGCCGACACACAATGCGTGCGGGCGCAGAATTCCGGCGTGGTCCGGCTGATCCCGCCGGTCAACAGGCGGACCACACCCCGCTGCAAAGCACAGGGCGCGGTGGTAGCGCTCTTGTTCCAATACGCTATTGTCCTAAAATCGTACCGCAAAATTTGATTGGTGCGGATCAACCAGGGGGAGACTGATGGATATCCTTAGACGTCGTGTACTGTCCGGCGGGTCGGCGACGGTGCTGCTGGCTGCGTGCGGCCAGAACGAGCCTGCGCTCACGGAACAGCCCCCGGTGGCTGTAGCTCCTCCGCTACCCCCGACGCCTCCAGTGGAGACTGTGGACGATGAGATTGCTCAGATCTTCCTTGCAGAAAGTTTCAACGAAGGCGCGTCCGAAACCGCCAACAATGAGCAGGTGGCCAGTTGGAAAGAAATCGAAGCAGACCCCGACCTGTTGAAGACCGCGAAGTCGACCGTCAGTGATGTGGCGACAGGAAAGCTGACCGCAGCGGTCGTCGACGATGCGAACTCTCCGGACTATGTGAGGTTCGCCACCCCCGAGTGTGGCAAGGATGGCGAGCTGTGTCGGGATACTTTCACCCTCAACGACGCGACGTTGCGCAGCATCGCGCAAGCGAATGGCTACATGGCGGCGTTGGCCGGCAAGCAAACGGTGATGTTCGGGCTTCGCGGATGCGCCCTTCCGGGCGACGATAACTCGAGCGCTTCGGGGCAGGCCATACAGATCAGGGAAGCAAGCGTTGATCATGTGCGTCGCCGCTGCCTGATCGGCGTATGGGATACGTCGACGGGCAACATACAGGTTTTCTCGGGGTCAACGGTCCCGAACCTGGTCAACATGCAATACTACATTTACTGGCGCGCGCACCGCGACGGCCTCTCCCAGGTGAAGTGGACTTTGGGACGCACCATGGCGTGCCTGCTGCCGCAGGGACTGCACACGTTCTCTGTCGGCGTGCACCTGCGCAACGAGTCGGCGCCGCGCCAGCAGGCAGGCGCCCTGCTCCAGGGGACGAAGACGCCGATCATGCGCGCCAAGAACGACGTCGGCTTTACGCTGCAGGACCAGTGGGACCCACTGGACTGGGAGCCGGGCGGGTCGGAAAAAGGCGTGCGTCTGGTCGGCGCCAACATACACGCTGGCGTCAACCGCAACATGCCGCCTTACGCATCCAAAGGCTGCCAGACGATCTTCGGCTGGTATGCGGACGCGGCGACCCCTGCCAAACTGTGGAAAGACTTTCAGAGCAGTCTCGGGATCGTGGTCAGCGCGGATGCTGAAGGCAATGCGACCTTCACCAGGAAGGGGGCGACCTTTCCATACATGCTGACGACGGGGCGGGACGCGCGGCTGCATGCCGTCGCCAGTGGTGACAACTTGAAGCTGGATACGCTGAGGCGCCTGCGGCTGGGCTCAAAGGGCGCAGGCGCCATCGCCCTGCGCAAATTCCTCAACCTCGAAGCGGGCGATACGATCAATGGCGAGGCGGTGCTGGCGCTCCTGAAATGGCAAAAAGCCAATGACCTTGCGCCGGACGGCGCGCTGACCCGGCAGCTCGATACCGACTGGAACGTCGGAGCGTTCTAGTCGCTGGCCGGAACGGGGAAGCGCGATGGGGATTCAGGTCTGGATCGATGGCGTGAAGACGGACCGGGTTTTTTCCGGTCCATTCTTCGCCATACGCATCGGCACTGGCCTCGGAAACACGATCATTATTGCCGACAAGACGCCCGGCGTGCACACGCATCACTGCACGATCGTTCACACGGGCAGCACATACCGCCTGGAAATGCTTCCAAGCCATCTGGTATTTGTCGACGGCGAGCGAGGTGAATGCGGCCAGCAGCTGTTCCTGCACAACACCAGAAGCTGCACGCTCTCGATTGGCGGAGCAGCGCCAGCAGCACGTAGCCGTCCGGGCGGAAAGCGCTTCGCGCCACCGCCACAAATCAGACTTGAGCGAGTAGGCGACGACACCTCGACACCCGCGCCGCGTCACGATCACACGGGGCCGGCGACAAACATCGACATCGGCCAGTTCATGCGCGTGTCGGTACGGAATATTGTGACCTACGGCTCGATCGCTTTCGTGCTGGCGGCGGTCGCGATCGGTTTGTCTGCGTATTTCAGCAACGCCGCAGACGCCGCTCTGGCCAAGCGTCTGGATGAGACAGCCAAGCTGACAGACCTCCCCCCCGGCGCCGAGGTGGCAGGGCGAGCACGCGACGCGGTGTTCCAGGTGGGACTGGTCGAGACATGTCCAGAAGCGGCTGGTGGCGATTTCAGTAGTTGCGACTTCTATCCCGCGGGCACGGCATGGGCCTGGGCTGACGGAACTCAACGCCGCCTCGTCACAAATGTTCATGTTGTGCAGTCGGTCAACAACTGCAGCCTCTCGACCTCCGCTGAGGCACGCGACAAGTGCGTTGCGCCGCTCGGCTCCTGCCCGGCCGTGCGTTACTTCGCGGGGAATGAGGACGCGCGACAGGCGTTGGTCCAGCCAATCGCAAGCTGCACCGAACGGACGGGGGTCCTCGCGCGCATCCACGCCGACCATGACGCGTTTGAGCGCTGGACCCAGCGCGCCTCCGCAGGGACCTTGCCCAACGTCTACGACATAGCAGTGATCGACTGGCCGGCAGCCGTGACGTGGAAAGGCCAGGGGCTCAAGCTGGCGACAGACGCCGGGTCCTTGGAAGCTGGCCGGGGCGTGGGCATGTTCGGCTTCCCCTCCGAAGGCGGCCTGCGAACGGATTGGAGCGCTGCGAATGCGCTGTTCCGGCCCGGGTCGATCGGCCGTACACAGGATCCCTTTGGCCTCCCCTCCGCCGAAGAGTATCTTGTCACGATCAGCGGTCCGGAAGTCATAGGCGGCGAGAGCGGGGGGCCGGTCATCAATGCAAAGGGCGATGTCGTCGCCATGACCTTCGCCAATTTCTCCCAGCCCGGTGATGCGCAACTGGGCCGCATCACGTATGGCGCTCGCATGAAGGCGCTGAGCGCGCGCCTTTTGACCGAAAACGACCGCTTCATTCCGATCAACGCTCCAGCCAGTCTCAAGACAAGCGAGGAACGGCTCAAGCTCTGGCGCCTAGGGCTGGCTGGCATGTCCGACGGGCGGAAGAAAACCGTGGTCGCGAAGTTCAGGGGCGAAACGTGTCCGGACGGTTATGTCCCCCGCGAGCGATCGGTGTTGAAGAAAACCGTGAAGGCAAGCGAGCCCACGAAGTTTCGAGTTGCAGCCGCCTCACCAACTGGCGTCATAGACGGCTGGTCGTATTCCGAGGATCTTGAGCTGAGCGGCCGTCCTTCTGCGACCTCACGCATCATCGTCATGGCCGCGTCCATCGGCCAGCCGCGCCAGGTGATGATCAGCTATCGTCGCGGCGAGTATTCGAGGCACGAAAGCAGCGATCCGACGCTGACGTTCGCGTCGGTGCCGGACACGTTTCAGTTTCCGCCGGAGCAGATGACCCGTAAAGCGGCGCTGATGTTGTTCACGCCGGACGACATCGGCAAGGACGCGTCATTTGATCTGGAAGTGCTTCAAGTCGTCTGCGTGCCTGGGGAATCACCATGACAACGATACCTGCGGCGATCGTGTCGCTTTCAGCCGCCGAAAGGGAGCTGTGGGCTGCCGCCGAAAGCGGCAAACCGGACCTCATACCAACCGGCATGGATGCGCCGCTGCACCGGATGCTGCTAGTTCTCGCTTGTCAGAATGCTGGCAACGACAAGGCGGCCGATGAACTCGCCACGGCTGCGCTCGAACTGCCGGCTCCCTTCGGCCCATGGGCCAAGGCCGAGATGACATACGCGGCGCGCGTAAAGGCCCGACGGGCGCTGGAGCCGACTCAGGCCGTCAGCCTGGCAGAAGCGAAGGCTCTGGAGGAATCGAGCGAACCCTGGGCCGCCTTCGCGGCCGGACGCTCCTATCTGGCGCTTGGGCTGATGGCGACGCAGGACAACCGGCTCGACCAGGCATCCACGTTTCTTCAGCGCGCCTTCGATCTGTTGCGTGACGCAAAAAGTGAAAGCGGGATCGCCGTCGCGAATCTGGAGCTCGGCAAGCTCAAGGCGTGGCAGGGCCGCGCTGATGACGCGCTCGTGCACCTGTTGAGCGGACTAGCGATCTGGCGAGGCCTCAACCCCAATAACTCGGCGGCGATCTGGCACCAGCTTGGCTCTCTGCTGCTGGATGGGCGAAACTACCAGGAAGCCGTGATGATCCTGGAGTCTGGCCTGAAAGAAGACGCCACAAACCGCACCCGCAACGCCCTCACGCGCGCGCTGATCGGAGCCGGCCGGCTCGATGAAGCCGCCGGGCATGCGCGCGCCGTGGTTGCAAGCGAGGAAACAAAGCGCAGGAACAATACCAATGGCCATGACGTCTACCGCGAGATGATGGCGAGGTATGACCTGGGCCAGATCGCGCTGCAGCGACGCTCTAGATTGACCCGCGCCTCGCTCGCGCAGGCGGCCGGCGAGGACGCCAGCGAGACCGCCGCGGAGATGCTCGAGCAGGCGGAAGACGAGTTCAAGGCGGCCCTGGATCTGCACGGCGAGCGCGCGAGCATCAGCGATAGCCTTTTCCAGAACTGGATCGGGCCGCTCGACAAAGAGGTTCGCACCAAGGCTCAGGGCAAGGGGCTTGGTTTCGCCGAGTTGAGGCTGGTGCAGCTTGAGCTGATGATCGCAGCGCAAAAACGCCCTGCAGAAGCCGCGCGAAACCTTGCCAAGCTCGCCGACGTTTTCGGCCAGCGCGGTGAACGCATCCAGGAACTCGAGGCGCGCGAACAGTCGGCGGAGGCGTTCGAGCGCTCCGATGAGCCGCTGCTGGCGGCGCAGGCGTTCGAACAGGCGGTTCGGACCGCAGAGCTGGCCGGCGCCCAGGCGACCGCTCGGGCCATGCGGACCGAACTTGCACGCGTGATCGCCGGCATGAAGCGTTTTGGCGAGCCACGTTCAGGTTTTCTGCTGCGTGGCGTGGATCAGCAGCTGCCCGGCTGCATCATCTTCGGCGCGACGCAGATCAGCAGTGGCAGGCGTGCGCGTGTTTATGAATTCAGGGTTCCTGCCGGCCTGATCGACCGCACACGCGCAGGTCTCCTCGCGCTCGGAGCCATGTTCGCAGACAATCGTTTGCTACCAGGCTTGCCGGCGCTATTGCAGAATCCTCCCGATGCCGCCTCGGCGCCGCTTGCGTTCGACGTAATCACCGATGCAGTGGAAGGCGAGCGGCTGGACGTTGCGATGAGAAAGACGAAAGGCGACTGGAAGCGCGCCGTGCGCGTCATCCGCGACATTAGCTATACGGTCGGTGTACTACGCGCAGCTGGCATGAGGGACTGTCGGCCGAGCCCAAACAGCGTATTGCTCGATATCAGTGACAACGCCGTATGCCTCGATATCCTGCCACTTCGTGTAGGCGCGGAACCGACGGCCGCAGACGAGGTGCGGCACCTGGCATCGCTACTGGTGGAGTGGATCACGGGCGAGAAGGCGAAAACGCGGAGCCTTGCGCTGCGTCCCGGCCAGATGCGGCTGATTTTCGACGAACGCCACAAAGCGCCACCGGACCTCGATGCACTGCTGAGTGGTATCCTGCTACATAAGAAGACAACCGTGGCCTCTCCGAGCGATCTTGCCAACAAGCTGCAGCCATTCTGTTCCTGAGTGGGTCGGCAGAATACCGCGGTGGACTTCAGGGAAGAGGGAGTCCAGCCTCCGTTCGACAATGGTGTCGCGCCAGAGGCAGAGACTTGTGATGACGCAACGTCCAGGCAGCTCACGACGAATCGTGCTGGCCGCGCAGGCAGTCGGACTTCCGACGCACGCGACGTTTCGTGTTGAGGAGATGTTACTGCCGCCACTTGGCGAGGGACAGGTTCTGACGCGCACGCTCTATTGTTCGGCCGATCCGGGCACCCGCTCGCGTCTGTCCTCGGGCGCAAGCTATGCGCCACCCCTCCGGATCGGCGATCCCATTGACGGCTTCGCGATCGGCGAGGTGATCGAGAGCGCGAATAACCGCTTTGCAGTCGGCGACATCGTGGCCACGGGCGGCGGCTGGGCCGAGCACGCGATCTTCCCGGGTCGCGGATACATCCAGAAGGTTCCGCACCGGCGGCTGCCGCTTTCCTACTGGATCGGCGTGCTTGGCGTTCCCGGCATGACGGCCTGGTTCGGCCTGAAGCGCGTCGCCGCAGTGAGGCCGGGTGATCGCGTACTGGTCACCTCGGCAGCAGGACCCGTCGGCGCCACTGCGGCGCAGATCGCGCGTGGCCTCGGCGCGTCCCGCGTGGTCGGCACGGCCAGCGGCGCCGACAAGGCGTCGTGGCTGCACGACGCGGCAAAGATCGATGCAGTCATCGACTACAAGACCACGCCGGACCTCGTCGCCGACCTCAAGGCAGCGAGCCCGGATGGCTACGACGTGCTGTTCGACAATGTCGGGAACGCGATGATCGACAGCGTTATCCCGCTGCTGCGCCCAGGTGGCCGCATCGTGATCTCGGGCCAGCTGGCGGACTACAACACGGCGAGCGGCGATGTGCCGGGCATCACCAACACTCGCTATTTCATCGCGAGCCGGCTTCGCATGGAGGGGCTCGTCGTCTTCGACGACCTCAAGGGCTTCCCCGCCGCACAGGAAGAGCTGGGCGCCATGATCGAGCGTGGCGAAGTGAACGTTCGCGAACAGCGCTATCGCGGCCTTGAAGCTGCGCCACAGGCCTTCATCGATCTCTTCACCGACAACGCCTTCGGTCGCCGCATCGTCGAGATCGGCGCGGAGCCGAGTTGAGGACGCAGCCCATGACGCCCGACTTCTCCCGATATGAGCGCATTGTCGCGACGCGAAACGGGCGCGTTCTCACGCTCACGCTGACCGCGCCCAATCCGGTCAACGCTGTCGATGGTCAAATGCACCACGAGCTGTCGCGAATCTTTCTCGACGCGCAGGACGATCCCACCAGCGATCTCATCGTGCTCACCGGCGCAGGGCGCGCCTTCTGCGCCGGCGGCGACACCGCGTGGTTCAAGACGCACATCGAGGACCCGGCTTCGTTCCGCGCCCTCGGCCCCGAGGCAAAGCGGATCATCACGTCCCTGCTCGACCTGGAGAAGCCCATCCTGTGCCGGCTGAATGGCGCTGCAGCCGGGCTGGGGGCTACGATTGCGTTGATGTGTGACGTCATCATCGCCTCGGACAAGGCGGTCGTCGGCGATCCCCATGTGAAAGTCGGGCTAGTCGCCGGCGATGGCGGCGCAATCATCTGGCCGCAGCTGATCGGCTTCGCGCGGGCCAAGGAACTGCTGATGACCGGCGAGATGCTGACGGCCGAACGTGCGCTCGCGCTTGGCCTTATCAATCATGTCGTTGCACACGACCAGCTCGATGCGAAAGTTACCGAAGTCGCGGACAGGATTCTCGCCAACCCCAAATGGGCCGTGCGCTGGACCAAGACCACCGCCAACATACCACTCCGCGCGCTCGCCGCTCAACTGCTTGATGCGGCGATGGCCTACGAACTCCTCTCGAACTCGCTTGCCGATCGTCGCGAAGCCGTGGCGGCCTTTGTCGAGAAGCGGCCGCCGAATCTGACGGGCGAATGATGATCGCTAACACCCTGCCCGAACTTGAGCATGTAACGGCGCTTCGCAACCAGCTCCGTCGCTTTGTCTTAGAGAAGGCGCCGCGGGAAAAACGCCGCGCCTGGGACAAGGCCCACGACTGGCCGCGCGATCTGTTCCGCGAACTGTGCGACATGGGCGTATGCGGCCTCACGATCGCTGAGGAGCATGGCGGGCTCGGGCAGGACATCGTCGCTGCTGTCGCCGTGATTGAAGAACTCGCGAGGGCCGGGCCATTCCTCGCCGGCCCTTTCATCCACTGCGCCTTCTATGGCGGCATGAACATGTCCGAGAACGGCTCGCCCACACAGAAAGCCGGACTCCTGCCCAAACTGGCTCGCGGTGAATTGCTGTTCGCCTATGGCCTTTCTGAACCGGATGTCGGCGGCGACCTTTCCAGCGTCAAGACCCGCGGGCGCATCGAAGGCGACACGCTGGTCATCAACGGCGCCAAGCGCTGGTGCACCGGCGCAGACTGGGCCGACTACATCTACTGCCTGATCAACACCGCGCCCGATGCGCCACGACGCGAAGCGCTCACCTTTGTGTTGATACCCGGCAAAGCCAAGGGCGTTTCGACCACGCCGATCGAGCATGTGAACCTGCGCTACACGGCCTCCAGCGACGTTCATTTCGACGATGTTCGCGTGCCTCTGGACGCCATTGTCGGCGGACCCGCCAAGCTCAACAAGGCGTGGGGCATGCTCGCCGGCCGCGCGCTGGACGTCGAAAAGTTGGAAGTGGCTGCATGCACGTTCGGCTTTGCGCAAGCAGCGCTCGACGAAGCATGGACCTATGCGCAGGAGCGTGTGCAGTTCGGCAAAGTGATCGCGGGCCACCAGGCCGTGGCGCATCGCCTGGTCACCGCGCGAACGAAACTCGAAGCCTGCCGGCATATGCTGTACCACGCCGCACACCTCGCGAATGACGGCAAGCCGTGCGGCGTTGAAACGTCGATGGCGAAATTGTTCATCGCTGACACAGGCGTCGAAATCGCGCTGGCCTGCCAGCAGGTGATGGGCGCCTATGCGCTCTCCGACGCCTACGACATCGACCGCAATGTGCGCGACCTGCTCGGCATGCCCATCGTCGGCGGCTCTTCGGACATGCAGCGCAACAATCTCGCAGGCCTCTGGAGGCTGAAGGGATGAACGAAATCGTCGCTCGTGCTCGCGCCCTCGAACCCGACATCATCGCCGCCCGGCCTGAGATGGACCGCTTGCGACGCCTGCCCGACTCGCTGGCCGCGCTGTTTCGGGACGCCCAGTTCTATCGCCTCTGCATGCCGCGAATACATGGCGGCCTCGAAGCGGAGCCCCGCGTCGTCGTCGAAACCATCGAAGCGCTGGCCGAGGCTGATGCATCCGCCGCCTGGTGCGTGACCGTCAGCGCCACCACCGGCGCGTTCGGCGCGTATCTTGACCCAGACATCGCAACAGCAATCTTTCCCGACCCTGCCCTCATCTTCGCGGGCGTCTACGCGCCAATGGGCAAGGCAACGCTTGAGGGCGACAGCTATCGCGTCACCGGGCAGTGGAAGTGGAACAGCGGCGGCCAGAACGCGACATGGCTGTGCGGCGGCTGCGTGATCTACGCGAACGGCGTGCCGCTTATGCTCACCGATAAGATACCGGATCACCGGATGATGCTGTTCCCGGCCAGCGACGTCACGTTCATTGACACCTGGCACACGGGCGGTCTGCGAGGCACGGGCAGCGGCGACATGGCCGTCCGCGACCTGATCGTGCCGCGATCCCACTCGATCTCGCTCATCACGGACAAGCCAAGGGTCAAGGCGCCGCTCTACGCCTTTCCGATCTTCGGACTTCTCGCGATCGGCATCGCCGCGACTGCCAGCGGCAACGCCGCCGCTGCGATGAGAGAGTTCGCTGCACTCGCCTCCGCCAAGCGCACGCCCACGGGCCGCACGCTGAGCGAACGCGGCACGGTCCAGTCCGCCTATGCCGAAGCCAGCGCGCGCCTCAAGGCCGCGCGCGCCTTCCTGTTTGCCGAGATCGATGCGGCCTGGGCCCAGGCGCAAACCAGCGCCGCCATTTCGCTGGAACAACGCGCCACGCTCAGGCTGGCCGCGACGCACATGACACGCACCGCAGCGGAGGTCGTGAGAACCGTCCAGGATCTTGCAGGGGGCGCGAGCGTATTTCTCGCGGACCCGCTGAACAGGCGCCTTGCCGACGCGCAGGCGATGACCGCCCACATCATGACGGCGCCCGCGACTTACGAACTCACCGGGCGCGCATTGCTCGGCGTGCCTGTGTCCTCCGCAGAGCTTTAGCCGACCGCTTCCCGCGCGATCAGCACCCGCACATGCTCCTTCAAGGGGTCACCCGCCTTGAGCGCATCCACTGCACGCATGTCGAAGTATTCGCGCAGACCGATGATCTTGCCATCACGAAACTCGACCACGCCAGCATAAGGCGCCGAGACAAGCCGACCATCCACCGACACATACTCATCCACCCCCTCGACAAACAGGCGCTCGCCATTCTCCGCATAGTCGAAAATGCGCCACGTCACGTCGTGAACCTGCAGCGCCATGCCTTCAAGCAGCTTCCGCGCCTTCACCTTGCCCTTCAGCGGCGGCGCGATGACGGCCGCATAGTGCCAGACAATGTCCTCGTGCATGAACGCCAGCACGCCATCAATGTCCTTCGACTTCCACGCGCTGATCAAGCCGAGCAACTGCTGAAGGTGGGGCATGGGCTGGCCTAATCGCATTGGTTGCCGCCTTCGGAAGGGCGGTGGTGGTGTGCAGTCCGGAGCGAAATGGTCTCTGCTCTAACGCCTGTCGCGAGCGCCCCTAAAACCCTTTTGGATCATGGAGCCTGCCGCGACACAAAGGCCGGCGGCCGCCCGCTCTAGAAGCGGTTCTTGATAAGCAGGACCTCCATTACACGTTTGCCCTCTGCAGGATCTACAGCGAGGAACGACATGATCCGGTCGAGGAATTCCACCTCGATCGGAAGCAGGCGGCCATCGGCAAGCACGATGTCAACGCAATGCGCGAAGAGCGGCAAACGCATATCGGGCGGCAGCGACTCGCACGCCTCGCGCAAACCGTCCGGACGACTTCTGAGGCGCAGGTTGATCGTTGCGTTGGCTGCGGCCAGCTGAGACGCGCTGATCGATTTCAACGCGCGCGAGCGGCGGGACAGTGCTTCGATTTCGGCCTGCTCCTCAACTGAGAGGTGTCCATCGGCGATCGCAGCTGACAGCAGCACGCAAAGGAATGCCTCCGGGATCGACCAGTCGATGTTGCGCTGCTTCCGGAATTGCTCGATCAGCTTGTCGAGATCGAACGACGGATCGGGCGTTGGCTCCGCAACCTCGAAGAGTCTGACCACTCCGATTTGCCCGCCATCAATTGGCATGGCCACCCCGCCCCCGGTAGAATATCGTGTTCATGCATCGAACGATGCGAGCAAAAGCGTTCGAGGGCAAGCTTCAAGCGACAAACGGCCCGGGCGGAAGGAGGCATCGCTCTTCGCAGTGGCTTCAGGGTGAGCTGAAGGCGCCAGACAGAGACACAAGGCGGGGAGCGACGCCGGCCGGCAGGACCCCGCGTATGAGATACGCTCAGGTCTAGAAGCGGTTCTTGACCAGCATGACTTCCATCACCCGCTTGCCGTCAGCGGCGTCGATTCCCATGAAGGCCATGATCTGATTGAGGAAATCAGCCTCGACGGGAAGCAAGGCGCCGTCAGCCAGGATGATATCGACACAATGCGCGAAGACTGGAAGACGCATGTCCGCCGGAAGGGACTGACACGCCTCCTGCAACCCGTTGGGCCGGGCCTTGAGGCGCTGATTGACCGAGGTGTTCGCGGCAGCGAGCTGGTTGGCATTGACCGTCTTCAGCGCTCGTGACCTGCGAGCAAGAGCGTAGATCTCCGCCTGCTCCTCAAGGGCGACATTGCCATCGACGGCGGCTGCGGAAAGAAGCAGGCAAAGGAACGCTTCGGGCACGGACCAATCCGTGTTGCGTTGCTGCTTGAATTCCGCAGTCAGCTTGTCCAGATCAAAAGTCGACGCCTGCGCAGGCTCAGCCGTCGATTGAAAGATGTTCAAGACGTCAGCCATCTAAGGGTCCCCTTCCGACAGAAATTCCAGCAACACATCGAAACGCGTGTTGGCGGACGTTGCAACACTTCATCAACGCGAGCGCGCCGTGTGCGTCAAGTGGAGCGCCCGATTTCACGCGCGCGGCCTTCCGCGGGCGCGTCGATCAGCAAGCCGCGCAAACCTCCGCTCTTGATCGGGCTTCGGCGCCAGCTGATCAGGGTGGCGAAGCGCCTCCGGGAACCGACGTCGGTTGAATATTTGGCTTCGTGGGCGTCGTCGGAGTTGTCGGCTTTGGAGCCACACCGGCCCTATCGATCCGATTGAATTCCTTCTGGAGGTCGGCAACGTATCGCGTCAGCTGCTGTACAGCTGCATCCCGCCAAAGCGGCGGCTTGATCTTGTCCGATATTCCCGGCGTGCCCGGTCTGCGGGGAAGAAGCTCCTCGACATCCTTCTGGAGCTTCGCCGCCTGCGCTGTCAGGGACTCGATCTGACCGTACTGAAGCTCCTGGGCCTTGAGCGTCGCATCGCGAGCCGCAAGGGCGCCTGCCTGCTCGGTGATCTTTGCATCGCGCGCCGCAAGGGTTGCCTTCTGCTCACCGATCGTCTTGTCGCGGGTCTCAACTGTCTTTTGCGCTCCGTCGGCCTGGACGTAGAAGAAGCCCGTGCCCGCGATGGCCGCTCCAAGGAGGAGGACGACGAGGATTCCAAGGAATCCCCGTGAGATGAACAGCCCTCCCCGCCCTGACTGTGGCGGCGGCGGCGGTGGGGGCGCCGGCGGCGGTGGTGATTCAATAAAGACCGTTGGCACGTGGTCCATTTTCAATGCCCCTTTGTCGTAATTACGAACTATTTCCGCGCTTCGCAGTCGAACACGCGGTAAAATGTGAAGAATGCCTCGGCTGCGTTGGCATCCACCGCGGAGAGCGGCGTCAGTGCGGTTTGTCGGGACCCGCAACCAACAACCACTGCCTTTCCGAAATCCAGCAGCACCTGGACGGATGGCGGCTTTGGCGAGCCCGGCCAACTAAATGCGACTTCCGGCACTGCACCGCCCGCGCCCGCCGCCTGTCGCCGCGCTTCGTTGACATTAAGGCCCTGGTTGAACGCGAACTGCGCTGAATCGCGCAGGATCGGCCGGGAACTCGGCGCAGCAAACTGCGCCGCCCGAAGATAGAACATGCCACGCAACAGTAAGCCTTCCGCGGTGCCGTCGCTTGCTGAGCACCACGTTGACATGCCGTCGTCAGTCACGCTTTTGCCCCCGCGAACAATGTGAGCAAGGCAGGCATGATTGCGGGGCGGGTTGGGAGCGCCCACGAGCACCGCCCGGTCCGCATTGGCGACAGCGGCAGACGACAGCGTCCCACTGCCAACTTGACGCGCCTCTATGAGACTCAGGTAGTAATACGCGTCCGCCTTGAACTGCAGCTCTCCAGGCGGGGGGATGCCGTTCGCGCCACCGGTCTTGTCAACGACCCCCTGGAATTCGCGGATGGCATCGCCAAGCAGGGATTGCTTGAAATAGCTCATCCCGATTTCGAAGCCGGGTTTTGCTGACTGAGGATTGGCGACCCTCGCCCGTTCGTATGTTGCCCGGATCACTTCCGGGCCGGTGCCAGGAAGCTTGGCCTTTACCGCGGCAAGCTCGAGTAGCGCATCAGAGAGGAGAGGTCCCTGCGGCAGCAGACGCACGGCTGCCTCGAAGGATTTGTCCGCCCGATCAAACTGCTCCGCGCGATCAAGCGCCCGTGCAAGCTTCAACTGACGCTCTGCATTGTCCGGCTCGAGGCCCGCGGCCGTTACATATTCATCGATCGCCTGTTGCAGCAGGCCACCCGCATCCGCTCCGCCAGCAGCGGCGGCAATGCGGCTCTGCTCCAGCAGCGCCTGACCGCGACCTTCGCGGGCCTCGGCCTGTTCCTTGACAAGACCGCGTTCGGTCGCTGTCTTCGCCGCGCCGTCGTAGGAGACCGCAGCGGAGATGTAGCTTTCGCGCTTGCCCGTCGTCGACGTGTTCGCCAGCGCCAGATATGCGCGGCCCAGACCCAGCTTCGCCTCAAGAGCGTTGGGATCAACGCCGAGCGCTTTCTGGAAGGAGTCAATCGCTATGCCGAGATTGGCGTTCTGGCCCAGAAGCGCCGCCTGACCATCCTTCACATAGATTTTTGCGAGTTCGACCTTTGCCTTCGCTGCAAGCTGTGCGCGTCCCGGCATCGTCCCGCGACGGACGATCTCCTCGAAGTCCGCCCGCGCTTTTCCGCCATCGCTCGCCAGTCCCAGCTGCGCGTAGGTGTCGGCGCGCAGAAGCACGAACTCGTCATAGCGTGTATCGACCGGATCATTTGCAAACGGATTTGCGACATCGCGGCTTTCGAACTGCCGGGTCGCCTCCATGAGACAGCCGTCCCTGCCCGTGCAAAGACCGGCAGTCACCTGCGGAGCCGCAGGCGGAATGCTCAATCCCAGCCCGGCATAAGCCCGGCCCAGTTCATAGACCCGGCCATACCGGAATCTCTGATTGGCGAGCACAACGGCGGAGTCCTTCTTGTCGTTGGGCTTGGCGCTCCGGGTCAGGTCCGGGTGATCATTGCGCAGACGATCCAGCGATTTGTTGATCGCCCTGATGGCGGCGACGTAATTGCCGGCACGGTCTGTCGTCGATGGCGTCACCGCAAGCGCGATGTGAGCACGCGCCATGTTGTAGGCCGCGATGGCCTGGTTGCCGCCGCGCTCGTTGGGATCCTCTGCCGTAGCGTTGCAATCCCGGACCATGTCCAGATAGCGCATCGACGATGGCATAGCGACGTCAGGAACAACGCAGTCTTTTCTGGCGACCCATGAGACAGGCTGCGAAGTCGGTTGCGCCGTTGCGCCTGTCGCGCACGCGGCACTCAACACGGTCATCACGATACCAGAAAACTGGCGGAAACGCCCGAACGCTACCCCACGCATCCCATCTACCCCGCAGAACCGATCTTACGACCTGGTTTTAACCTTTATGGCTGATTTCCACAGGGTGTAAAAGTGGCAATCGGGAAATGTGCGCAGCGTAAAGGAAACCTCTTCGCTCAGAAGAAGGTTTCGTGGTGGCGAGACTTTCAATCCCCTTTTTGAAGGCGCGCTTTCCCGTAGGGCGCCGTCTGGCATTGCCCTCACCGGCGCCAGCCAAGATGTCCAACGTTCTGACGACGCTGTGTATTGAGCAAATACAGACGGTATAAGGCTCTCCGATACGCCCCTGCACCGTGTGTCAAGTCCGCACCATTGCGGAAGCCTAGCTTCTTGACGGCGCAGGCGGCTCTGCAATCGGGGCGACTGCACAGGCAAGCGCCTCGCCCTGATGCTCTCGCTCCACGAGCGAACGCGCCTCGGTCATGAGGTCGGTCCCGAGCAGGACATCCAACTCGCAGGGATTGAACCTCCCCATTTCGAAGAAACGCACATTGCGCCTGGCCTCGCGCTCGGCGTCCGTTGCATCATCCGTCTTCACGCGCGCAGCTGACAGAGCGCGCACCATCTCGTTCCACGGAAACAGGCCCGTTCGCTCAACCTTGCTGGCATTGGCGAATGCGCCAGCGAAGTCGCCGTCTCGCAGATAGGAGAAACTCACATTCTCTCGCGTTCCGCTTACCTGGTTCGGCGTCTGTTGAAGTCTTTCGCGGAGGCGGATCGCCTGGGCCAGACAGGTCCGCGCGAGCAGCATGCGCGCCGATCCCTTGTCGGCCTCGTCCGCCCTACCGCACAGGCTGGCGGCGAGATCGAGCTCGGCGCGCAGATCGGCATCCGGCATATCGAACGTCGCGATCAACAGCGTTCCAACGCCATGGAATGCGTTCATCGCCAGAGTGATCGCCGCTTCGTCGGAACCCGAGGGGAGCTCGCCGCTCTGCCTTAGCGCAAGAACATAGTCACGGAGCGCATCGCGCGTTCGGCCCAGCTTGCGCTCACATTGCGCTTTCCAGTAAAGCGGTAGCGGTCCGGGGTCGGACGCGGCCGCACTTGCTTCAATGGTCTGGAAAACGGCTGCACAATCCGCCGGCGCGTAGTTCGATGCGTTGGACGATGCGTAGAGATACTGAACCCACGCGATGCCGGTTTGAGCAAGCGGCGCCAGAGCCGGATCAGTCAGCGCCCTGTCGAAATCCGCGCGCGCTCTTGCAAGCATCTCCGGAAGTCCAATCGCGCCCGCACTGATCTGTTCGCCGCTTCGCTCCCAGGCCAACAACGCAGAGGATCCCGCAAGGAGGGAGAGCGCTGCCGGGCTGAGTTCGCTTTGACGGACAGTAGCCGCCTCGATGATCCGCTCCTCGCTCAGCGAGCGGCCACGCCGAAGATAGTTGCTGACAGCCGTAAGCGCTGCTGTGGGCTCGGTGGCGTTGGGCGCGCCCGCGGATGCGGCGCGGAATTCGTCGTAAGTGCGGCGAACAGCCCGCTCCAGGTTGGAGACACGGTTGGTTTGACGGTCCGCCTCGATCCGCGCATCGAACGCTTCACGCTCGAGCCGACTGGATGTCTGGGTCAGGGCGCTAGATGTCTCGGTGAGCTGCTGGGAGACTGCGTAATAATAGACCCCAAGGGCTGCAGACATCGCCACCAGCAAGAACAGGATTCCAAAACCCGCGAACAGGACGCGCCGGAATCCCCGCTGCTCCCGGCTGACGAGCGCGATCAGATCGTCTTCGGCTGTACCCGACATTCCCCAACTCCTTCACTAGCTGACCAGCGACGTGGCCATCTCCATCCACAGGCGACGCTTTTTCTTGTCGGCGCACTGCAGATTGCCAAGGAAGCTGGTGAACAGCTTTAGACGCCCCGCCCGCGCGGCGAAAAGCGTGCGCTCGATCGAATTGATGCAGTTCTGGCATGCCCACCAGCTGCCAAAGAAACCGATCACGGCGGCCGACATCGGGGTCAGCAACTGGATCGCGCCCAACCATTCCTGGCTGATGCGGCCAGTCAAAAACAGAACAGCTATGGTCCCGATTGCGATGATCAGCATGACAAGGGAGAAAAGAAACAGACCGAAGCAAAGGCCACGCGCGCGGCAGTGGTGCAGCTTCTCGGACTCGAGAATCGCAGCCAGCGTATCAATGTCAGCCTGCTCGATGTGGGATGTGCTCATGGTAAGTCCCCAGAGCTCAACGATACACCAATCAGGTGATCAGCGCCACATGTCGCCGCTGCGGGCCTCATACCTGCACGCCGTCATGGACGCACAAGTTACAGGGCGTCCGGAAGGGTGCTCCAGCAGAATTGCAACGCACCCCTGCCCTATAGTCAACTATCAGCAGAAGGCGACAACCGGAATGAGCGAACTGAAACACCACTGATCGACCTGCTCGTGGCTCATTCGATGACCGACGGCTCTTCCAGCCGCATGGTCGTCAGAACCGGTTCTTGATCAGCAGGATTTCCATCACGCGCTTGGCGTCTTCTGGAGGCAGATCAAGCATGGTGGCGATGCGATTCAAGTAGTCCGCTTCCACAGGCGCCAGGTTTCCATCTGACAGAATAATATCGACACAGTGCGCGAAAACGCAGAGCCGCATGTCTGACGGCAACGCCTTGCAGGCCTCATCAAGGCCGTTCTTTCGCTCTGCGAGACGCTTCTGAATGATCGCGTTGGCTTGCGCGAGCTGGTTTTGCTTCAGCGCTTTCAGCGTTCGTGCACGGAGCAGAAGCGCCTTGACCTCCTCCTGCTCCTCCCGAGCGAACACGCCATCCACGGAGACCGCGCAGAGAAGGAGACAGAGATAGGCCTCGCCTACAGTCCAGTCCGTGTTCCGGTTCTGGCCGAATTCGGCAGCAAGCTTTTCCAGATTCAGGCTGGAGGACGACCGCTCCGGCGGCGCCTGAAAAATATTGATGACGGGGCTTACGTCGCTCGGCATGATTTTCCCCTCGCGGCCCATCGTATCGACGCGCCACGATTAACGGAACAAAGCTGAATGGCAAGGCGTGCAATCGTGGTCGTCGTTTGAGGACAGGCCGTCACGGCAGTTTGGCGGCGGCCTGCAGATCAGCCCTTCCCTAAAGGCAGCGCGAGGCGAGGTCGGCAGCAGTCTTGATGAGCTGCGCGAAGCCAAGACGAAACGGGGCTGTCAGGTTAAAGACAGAATCGGCTTCGCGCAGCCAAATGACGCCTGTCGCGTCGCTAGAAAGTACTGAGGTTTCAGGCCGACTTGCCTTGCTTCTATCCGCCTTACGACGAGCCTCCGTCCCATTGTCGCGCTAACCTGACAGCTCCCAAAAATCAGCTAACTCGTCAGCACCGCGAAATCTGATAGCGTGACCAATGACGTGGGGCTCTATCAATGGCGTATCGGGGGTTCATCAGCTATTCTTGGGAGGACAAGGCTTGGGGTCGGCGCGTCCACAGGTGGCTTGAGCTCTACCGCGTGCCCGACGGCGTCGGCGAGATTGCGGATCCATCAAGGCGGTTGGGCAAGTTCTTCCGCGACGATGACGACATGCCGGCGGCGACCGACATCGGGCAGATCGTTCGTAGGGCAATCGAGTCTTCGGAAAGCCTGATCGTCCTCTGTTCGCCCCGGGCAGCGAAATCGAAATGGGTCAACGCCGAGATCGAGCACTTTCGCCGCAATGTGGCAGACGGCCAGGTGTTTGCGGTGATTGTCGACGGCGAGCCGAACGCCGAAGATCCGGCTCAAGAATGTTTTCCGGTTGCATTGCGGGTCGCATACGATGCGAATGACCCAGACGCCATGCCGATCGAGCCGGTGGGAATCGACCTGCGGCGGGACGGCCGTGACAGGGTGTGTGCGCGACTGGCGGCCGGCATGCTGGGCGTCAGTTTCGACGACTTGTGGCAACGCAGCCGCCGGCGCACGGAGCTTCGACAGCGCATCCTGATAGGATCGCTCGCCGCGCTCTCCGCTATTTTCGGCGTGCTGCTGATGTGGGCAGTGATCAACGGACAGCGTGCTCACGATACGCTGAGCCGCTTTTTCGCCGAACGCGCCTGGCAGAAGCTGGAGATGGGAGAAATCCTCCCAGCTGCGCGCTTCGCGCTCGCTGGCTGGCAGATCGCCCCCAGCAACGAACCTCTCTATCTCGCTGCGCTGGGCGCCGTGCGGCAGGCGGCTGGAGACAGCGAGCCGCCCCTACTGCATCGGGACAAAGTGACCAGCGCCGCCTTTTCGCTGGACGGGCGCAGGCTGGTCACTGGCAGTCACGACGGAATGGCAAGGGTCTGGGATGCAGCGAGTGGGGAGTTGCTCTTTGATATCCGGGTGAATGAAAGCGGGGTCACTGCGGTGGCCTTTAGCCCTGACGGGACCCGGATCGTCACCGCTGACGTGGTGGGTGATGTACGTGTTTGGCGCAGCACGGACGGCGCGCCGCTCTCGACGTTCTCGACGGGTGCGATCGGAGCGCGACTGGCAGGATTCTATGCGGACGGATCGCGCGTGTTCGGCTTGCGGAATGATGGCGCAATTCGCATGTGGAGCGTCGAGTCTGGCGAAGTTCAGTTCGAGATCCCGGCCGGAGGATCTCGCGTGTGGGCGGTTTCGGTGGCGGAGACTGGATCAAGCCTGGCCGTAGCCCGCGATGACAACAGCGCGGGGATCTACAACGCCGCAACAGGAAAGTCGCAGGCAGTCCTGTCGGGACATCAGGGGGCCGTTTTTCAGGCGCGCTTTTCGCCCGACGGTCGGCGGATCGTCACTGCCAGCGAGGATGGAACTGCGCGTGTGTGGGACACTCGCACGGGAAAGATGCTGGCAGAACTGTCTGGCCACCAGAGAGAAGTTCTGTCAGCCGCCTTTTCGCCCGACGGCGTATACATTGTCACTGCGAGCGTCGATCGCACCGCGCGCGTATGGAATGCGTCAAGCGGGAATGAGCTTGCCGTGCTCGAAGGCCATTCAAAGTTCGTCAGCGATGCCGTGTTCTCTGATGATGGCCGGCGGATTCTGACAATGAGCGAAGACGGCGCAGTGCGGCTTTGGAATGTTCTGGACGGACATTTGATTGCGACACTACGCGGCCATGATGGCGCGGTATCCGGCGCCTTTTCTCCAGGTGGCGACCGCGTTGTGACCTGGGGCGATGATACCGCCGCCCGGCTCTGGCGCGTGGCGCCCGAGCGGATCCTGCTGCCAGCTTCTGACAGCGAGAGTTTGTTCAGCGTCAGGTACGCGCCGGACGGAAAGACAGTGGCGGCCTCATCCAGCGACGGATCATTGCGGTTCTGGGATGCAGGCGCCGGCCCCATGACGTCTCGCTTGGAATTGCCCGGCGAGGAGATCTATACAATCGCCTTCTCGCCTGACTCAGCAAAGGTCGTGACAACCAGCACCGACGGCGCCGCCCGGATCTGGGACCTCGCGACCGGGACTCAAGTGAGACGGATTGCCGACGAAGCCACGATCAACGCGGCTGAGTTTTCTCCGGACGGCCAGATCATTCTGGCTGCGTCCCAGGCAGGATATGTCGACCTGTGGCCGCTGGCGGGCGGCGAGCCAATGCGGAGGCTGCACGGTCACAAGGGCGCCGTCTTCGCCGCAGCTTATTCAGCTGATGGACGGATGATCGCCAGCGGGTCGGAAGATTCGACCGTCATGCTCTGGGATGCCGCCACAGGCAAAGCGTTGGCGACGCTTGAACGTCATACCCGCAGCGTGGGCGCCATAGCATTTTCGCCGGATGGCTCTAGTCTCGCCACCGCAAGCGATGACACCACAGCGATTGTCTGGGATGTGCCGCGGAGGACTATCAAGGCCATCCTGCCCGGCAACGGAAGCGCCATCATTTCTGTTGCATTCTTTCCCGATGGATCAAGGATCGCAACGGGAGATGACCGAGGCCTTAGCCAGATCTGGGACGCGCGAGATGGGCGATTGCTTGCGACGCTTGCCGGCCGTTCACCGAGAGGCGTGGAGATCGCGATCTCTGCTGATGGGCACACGCTCGCGACGGCTGGACAGGATGGAACCCTGAAGCTCTGGGATATTCACAGCCTGGCGCAACCCTGGCCGGACCTGGCGCGCGACGTCTGCATCTACCTTCTCGGAGGAGCGCAACGCACATTCTCGAAGGCCGAGATTGAGTCGGATTCCCTGCTTGGCTCGCTCTGGTCAGATTCACATCGTGATGTCTGCGCAGGGCTCGACCAAGTCACGCAGATTCCATCCCGTCCCGTGCAGCAAGAAGCTATTGACGGCGGGGGGTAGACGGCGGGGGCGGCGGCCGCGGAGGAATGCGGCGGGGGCGCGCGCCAAGGCCGCCAGTCGCGGCAGCATCCTGTTGCGTCGCCGAAGCGCCAGCCTCCGGCTCGCCGAACAGATACCAGTCGACCTCTTCATAGCAGGCGACGATTTCCCGACGTGCCGGATTGTAAATGAACCCAGGTGACCCCCCACCGCAAGAAGCGCCGCGCAGCAGGACATCGACCGGCAGGCCGATGTATTCGACCAGGTCATCGCGCAGGTGCTCCAGAACGCCCGAGGCGACGAGAAAATCTCGCGCCTCAGCTAGCGCCGGCTTAGGAGGATCGTACTCGATGCGCACCAGGGCAACCGGATCGTCGCTGATCTCGTCGGCGTCGCCGAAAACCCCCTCCATGCTGCGATCGAGCTCGAGATAGGCTTCGCGGCACGCCGAGACCTCGAAGCTCAGTGCGGCGACCGGCTCAAGCTCAGTGAAGACGTTAGGATCCGACTCATCCGATCCGAGTAGCAGGCAAGCGATGCGCGAAGCGCGCGTCATGGCATCCGGATAGAGATCGATATCCGGCAGATGCCGCCTGCCCGCATCGCCATCACCGTCCACATCCGCCATCTCTAGCCAGCCGCCGATCGCAGCGACCGCTTCGGAACTCTCGATCTCTTCTCCGGGATCGGGCGAGATGAGCCAGGTCGCAATGTCGTCGGCGGATTGCTCCGCAGCGAGGCGATTGTTCAGCTGGTCGACCTGCATTATTTGATCGAGAAGCAGGTGGCCGACCTCGTGATAGGCGAGGAAGACTATATTACCGATGACCCACTGGTCTTCCAGCTCGGAATCGGTGGGTTCCTGGGGCCATGCAGGTGTTGCCAGGAGAGAGAATACGCTTGCGGCGACGAGGCCAAGCCGCGAGCGAGCAAGCGACATCTGCGATCTCCCGTCTCGTGACATGCGATGTTTGCAGCTGTGCGCTGGCTGTCAACCGAGAACACGCAGCCTAGATGAACCGACTGTAGTCCCACCACACAACCGTTAGGGCAACTGAGCGAGTTTTACTGGGATTTGTGATTGTACTCGCACTCAAGGCGCCGCCCTGCTCCAGCCCTTCTGGACTGCCTTGCTTGCCGCAATGTGGCCGTGACGGCGGCTATGATAGCCAAGCCTTCCTCGACCTCATCAGAGCCTCGGGTGCGAAAGCCTGCATCCCCACGCCACGCGACCGCATCGTCCAGCGATCCGTACCGAACCGCATCTACCGCCAGCGCAATCGCGTCGAGCGCTACTTCTGTAAGATGAAGCACTTCCGATGCGCCGCAACCCGCTTCGACAAGCTAGCCCGCAGCAAGCTGATCCCACGCCACCTCTCCTGGCAAAGGAAGCGCACCCCGCGAGTTGGAGGGAAGGCTGCTGGTGTGGCCAGTCCGGCGACCACGTGCCTCAGCATCTCACTTTCCCGGTTACTGGGAAAAATACCGGGAAAAAGCCGACAAACTGTCGAACTGGCTGCGGAAAAAACGCTGATTCAATCGGCTATGGATGCACTCTATGCTCCTCGGCACCAATTGGAACTGGGAGAGAAGTAGGCAATATCTGGGAAGAGTACCCCCATTTCTTTCGATCCCGGGAACCACGCGACACTGATTGACCGCCGACGCATTCGCTATTTCAGTAGGTTCATCAATTCGGCTGCGGTATCCGCCCCGGGACAGAGGTATTGAGAGCGACCTTGTCGGGCACCGCGGGGCTGTTGCTGGCACTTCGTCGAAGATGACCTTGTGGCAGATAGGTAGGATGAGATGCGTCTACTTGTGCCTACATCGCCGGGAGAGTTGCTGGACAAAATCTCCATTCTAACCATCAAAGCAGAGCGCTTCACCGGTGCGCAGCGGGCGCACGTTCTAGATGTGTACGCGGCGGAGTAAAACTCCCTCACTCAGGCGGGTGCGTTTTGCACTTCGCGGG
>JANOKS010000113.1:0-31170 GCA_031419455.1 Alphaproteobacteria bacterium
CTTTATCGAGCATTGTTGCAGTGCAGCATATTGACTTTGAGGCACGAATGACTATGTTCTTCATCGACCGGTCCAATTGCAAGATTCGACCGCCCTCCCCGCGCACAAATGTCATCGTCCCGTGTCCGGCGCGGTGTTAGCACCGAGGGCAGTCACTCATTCGAGGTTTCATGTCCTTCGCTAATCTAGGTCTTTCCGAAAAAGTTCAATCTTCCGTCGCGGCGACCGGTTATACGACGCCGACTCCCATTCAAGAGCAGGCTATTCCCCACGTTCTCGCGCGCCGCGACGTGCTTGGCATTGCGCAGACCGGCACCGGCAAGACCGCCGCCTTCGTGTTGCCGATGATCACCATGCTGGAACAGGGCCGCGCGCGGGCGCGCATGCCGCGCACGCTCATCCTCGAGCCGACGCGCGAACTCGCCGCGCAGGTCCAGGAAGCCTTCATCAAATACGGCGCCAAGCACAAGCTCACCGTAGCGCTCATCATCGGCGGCGTGTCGTTCGACGACCAGGACGCCAAGCTCACGCGCGGCGTCGATGTGCTTATTGCCACGCCAGGGCGCCTGCTCGATCATTTCGAGCGCGGCGGCCTGCTGATGACCGGCGTGCAGATGCTGGTGATCGACGAAGCCGATCGCATGCTCGACATGGGCTTCATCCCCGACATCGAGAAAATCTGCACCCTGCTGCCCAAGACGCGCCAGACCTTGCTGTTCTCGGCGACGATGCCGCCCGAGATCACCCGCCTCGCCAAGCAGTTCCAGAAGGAGCCGTTCCGGATCGAGGTCTCCAAACCCGCCACCACGGCGTCCACCATCAAGCAGTACGTCACGCACTGTCCGTCCAACGAGGACACGGTCAAGCGCGCCGTGCTACGCTCGATCATCAAGGCACGGTCGACCGACCAGGGTATTGTATTCTGCAACCGCAAGACCGAAGTTGATGTCGTCGCCAAGTCGCTGGCCAGCCACGGCTTCGACGCCGCCCCGATCCACGGCGACTTGCCGCAAAGCCAGCGCACCCAGACGCTCGACCGTTTCCGCAACAAGGAGTTGAAGCTGCTGGTGGCGTCCGACGTCGCAGCCCGCGGCCTCGACATTCCGGAAGTCAGTCAGGTCTTCAACTACGCCCCGCCGCCGAACTCCGACGACTACGTTCACCGCATCGGCCGCACCGGCCGCGCCGGCCGGTCGGGTGAGAGCTTCACCATCGTCTCCCCGGGCGACAGCCGCCTGTGGGACGCCGTCGCCAACCGCATCGCCAAGGATGTCGAGCCGTTCGTGCCTGAAGGCATGGAAGACGCCGTCGGCGAAGCCCGCAGCCGCGGCCCCGCCACCGGCCGGGACCGCTTCGACCGCAAGCGCGGCCGTGGCACACGCGGGCGCGGCGCCGACCGCGAAGAGAGGCCACAAGCTGCACCGGAGGCGCCTGTCGCCTTCGTTGCTGAACCCGTCGAAATCCCGGATGTCCCGGTGGAAGCCTTCGAGGCTGTTGCGGACGCACCTGCCCGCGATGAGGGCCGGAGTCAGCCAGAACGCTCCGGCCGCCGCGACCGCAAGCGCGGACGCGACCGGGAGAATCGGCCCCGCGAGGCTGGCGGCCAACAGAATCGCGAAAGCAGCCGCAATCGCCATGGCGAGCGCCAGCCCGGCGAGGGCCAGGGCGGCGACGACAATTTCAAGGGCATGGGTGACCACGTCCCGGCGTTCCTGTTGAGAACCCTCGGAAAACGCCAGGACGCGTAGCCCCGGCGGTAAACAGTTTCCGAACGTAAACGGTGCTCTTTAGCCAATCCGTAACCGCTTTCGTTGACAAGTCGGGGTGGAAACTGCGTGGGACGCGCAGCCGTTCCAGGGGTTTGCTCGATATGCTGAACACACAACTGACCGGCCCGGAAGGCGTACTGCTCGGGCACCGCACGATCGACGAGATCGGCCGGCAGGTGCTCGCGGTGAGCCCCCAGAATTACGAAGTCTGGCTCACCTACCTGACCCATTCCTCGCCGGACCTTCGCCAGGCCGTCGACAAGCTGATCGCGAGCGGCAAGCCGATCACCGCCGACGACATGGAGCAGCTCTACGAACGCTTCTTCTCGACCACGCACCTGTCCACCCAGGTCATGGAAACCGGCACGCGTATCGCGCACGAGATCGCGGACGCACTGGATGCACTCAAGAAGGCAGGCGCCACCACGGAACGCTACGGTGCAACCCTGAACGTCGCGGCCGACTCGCTGCAGAACTCCACCATAGACGGCGACGCGCTGAAACGCCTGATCAACGTCCTCGCCTCGGCCACGACCGAGATGTCGAAACACAATTCCGGCCTCTCCCAAAAACTCGCCCAGTCGAGCCAGGAGATGGAGAAGCTGCGCACCTCGCTGCGCCAGGCCCGCGCCGAAGCGCTCACCGACGCGCTCACCGGCATCGCCAACCGCAAGCTGTTCGACGAGACGCTACGCCTGCGCAAGGAAGAGGCAGACTCCGAAAAGACGGACCTCGCCCTCCTGCTCGGGGACATCGATCACTTCAAGTCGTTCAATGACACCTGGGGCCACCAGACCGGCGATCAGGTTATCCGCTTCGTCGCATCGACCTTGGCCAAGTTTGCCCTGCCTGACCATCTTGTCGCGCGCTATGGCGGCGAGGAGTTCGCCGTGATCATGCCGCGCACGTCGCTCAAGGACGCCGGCCGCATCGCCGACCAGATCCGCACGGCCATCGAGGCCAAGCGCCTCGTCCGCCGCTCCACCAATGAGACGATCGGAGCTGTCACGGTCTCCTTCGGCGCCGCCATCTATGCAGCGGGAGACACGGTCGGAACGCTGATCACGCGCGCCGACGAATGCCTCTACATGTCCAAGCGCAACGGCCGCAACCGCGTGACGCTGGAATCGCAGCTGCCGCCGATACAGACAAGCTCAGCGGCCTGAGCGGATAGCGCGCTTCCTGGATTTTACGGAGGTCGTCGCAGCACGCTTCAACGCGGCCTTCGCGGCTTTCACCTTGACCGGCTTCGCCTCGCGCAGCGCTTTCCTCTTCACGGCCGCAGTATAGGCGCGTCGCGCGATGGTCACCGCCTCGTCCGGATCATCCGCCGCCGTTTCCGGCATGCGCCAATAGCCCATGTCGCGCACCGCCCCATCGCGCTTCATGGAATAGACCCACGGGACCGAGCCCTGCGCCTGCAGCTCGGCCTGCAACGCATCGTCGACACGGAGATAGATCACGTCGTCGTCCAGCAGCGCAAACATCACGCCGTCACGGAACAGTCCCGCACCGCCGAACATCCGACGCGCCTGCACGCGGCCGAGGCCGGCGAGCAGCTCAACCGCGTAGTCAGTGAAACCAGGTGAAAGCGGCAAAACGGGATCTCCGCGCCCAAACGGGTAACGCCGGCAGCAACTACACCGCCGCTTGCGCCGGGACGATTGTGACGCTCTCGCCACAGCCGCAGGCGTCCGTCTGGTTTGGGTTGCGGAAGGTGAACTTTGAATGCATCGGCGCGATTTCGTAGTCGACCACCGAGCCCAGCAGGAACAACACGGCCTTGGCGTCGATCACGATCGACACGCCATTGTCGTCCACGCGCTCGTCAGTCGGGCTGACAGCGTCGACGAACTCCATGGTGTATTCCATGCCAGCGCAGCCCGCGTTCTTCACCCCCACGCGCAGGAACCCGCCACCCTTGTCGGACAGCACCTCACGGACGCGCGCAGCGGCGGCGTCTGAGAGTGTAACAACCTTGGGGCGGGGGCGTCTGGCCATTGTACCTATGTGGATACCGCGAAACCGGCTTACAACATGTTTAGCGCGAGGCGGGCTTCGTCGCTCATCCGCGACGGATCCCATGGCGGCTCGAATACTATGGTCGCCTTGGCCGATTTGACGCCTTCCACCTTGCGGGCGGCATCCTCCACCCAGCCGGGCATTTCACCCGCCACCGGGCATGCAGGAGCGGTGAGTGTCATTTCGACGTCGACATGCCGGTCATCGTTGATGTCGACCTTGTAGATCAGGCCGAGCTCGTAGATGTCGACGGGGATTTCCGGGTCGTAGACCTTCTTGAGTTCCTGGATCAGCTCGTCCGTGATCCTGTCCAGCTCATCCTGCGGGATGGCCGACGGCTTCGCCTCGCCCGCGGCTGGGGCGGCGTCAGCGATCTGGTGTGTCAGGTCGTCGGCCATGGGCTCTCTATGACAGCATAAGTCGGGCCTTGGAAAGCGCCTCCACGAACGTGTCGACCTCCTCCACCGTGTTGTAGAGGGCGAAGCTCGCCCGGGCGGTTGCACTCACCCCAAGATGGGACATCAGCGGCTGGGCGCAATGATGGCCGGCCCGAATCGCCACCCCCTGCCTGTCGAGAATCTGGGCGAGGTCGTGCGGATGGGCGCCCTGGATCGAAAAGGCCAGCACCGGCCCCTTGCCGGCGGCGGTTCCGTGCACCGTGAGGCCGTTCACGCCCCGCAGCGCGTCCGTGGCGCGGGCGAGTAGCGCCTGCTTGTGAGCATGAATGGCCGGCCTGTCCTGCGCCTGCAGCCACCCGATGGCCGCGCCCAGCCCAATCGCCTCGATGATTGGCGGCGTACCGGCCTCGAAACGGTGAGGGGCGGAGTTGTAGGTCACGACATCGCGACCGACTGTTTCGATCATCTCTCCGCCACCCTGAAACGGCGGCAGCGCCTCGAGCCGTTCCCGCTTTCCATAAAGGAAGCCAATGCCCGTCGGGCCATACAGCTTGTGGCCGGTGCCAACATAGAAGTCTGCGTCGAGGTCGCGCACATCGACGCTGAGATTCACGACGGCCTGGCAGCCATCCAGAAGCACCTGCGCGCCGACGCCATGCGCCATGGTGATTGCAGCCTTCACGTCGGGCACGGTGCCCAGCACGTTTGACATGTGCGTCAGCGCCAGCATGCGGGTCTTCGGGCCAAGTTGCCGCGCGAGGCTATCCATGTCGAGCGAGCCGTCGGGCAGCGTCTCGACCCATTTCAGCACCGCGCCCTTGCGCTCGCGCAGGAAATGCCACGGCACGATGTTGGAATGGTGCTCCATGATCGAAAGCACAATCTCGTCGCCCGGCTGAATGCTTGCGCCGATCCCCGCAGCGACGATGTTGACGGCCTCGGTACCGCCTTTGGTGAAGACGATCTCCTCGACAGACTCTGCATTGACAAGACCACGCACGGCCTCGCGCGCGCTCTCATAAGCCTGCGTCGTCTCGTTCGCGAGCGTATGCAGGCCGCGATGCACGTTCGCGTAGCTGTGGCGCATCGCGCCCGCCATCGCATCGATCACGGCGTCAGGCTTTTGCGCCGAAGCCGCGTTATCGAAATAGACCAGCGGCTTGCCGTGTACGGTGCGGCTAAGGATCGGGAACTGCTTGCGGATGGCGCGGACGTCGAACGTCATGACGCAACCCCCAACCACACATCGATCCGCGCTTCGATCTCGGCGCGAAGGGTTTCGCCCATCCAGTCCGGCAGCGCTTCCATCAGGAAGGCGCGCGTGATCATTGCGCGCGCATCGACATCGGGAATGCCGCGCTGGCGCAGGTAGAACACCGCATCCTCATCGATCTGCCCGGCCGTGTTGCCATGCGCGCAGGCGACATCGTCGGCGTAGATTTCCAGCTCGGGCTTGGCGAAGACTTCGGCGCCTTCCTCCAGCAACAGCGCATTGTGCGCCATCGCCGCATCGGCCTTCTGCCCGGCGCGCTCGACCAGGAACTTGCCCTGGAACACGCCGCGCCCACCCTTGCGTGCAACACCGCGCACTAGCTGCCGCGTGTGCACGCCGGGCGCTGCATGCGCCACGCGCGAGGTCAGATCGACATGCCGGTTCGCCGCCGCCAGATATACGGCATTCATCTCGATCTTCGCGCCTTCTGCGGCTGTCACCGATGTCTCGATACGCGCCAGCCGCGAGCCCTCTGCGAGAACGAACTGGTGGAAAGACGCGCCGGCGCCCAGCCTGACGACAGCCTCGTTGAGAATGATGGTCGCGTCGCGTTCACCCGCTGGTGCTGAATTTTCCTGCACCACGATCCGCTGCAGCGTCGCGCCTGGCTCAACCTCGATCCATGAGTAGGTCGGAAGGAAGGGCCGCAGGCGTGATCCCGAAACGCCAATGCGTTCGATCATCGTCGCGGTTGCGCCAGCCTTCACGATGACGCTGCCATACTGGCCCGCGTCGCCCTCGGTCATGCGGCTTTCAAATGTCTCGCCAGGCGCCTCGATCACCAGCGCGCTCGGTCCATAGCCATCGCCCAGCATCTCGGCGAACGCCGCGATCGGGCCCTCGGCCGGCATCGCGCCCGTGCCGATCAGCACGGCTTCCTGGTTGGTCATGGCCGCGCGAAGGTCAGACCATTTCCAGGCCTCGGTACGGCGCGATGGCAGGTCGGCAAGTTCCATCAGTCGACTTTCTGGAACTGGTCATAGCCGGACTTCTCCAGCTCCAGCGCCAGCTCCGGCCCGCCCGACTTCACGATGCGGCCCGCAGACAGAATATGCACGCGGTCCGGTTTGATGTAGTCGAGCAGCCGCTGGTAGTGCGTGATCACCAGCATGCCGCACTTCGGTCCGCGCAGCGCGTTCACGCCCTCTGCCACGACCTTCAGCGCATCGATGTCGAGCCCTGAGTCCGTCTCGTCGAGGATCATGAAGCGTGGTTCGAGCATCAGCATCTGGTAGATTTCCAGCCGCTTCTTCTCGCCGCCCGAGAAGCCGACATTCAGCGGCCGCTTCAGCATGTCAGGATCGATGCGAAGTTTCGCCGCCGCCAGCTTCGACAGCTTCAGGAAATCTGGCGCGGAGACCTCCGCTTCGCCACGCGCCTTGCGCTGCGAATTCATCGCCGCCCGAACAAAGGTCATCACCGGCACGCCGGCGATCTCCAGCGGATACTGGAAGGACAGGAACAATCCCTTGGTCGCCCGCACTTCCGGCTCGAGCGACAGCAGGTCCGCACCATCGAACGTGGCCGAGCCGGCAGTCACTTCGTAACCGTGCTTGCCCGTCAGCACGTAGGACAGCGTCGATTTGCCCGAGCCGTTGGGTCCCATGATCGCGTGCACTTCCCCGGCCGGCACGGCGAGCGACAGACCCTTCAGGATCTCTCGCGACGGCCCGTCTTCCGGAACCACACGTGCGTGAAGGTTATTCAGTTCCAGCATTGAACGCCTGCAAACGCGGAACGTGCGCACGTTCCGGACCCTCTAGATAGGGCCGGCGCCTCGTCTACGCGAGGCTTCCGGCCCGATTGGCTGGGTGTTTCCAGCCCCCGGGCCGAAATGTCCAGCGCTGTCGCCTAAGGTGTGATGGGAGCCGGAGCCATGTCCTTGATTAACGCCTGGACCGGCGCTTCCGCACAGAACTGCGCCTTGGCGGCGTCTGCGGACATGCCCGACGCCTTGAGCTGGTCGTCCTCCTCGACTGAGCACGCCACGCCGGTGATCTTGTCCGGCTCGCCCTGCGCCATCACGCGCGCCGTCACGCCCTGCTGAAGCTCTTCGCCCACCAGCTTGTAGAACGTCACATAGTATTCCGCGGCGCTCGACCGTACCTGCACGGCGAGGTAGCCGCTCTCGGTCTTGTCGATCTCGACGCCGCTGGGTTCGCCCACGCGGGCGAATTTCTGGCCGCTCATCTGCTTCCAGAACGCCCACGTCGTGTTCACATTGCCGGTTTCAAGCGGGATCAGGATGTCTACCAGCCCATCCTTGTCCACGTCCTCCAGCGTCGGTCCGTTGAACGTGTTGCCCATCCTCTCCTTGATGGTCTGGAGCGTTGCATCGCCCGCAGCGACGACCTGGACGGTAATCTTGGTGGAGTCGTCCTCGGCCGGCGCATAGCGCGCCTCGATCGCCATGCCGGATTGGTCAGGCAGCATCATGCGGCAATCCGGATGTTTCCACCCATCGGCGCCGGCATCCTCCGCCTCGACGCCCCCGCATTCAGGCAGCGGCAGGCGCTTCGCATTCGCGCCGCCAGCCTCTTCGGTCGGCGCGGGCGAACAGGCCGCGAGCGCGAGAATCGATGCGCAGATTGCCAGGTGAAGTTTCATGAAAAAGCCCCTCATGCTCCGACCCGAATAAAGCAGTTGAAGGCGTGGCGCCAGCTTACGCTGCTGTAATCAGTCAGATCGCCACGCCGAGATAGATGTGCAGGTCTGTCCTCACCTTCGACGAGTCATCGTGCCAGTCACCGTAGATCTCCAGCGACATCGGCGCCCGCTTCAGCCGCCTGACCTTCATCTCGTCGTGGATCCGGTTGTACGTCGAAGGCATCGACGCATAGTCGCCCCAGTGCGGCGCGGTGATCACACGGCCGCCGGGAACATGCACCGCCTTCACATCAGGATCGCCGCCGCCGGGCTCGCGATCAAGCACGCCGATCAACAGCGTCCCACCCTCGCGCGTCTCGTTCTGGTAGAGGATGAAGTTGTGCCCATGACCCGGCGCCAGCGCCCCCGCCGCATAGAGCCGGTCGAACGTTCGCCGGATCGAGGCGCCAACATCCGCCCACCGCACGAACGCCTCGATGCCGGCACCGGCCATGGGCGCCAGATCGATGATCCGTACATCTACTGGCATGAACTATTTCTGGTCAGGCTGGTCATCACCTGGTGCTTCTTGCCATCGTACAACAGCGCGATGAGCAGCTCGCTCTTCCCTGTCCACTTTGAGACCAACTGGCTCTCGCCCTTCCGCGCGCCGTCGTCGATGGACGAGTAAACCTTGGGCTCGCCTCGCGTCGCCGTCTCTTTTTTGACGAGCGCCAGATAGTCAGTCAGCGTCGCATCACCCTGACGATGGATCGAATAGACCTTGTCCTTGCAGACCCATGCCATCAGGTCGCCGCCATAGATCATCAAGTGACCCGGATCCTTGTTGACAGGAAGTGCGGTCGAATCCGGAATCGCCGCCTCGACCTTCGCCTGGCTATCTCCAAGCGAAATTCCTGCAAGCGATTGGGCGGAAGACGGAGGAGCGCAGGCCAGTAACCCGATCCCCGCAGCAATCAGAAGCGCTCTCATCCCGACCTCCCCAAGTCGCCTGCGCGCCAGATACCACGACGCATCCTGTTAGCCCACACTCCCCTCAAGGCTCACCTCAAGCAGCTTCTGCGCTTCCACCGCGAACTCCATGGGCAGCTTCTGCAGCACGTCCCGGACGAAGCCGTTCACCAGAAGCGCGACGGCCTGTTCCTCTCCAATGCCACGCTGGCGGGCGTAGAAGAGCTGGTCGTCGGAGAGCTTGGTAGTTGTCGCTTCGTGCTCCAACTGTGCATCGCCGCGGCGGTTCTCGACATAGGGGATGGTGTGCGCGCCGCAGTTCTGGCCGATCAGCAGGCTGTCGCACTGCGTGAAGTTGCGCGCCTTCGCCGCCTTGCCATGAATGGAAACCAAACCACGGTAAGTGTTGTTCGACTTGCCCGCCGAAATACCCTTCGAGATGATCCGGGACTTTGTGTTCTTGCCGAGGTGGATCATCTTGGTGCCGGTGTCGGCCTGCTGGCGCCCGTTGGTCACGGCGATCGAATAGAACTCGCCCTGGCTGTCGTCGCCGCGCAGGATGCAGCTCGGATACTTCCAGGTGATCGCCGATCCCGTCTCCACCTGCGTCCACGAGATGCGCGAGCGCGCGCCCCGGCAATCTCCGCGCTTGGTGACGAAGTTGTAGATGCCGCCCTTGCCTTCGGCATCGCCCGGCCACCAGTTCTGAACGGTGGAATACTTGATCTCGGCATCTGCCAGCGCGACCAGCTCCACCACCGCAGCATGCAGCTGGTTCTCGTCGCGCATCGGCGCCGTGCAGCCTTCGAGGTAGGAGACGTATCCGCCTTCATCCACGATGATCAGCGTCCGTTCGAACTGGCCTGTGCCCTTCGCATTCATTCGGAAGTAGGTCGACAGCTCCATCGGGCAGCGCACGCCCTTGGGCACGTAGACAAACGTACCGTCCGAAAACACGGCAGAGTTCAGCGTGGCGAAATAGTTGTCCGTCACCGGCACGACGCTGCCGAGATACTGCTTGATGAGGTCCGGATAATCGCGGATCGCCTCGGAGATCGACATGAAGATCACGCCGGCTTTCATCAGTTCAGCGCGGAATGTCGTTGCCACGCTCACCGAGTCGAACACCGCATCCACCGCCACGCGCGGGGTCTCGCGCGCAGCAGCGGCCGTCTCCATCGCGCCTTCCACGCCGAGCAGCACTTCCTGCTCCTTCAGCGGGATGCCCAGCTTCGTGTAGGTGTCGAGAATTTCCTGCGGCACGTCTGCGATCGATTTGTACTTCGCGCCGCCTTTCGGCTCGGCGTAGTAGTGCGCGTCCTGATAGTCGATCTTCGGATAGTTGATCATCGCCCAGGTCGGCTCGATCATTTCCTTCCAGCGCTGGAAAGCCTCGAGCCGCCACTGCAGCATCCACTCCGGCTCTTCCTTCTTCGCGGAGATGTACCGGACGGTGTCCTCGTTGAGGCCCCTGGGCGCGAGCTCCATCTCGATGTCAGTGACGAAGCCTTCGGCGTACTTGTCAGACTCAAGCGCACGCGCGGCATCCACCGTCCCGCGGTCGATGCTCTCCTTGACCAGAATTTCCTTGCCCTCAGACATTTATCGACGCCTAGCTCACTTTGAGGCCAATGGTACCCAGCTTCGCAGGCTTCACCAACTCGGGTCGCGCGCGGCTCGCCATCTTGAGCCAAGCGTCAGCTACTTCGTTGGGATCGGACGCACTGGTCGCCCATCCGAAACTGACCCTGATCGCCGAGCGCGCGGCGATATCGGAAAGGCCCATCGCCTTCAACACGCGGCTCGGCTTCACCTTGCCGGACGAACAGGCTGAGCCTGCGCTGACGGCGACTCCTGCTAAGTCCATACCCATCACTTGGGTCTCAGCCGGGAGACCTTCAACTCCGAAGCAGAACACCCCAGGCGCCCTTGGTGCGCCTTCGCCATGCAGCTTCAGGGTCGGCGCCGAAAGCTTCAGCCGCGCCACCATCATCACCTGCGAAACAGTGAGGTAGTTGTCCGCCGGAAGACCGACGGCTGCGGTCGCCGCTTCGGCCGCCGCCGCAAAGCCCGCAATTCCGGCGGCATTCTCTGTCCCGGCGCGGCGCCCGAACTCCTGCCCGCCGCCAGTCTGGACGGCCCGGAACGGCGCGCCCGGCTTCACATAGAACGCGCCCACGCCCTGCGGTCCACCGATCTTGTGCGAAGACAGCGAGAGGTAGTCGATGTCGAGGTCGATGATCGACACGTCGATCTTCCCCAGCGCCTGGATCGCATCGCAGTGGATCAGTCCGCCCGCCGCGTGTGCAATTTCTGCAGCTTCCGCTACCGGCTGGATCACACCGGTTTCGTTGTTGACCAGCATCAGTGACACCAGCGGCCGGTATCCCTGGCTCGCCAGCTTCGCAGTCGCCTGACGGAGCCAGTCCAGCTCTACGACGCCGTCGGGCCGCGTCGGCCAAACCTCAATGCCCGTCACCAAGCTGCTAACGGCATCATGTTCGATTGCCGAGGCTACCAGCACTGCATTTCCGATCGCCTGCAGCGCGCCGTGCAGTGGTGTTCCCACGGCTTCAGTCCCGCCGCTGGTGAAGGCAATGTCATCCCGGCATGCGCCGATGGCGGCGGCCACGCTCTCGCGCGCCGCTTCCACCAGCGCGCGCACCCGGCGGCCCTCGGCATGGACGGACGAAGGATTGCCGGTCAGTTCCAGCGCAGCTGCTATCGCCGCTTTCGCCTCTGGGCGTAGCGGTGCGGTCGCGTTGTAATCTGCATAGATGCGGCGCGCGGGGGTCATGCCCCGGCTTCTACGCCAGTTTGGCCTAGGCCGACAGGCTCCGGCGAACCTCGACTGCTTCCAGCCCGAACGTCCGCTTGTCCGACCCGGCGAGCAGGTCAGCCAGCGTCACATGCTCCAGAAAGCGCTCGATATGAGCGTCCAGCGCGTCCCAGAGGCCCGCCGCCGGTCCCTCGGACCAGTCCCGAGCGCCGGTTTCGGTGGTGGCGCCAGCATCTTCGACGGCCTGGAACACCTGTCCAACGGTGATCTCACCTGCCGGACGCTGCAGCCGATAGCCGCCGCCCGGGCCGCGCGACGCCGCCACAAGCCCTGCCCGGCGCAACATCGCGAACAGTTGCTCTAGATAAGAAAGGGAAATCCGCTGTCTAATGGCGACATCAGCCAGCGATACCGGCCTCGTACCGGCGTTTCCGGCAACATCGAGCACCGCGACCACCGCGTACCGGCCCTTGGAACTCATACGCATGCGCACACCTGTTCTGGTGGGGCCGGTGATACGGCCACGGCGATGTTACGCTGCGCCATGGCGGGCGGATCACACGAAATACTTGAAACCCGGACCCGAAATAGTGTTTGTCGGCCCCCTCGGGTGCACCACTTCCCTCAACGCCGCCCGATGCAGATATCGCGAGCAATTCATGGGCGAACTGATCATCTCGGGTCCAGCAGGCCGGATCGAGGCGCGCTATGCGCAGGCGCCGGGCGAAAATCCGCCGATTGCGCTGATTTTGCACCCGCATCCGAAAGCCGGCGGCACGATGCAGGACCCGGTGACCATCACGCTGTTCGAGATGTTTGCCGCACACGGCTTCTCCACCATGCGTTTCAATTTCCGGGGCGTCGGCCGCTCACAGGGACAGTTCGACGCAGGCGTCGCCGAACTCTCTGATGCTGCGTACGTGCTGGATCACCTTGAGGCCCTCAACGAAGCGCCTAGCCAGTGCTGGGTCGCTGGCTCCTCATTTGGGGCATACATCTGCCTGCAGCTGCTGATGCGGCGGCCGGAGATCGACGGCTTTGTCGCGGTGGCCCCACCGGCCAATCACTATGACCTCTCCTTCCTCGCCCCCTGTCCCGCCTCCGGCATCATCATCTCCGGGGACAAGGACGTGGTCGCCCCGCCGCAGGACATCGACCGCTCGCTCACCAAGGTCCGCGTCCAGAAGGGCGAGGTGATCGAGCGCGCCACCGTCACCGGCGCCAATCACTTCTTCCAGGGCAAGCTGGAAGACATGGAGAAGACGGCCTCCGCCTATCTGAAGAAGCGGATGAAGGCGTTCGAGAAGGCGCAGAAGGAGGCCGCCGAAGCCAAGGCGATCAAGGACGCCGCCAAGCTGCCGCCGCCAAAGCCGGCCTGACGCGATGGCGCTCGATAACCCGAACACGGTGGATGCAGTCGGCGTGGACCCGGAATCCGGACACGCCGTCCTTGTCATCTCGGACCAGATGGACTGGAGCGATCCCGCCGCGCACTTTCGCGCGCTCCAGAGGAAGATCAACAACTACGTCGCCTTCATCCGGAACGGCCAGCTAGAGGCCACGGCGATTCATGCCGCCGGTCGGCCGCCGCGGATCGGGATCGTCATGGTGTTCGAGCCGCCGCCTCCCGCGGTCGACATCCTGGCAGGCATTGGTGATGAACTCGCCGCAGTCGGCATCGACTTTGGCTACGGGCCGCTGCCGGAAGGGTACACCACTGCGCAATAGGCCGTTGCCTTGACGTTGCGCGCCTTATCCGAGTATCCCCAATCCATGTCGCACCGCGCCACCCTCTTCGCGTATTACTGCCGCACGCTGAAATAGCGGGCGGTGCGACCATGCATGCCGCCTAACCGGTGGCGATGTAAGATGGCCCCCGGTCTGACCGACCCATAGGAGCCTCTCGTGACAGTCCTCAAGATTCAACCGCAGTCGGCCTTCCTCAACGCGATGGATGCACGCGGCCACATCTATCAGGTCACCGACGAGAAAGGTCTGGATGCCTACGCGGCGGCTGGCGTTCCCTGCGGGTATATCGGCTTCGACGCCACGGCGAAGTCGCTGCATGTCGGCTCGCTTGTGCAGATCATGAATCTGCGCCGCCTGCAGCAGGCCGGCGGCAAGCCTGTCGTGCTCATGGGCGGCGGCACGACCAAGATCGGCGATCCGACCGACAAGGAGAAGTCGCGTCCGATTCTGACGACCGAAGAGATCGCCTCCAACATGGAGGGCATCAAGAAGAACTTCGAGCCGTTCCTGACTTTTGGCGACGGGCCCACCGACGCCATCATGGTCGACAACGCGGAATGGCTCGACCAGATCAAGTGGATCGAGTTCCTTCGCGACTTCGGCAAGCACTTCACGATCAACAAGATGATCGCGCAGGAAACCGTTCGCCGCCGCCTCGACAACGAGGAGCCGTACACGTTTCTCGAATTCAACTACATGCTGCTCCAGGCCTACGATTTCCTGGAGCTTGCGCGCCGCTTCGACTGCCGCATCCAGATGGGCGGGTCGGACCAGTGGGGCAATATCGTCAACGGCATCGACCTCACCCGCCGCATCATCGACAAGCAGGTCTTCGGCGTCACCACGCCACTGATCACGACGGCGAGCGGCGGCAAGATGGGCAAGACGGCCGAAGGCGCCGTGTGGCTCAATGCCGACATGCGCAGTCCGGAAGAATACTGGCAATTCTGGCGCAACACCGAGGACGCCGACGTGGGCAGATTCTTGCGATTGTTCACAGACGTTGAAGAAGATGAGATTCGACTGCTCGAGTCGGCACAGGGAGCGGCAATCAATTCCTCAAAAATTCGACTGGCCAATGAAGCGACTGCTCTAATGCACGGTTCGACCGAGGCTCGCTTGGCGGAGGCAAAAGCTCAAACACAGTTCAGCTCACCAAGCTCGAAGATCGACAAGGGTGAGATCGAGTTCGATTTCTTTGACGGCGGCAAGTACACGGACTTACGTACTGCTGGGGGGTTGGTGGCGGTTGCCGGCCTCGCAACGTCGGCCAATGTCGCGAACGGCATGATAGATCAAGGTCAGATCAAGATTAACGACCAAGTCCCGACTAGAGCGACGAAGTACTACGTCTACCAGGTCGGCGAAGATGGGACCTTCAAAATCGAGCGCGGCAAGACGGTAATAAGGCTTCGTCCGAAATCAGTGAAGTGAACTCCAGAGCGCCTCTCCGTCGGCAAGAAGCGGCATGCGAGGCTGAAGGCCGTCTGACGCGCCTGCGAAGCGATCTTGCCAGCATTCCGTGACGTTCCCGACACCACGTTGGCGTCTTTCCGCCTTTCGCTGCCTCACGAAAGCGGTCTACTCTCCCCGATAGAGATGTCGGGGAGACAACGCCATGAGCATTCGCACAATCCTGGCCGCATCGTGCGCGCTGGCGGCCCTGCAATCCGCCCTGCCGGCCTTCGCGCAGGACAAGGCGCTCGCAATCACGATCTATGCGGATGATCTCGCCCTGGTGCAGGACAAGCGCCCGGTCGACGTCACCGGCGGCCGCCAGCGTATCGAGTTTGCCGGAGTATCAGCCCAGATCCGGCCGGAAACTGTGTCGCTCTCCGCCAATGGCCTGACGATCGTCGAACAGAATTTCGACTTCGACTTGCTGACGCCCGCCAAGCTGATGGAGAAAGCGGTCGGCAGTGTCGTCACCATCGTGCGCGTCAACCCCGCGACCGGCCAGGAAGTCCGCGAACAGGCGGAGGTGCTCGCCACCAACAATGGCGTCGTCCTCAAGATCGGCGAGCGGATCGAGGTGCTGCGCGACGATGGCCTGCCGGTCCGCGTGATTTTCGACAAGGTGCCGGAAAACCTCCGCTCGAAGCCTACCCTTTCAGTGACTGTCGATGGTGATCGCCGCGGCTCGCGCCCTGCGACGCTGAGCTATCTCACCTCCGGCCTCGGCTGGCGCGCCGACTATGTCGCACTGTTCGACGACGCCAGCTCAAAGATCGACGTGCAGGGTTGGGTGACCCTCACCAACTCAAGCGGCACGACCTACGACAACGCAGATACAACGCTCGTTGCCGGTTCGCCATTGCGCGCGGGCGGCGGCTATGGCGACCAGCAATACGGCAGGCCACAGCGCCCGCAGCTCGTACAGGCGGGCACAGAAACCGGCGGCCGCGAGCGCCTCGGCGACTTCTATCTCTATCCGCTGGCCGAACGCACCACGATCGCCAACATGCAGACCAAGCAGGTCAGCTTTCTTGATGTAAACGGCGTGCCCGCCCAGAACGGCTACGAGTTCCGCAATTACTGGATGGGCACGCAGGAAGAGCCGCAGAGCGCGAAAACCGTCTACAAATTCTCGACAGGCTCAGCCGAGGGCCTTGGCGATCAGCTTCCCGCCGGCGTCCTCCGCTTCTACATGCGCGACAAACAGGGCGACCCCCAATTCATCGGTGAAAGTGCGATCGACCATACGCCCATGGGCTCCACGCTCTCGGTCTCCACCGGCGATGCTTTCGACGTGAAGGTGAAGCCCGTCGTCGAAAAGCGCGAACGACTGACCTCCCGTCGCTGGCGCACGACGATGAAATACACGCTCTCCAACGCCAGCCCGCGCGCCGTCACGGTCACGCTGCAGCAGGACGGCTTGTGGGGCGACACGCGTATCCAGAGCGAGACGATGCGCTCGACCCGGCCCAACGCGGACATGGCCGAATGGCAGGTCAACGTGCCCGCCAACGGCACGAGCGAACTGACCGTCGTCTTCGACTCCAGCTACTGAGGTCCGCGCCCATGCGCTTCGCGCATTCCAGGCGGCTCGTTCTTGCGGCGCTCGCTGTCATTGCAGCGCCGGCGCCCGCGCAGGCGCAGGACCTGACGGCGTCGGCGCCGGTCGATGTCTCCGTCACCGTCTATCGCGACCCCTATCGCAGCGAAGGCGGCTTCGACCTCGACAATCTGAACGGCTTCGCACTCATCACCGAAACCCGCCGTGTCGTGTTGACGCCCGGCCAGCACCGCCTCCGTTTTGAAGGCGTCGCGGACGGCATCGAGCCGGCGTCCGCAATCGTCACAGGCCTCCCCTCCGGCGTGATCGAGAAGAATCGCGACGCCGCCCTCCTCAGCCCCGCTGCCCTGATCGACTCGGCCGAAGCACAGCAGGGCCGCGTTCTGCTCAGCCGGACCGCGCCCAACGGCGTGACGACGCGACGTGAAGGCGTCATCCGCTCCGGCGCCGATGGCGGCGTCGTGTTTGAAACGCCAGACGGTGTCGAAGCGCTGCGCTGCTCGGGCCTGTCGGAAACCGTCAATTTCGAGGCGACCCGCACCGGCCTGTCCGCACAGCCCACCCTCTCAGTCCTCACGCGCGTGAACCAGCGCGTTGAGGCGACGGTACAGTTGTCCTACCTTGCGCGTGGCTTCGACTGGGCCGCCGATTATGTCGTGAGTCTTTCGCCCGATGGCCGCAAACTTGATGTCGGCGGCTGGATCACGCTTGCCAACGGCAACGGCACGGGCTTTCCCAACGCGCGCGTCCAGATTGTCGCCGGTCGGCTCAACCGCGACAGCGGCGAGATCGAACCGATCGACTTTGGCCGCCCCATCCTCGCCCGCTGCTGGCCGCGCGGCTCCACCAGCGACACGCCGGACCCGATCTATATCGAGCGGGCCTATCCGCTTGGCTTTGAACCGGGCCGCTACGACGGACGCGCCTACGCCGCGATGCCATCGCCGCCTTCGGCTGCAATGGCGGAATCGAGCATGCAGGATGTTGTCGTCACAGGCTCCAAGCGCGCCGAACAGGAAGACCTCGGCGACCTCAAGCTCTATCGCGTGCCCGACCGCTCCACGGTCGCCAGCCGCCAGGCCAAGCAGGTCCGTCTGCTCGACAGCCTCGCCGTCCCGGTCGCCCGCATCTATTCCTTCGACCTTTACGCGAACAATACGATCGAGTTTGAGCCAATGGAGGTCATCCTCCGCACGCAGAACGACGCGGCCAGCAATCTCGGCATTCCGCTGCCCTCGGGCCGAGTCTCGATCTTCGAGACAGCGGGCAGCGGGGCAACCTCACGCCGCCTGCTGGCCGGCGAGACCAGCCTGCGCGACCTCGCCGTGAACGAGGAGACGGAGTTCCTGTTGTCCGGCGGCGCCGCCGTGCAGATCCGCCAGACCACCGAGAGCCGCCAGCGCCCCGATCCTCCACCTCCGGGCGTCAAAGGCCAGTCCATCCGCACTGGCGCGCGCTTCAACATGGTCGATCGCGTCGAGATCACCAACGCGCACCCCTTCCCGATCCAGGCCGAGGTGAGCGTCTACATTGCTGACAACGAGGAACTGGTGCGCGCCGACCGCGAGCCGGAACGCAAGAACGGCCGCCCGATCTTCCGCGTAACCGTGCCGGCGAACGAGTCAATCGAATTCCGATACCAGACAGTCGAATACAACTAGGGCCTCGTGCGCCGGCTGATCACGACAAGCGCCGCACACACGGAGACGACGCAATGTCCTTCGGTTACGGTGATGTCTTCGACGCCGTCGATGACGCGGTCCAGCCCGATGACCCGGCAATCTTCTGTGACGGCGAACGATACAACTGGGGACAGTTCACAGCCGCCACCAATGCGCTCGCGCGTTCCTTCATCGCTGCCGGCCTGAAGCCAGGCGCGAAGGTGGCGCAATACATGCGCAACAGCGCGGGTTACCCGCTCGTCTTCGTCGCCGCGATGAAGGCGCGCCTCGTTCCGGTCAACGTGAACTATCGCTATGGCGCCGACGAACTCGCCTACCTCTTCGACAATTGCGATGCCGAGATCGTGGTCTTCGATGCAGACTACGCGGACAACGCTCGCGACCTCAAACCGCGCATGCCCGGCGTCAAGCTATGGATCAGCGCCGGCGCCCGCCTCGACGGCTTCTCGTATCTGGACGATCTCGCCACCGGCGACGGCGCGAAGCTTGATATCCAGCGCTCACCGGATGACATGTTCCTGCTCTACACTGGCGGCACCACGGGAATGCCCACGGGCGTGATGTGGCCCGGCAGCGTCTGGTGGGACGTTCTCGGTCCGGGCCGCGCCGCGCAACTCGGCCTTGAGCCGCCTGCGACGCTGGAAGCCCTGCAAGCCCAGATCCGCCGCAATGAAGGCCGCATGCCCGTGTATGTCGCCCCGCCGCTCATGCATGGCACCGGCATGTTCACCGGCTTCGGCGCCCTCTCAAAAGGCGCGCCGATCGTCATCACCCGCGCGGCCGGGTTCCACGCGCCCACCGCGCTCGACGCAATGACGCACTACCAGACCGGCGGTATGGCCATCGTCGGCGACGCCTTCGCGAAGCCCTTGCTCGACGCCCTCCGCGCCGAACCTTCTCGCTACGATGTTCGCGCCATGCGCACGGTCACGTCGAGCGGCATGATGTGGAGCCCCGAGATAAAGCAGGGCCTGTTCGAATTCATGCCGGACGTCCTCCTGTACGACAGCTTCGGCGCCTCCGAAGCCACTGGGCTCGGCGCATCGATCATCACGCGCGACATGAAGGCCGATGAAGCCCGCTTCGATGCGCCCAACACCATCGTGGTCCGGCCGGGAGACTTCACGCCCATCGCCCCCGGCTCGGGCGAAGTCGGACTCGTCGCCAAATGGGGAAATCTCCCGCTCGGCTATTACAAGGACGTGGAAAAGACCGCGCGGACCTACGTCCAGATCAACGGCGTCCGTCACCTGATCTCCGGCGATCACGCCACGGTGGAGGCAGACGGACGCATCAAGCTGCTCGGCCGTGGCAGCCACTGCATCAACTCCGGCGGCGAAAAAATCTATCCCGAGGAGGTGGAAGAGAGCCTGAAATCCCATCCCAAGGTGGTGGATGCGCTCGTCTTCGGCATGCCTGACGATCGCTTCGGCCAGTCCGTCACCGCCGTCGTCTCACTCGAACCCGGCATGCAAGCTGCGCCTGCGGAACTGATCGACCATGTCCGCAGCCGCCTCAGCCACTACAAGGCGCCGCGAAAGCTGCACATCGTCGCCAAGGTCCCGCGCGCGCCAAATGGCAAGCCTGACTATCCAATGGCGAAAGAGATGTTCGCAGCCGCTCAGGCCTGAGCGCCTCGCGCGGTCCACATGAGCCGCGTCGCCGCCAGAAGTAGAATGACGCCTAGCGCCTGATGCATCAGCGACAGGTCCAGCGGCGCTGCATTCACGAGTGTCACGACCCCCAGCACCGCCTGCATCGCAGCGAGCGCGCCGAACAGCGGGAACAGAGACCAGTGCTGCGCTCTGAAACGCCACGCGCACCACACCGCCATACCCAGCAGCGCATACGCCGTTAGCCGGTGGAGGAACTGCGCCGTCGCCGGGTTCTCGAACAGGTTGCGCCACACGGGATCAAGCGCCCACATTGTCTCCGGAACCACCTCACCCGCCATCAGCGGCCAATCGGTAAAACCCCGCCCCGCATCCAGCCCCGCTACCAGCGCGCCGAGCGCCATCTGCAGTCCCGTCACGACAAGGATCGCTGCCGCCCAACCTCGGGCTTGCGCAGACACTCCCCGTCGCTCCGCCCCCAGTTCTAGCCACAGCCAGAAACAGTAAGCGATGATCACCAGCGCCAGACAGAAATGCGTCATCAAACGGTAAGGCGCGACGGACGTCAGCTCGGAATTCACCCCCGACGCCACCATCCACCAGCCGATCAGGCCCTGCAGGCCGCCCAGCACGAACAGCACCAGAAGATGCGGCATCAGCTTCCGCGATATCCGCCCCGTCAGCCAGAAGAACAGGAATGGCACGGCGAACGCCACGCCGATCACCCGCCCCAACTGGCGATGCCCCCATTCCCACCAGTAGATTCCCTTGAAGCCCGCAAGCGTCATGTCCGGATTGTTGACGTGGAATTGGGCCGTCATGGTCTGGTATTTGGTGAAGGCGTCCTGCCAGTCCGCGTCCGACATCGGCGGAATGGCGCCCAGCAACGGCTGCCACTCCGTGATCGACAAACCAGAGTCCGTCAGCCGCGTCGCGCCGCCGACCAGGATCATCAGGTAGACCATGCCCGCAATCAGCAGCAGCCACGCGCGCACCAGCCCGACGCCCTTCGCCAGCGCAATGGGACTTGCAACCGCGGACACAGCGACAGCCTCGCTCATTGCGCGCTTATCCTACCTGTGACAACGGAAGACCAGCGGAGAGAAAGCCGCAGGAGACCCTCCTATGTGCAACCTGACATGCGCAAGCTGATCGGATCACTGGTCATTGTCGCCTGGATGGTGGCCTACATTGCTGTGGCCGGCGTGGTGGGAGACCGCATCGCGACCGAACACTGGGCCTGGAAGCTTCTCTATTTCCCGATCGTTGGCCTCGCCTGGGTCCTGCCCCTGAAGCCGCTCCTGCGCTGGATCCACGCCAGGGACGGACCCCGCGAAAGCCCTGACGTCTAGGCAACTCCCAACGAAAACGGGGCGATCCCGAAGGACCGCCCCGCAATCTTCGCCGCCATCACGTGCAGGCAGCTTCAGAGGATCAGTCGAGCGCGCGTCGCCTAGAACGGCGCCAGCGCCGAGCCGAGACCGGTGAAGGTCTTGCCCGAGCGATCTGCCGCCTTGAGCGTCGTGTCGCCGAAGTTCCAGCGCAGCGTCAGGCCCAAAATGTCGGCCGCGTCGCCGTCGCTGTCAACGCGGGTGTAACCGGCGCCGACAGAGTACGGAGTCCCGTCGAAGCGATATTCGAAGCCAACGCCAGCCGAGTAGAAATCGACCTCGTTGCCCAATGCATCAACGCGCCCAACGCCAGCGGCAATGTCGAAGCGCAGGTTGTCGCCGGAGAAGATGCGATACGCGCCATTGGCGCCATAGCCCTCCACGTCAACGTCGTTGTCCGACGCGAAGTTCAGGTTGAAGGCGAGCGTCGAAGCTTCAAAGAACTGAGCGTATTCGAAGCCGGTCGACAGGATCGTGCTGCCTTCGGTGTCGGCAGCGCCGACGAAGACGCCCCAGGCGCTGTTGGCGCCGCGGTTGATCACGTGGCCTTCGAGAGCGCCGACGCCGTTGGTGTCATCCGTCTCGGTGAAATCGCCCTCGACGATCACAGCCCATGGGGCGCCCGTGTCGAAGATGACTTCGCCATCGATCCCATACGCGTCGGCTTCGCTGGTGTCGGCCTCGACGCGCACATAGTTGGCGCCGAAGCTCCCGGTCTGGGCGATAGCAGTCCCCGAGACCATGGAAAGTCCCGCCAGAACCGTGGCGGTTACGGCTTTGTTTTTCATCGGACGTCCTGTTGAATTGGAACGGGCGCGATCCCCCGCACCTTATGAACTATCAGCACCCGGGAGATTCGTCTGTCGCAAAAGAGCCACAGACGGCCCCGAAGGGCCGCCTGCCAGCTTCCCCAGCACCCGCCGCGGCGGGTTTGCTGGACCTGTCGAACCTTACGTCACCTAGAACGACTGGAGCGCCGACCCGAGACCTGTGAAGGTCTTGCCCGCGCGGTCTGCCGCTTTCAGCGTCGTGTCGCCGAAATTCCAGCGCAGCGTAACGCCGAGGACATTCGCGTCGACAGCATCGGCCTGGATATGCGAGTAGGCCGCCCCGATCGAGTACGGTGTCCCGTCAAACCGGTACTCGAAACCAACGCCAAACGAATAGACCTCGACCTCAGCGGGCCCGGCTTCGGCTTGGCCAGCCCCAGCCCCGATGTCGAAGCGGAGATTGTCATTCGAGAAAATGCGATACGCGCCGTTGACCCCAAACGCGTTCACATCTGTATCGCTGTCCGTTGCATAGTTGAGGTTGAATGCCAGCGTCGATCCATCGAAAAACTGGGCATACTCTCCGCCGGCAAGCAGGACGGTGCTTTCTTCCGTATCCGCTGCGCCGAGGAAAAAGCCCCACGCATTGTTGGAGCCCCGCGCAATGAGATGACCTTCGACACTGCCGGTCGCGTTGGTGTCGTCGGTCTCGGTGAAGTCGCCTTCCAGGATCACGGCATACGGCGCGCCAAGTTCAAAAATGGCTTCGCCATCGATCCCGTACACGTCGGTGTCACCTGAATCGGCTTCAACGCGCGCGTAGTTGCCGCCGAAGCTACCGGTCTGGGCGAAGGCAGCCCCCGAGACCATGGAAAGTCCCGCCAGCACCGTGGCGGTTACGACTTTGTTTCTCATCGTTCGTCCTGTCGAATTGCAACGGGCGCGTTCCCCCCGCAACGGATGATCTACCAGCAGCAAGGCGGATTCGTCTGTCTCAAAAACGCAACAGACTGCTCCGGCTTGGTCGCTTGCGGGGAGATTGTTGCGATGCGACGGCCATGCATTTCCACCGCTCCGGGAGTGACGTTACGAAAGGTAGCAGGAAGGTGCGCGGCCTCCAGACCTCACGCCTATGTTGCCACGACTCGCGCTATCGCGTCCCGCAACACAGAGCTTTCCGGCGTGACGTTCGATTTGAACGCGGCGACCGGCGCCCCCGACTTGTCGGTCAGCAGCTTGTGGAAATTCCACGCCGGATGCGCCGCCTTGCCGAGCCGCTCGCGCATCCACTTGAAGTACGGATGCGCCTTACCGCCCTTGACGTGAGTCTTCTCCGTCATCGGAAAGGTCACCGCGTAAGTCACCGCGCAGAAAGCGGCGATCTCGGTTTCCTTCGCAGGCTCCTGCCACAGGAACTGGTTGCACGGCACGCCCAGCACGGTGAGCCCGCGCGGATGCATCTCCTTGTACAGCGCCTGCAGCCCCGAATACTGAGGCGTGAACCCGCATTTCGACGCGACATTCACGACCAGCAGCGCCTGCCCCTCGAACTTCTTCAACGGCAGCGGCTCACCATTGAGACCGGTAAACGCGAAATCGAATACAGTTGTCACAGCGCCGCCTCGACGGCCTGGCGGATTTCCGGCGCCGTCGGCTCCGTGCGCGGACCAAAAGCGATGATGGGCTGGCCATCCTTGCCGAACAGCAGCTTGTGGAAATTCCACAGTGGATCGGCAGGCTCGCCCAGCTCCTGCTTCATCCATTTGTAGAACGGATGCGCCGTGTCGCCCTTCACATCGACTTTCTCCGTCAGCGGAAAGTCGACGCCGAATGTCGTCGAGCAGAACGTCGCGATCTCCTCGCTCGTGCCCGGCTCCTGCCCCATGAACTGGTTCGATGGCACGCCGAGCACCACCAGACCCTTGTCCTTGAGGTCATGATACAGCGACACCAGCCCCTCATACTGCGGCGTCAGCCCGCATTTTGAAGCCACGTTCACGACAAGCACGGGTTGCCCCTTGTACTGGCTCAGCGGCAAGGCCTTGCCGTCGATGGCCGTAAAGCTGAAATCATGCGCGGTCGTCATTGTTCGGCCTTCCATTTCATCTGGAACTCGATCTCTTCGCCGTCGCTTCCGCGCTCGTGCTCGATGTTGAACACGGCGCGGGCCGGCGCGTGGATGCGCTCTCCGGCGATCTGGATCACGAACGGCTCGCCCGCCTCGATGCTATCCGCAAACCGCCGCAGCTTCGCGACGAACTGTGCGCGGGTGTACGTTTTCTCGACATCGCGCTGGGATTTGCGGGTTGCCATCAAGGCTCCAATGATCTGAAAATGTGCCGTGGACCAGAGCATAGGACGGCTGCCGGTCAGGCAACAGGGGTCGCATTTGCTGGAATTCTCGCCAAGGCTCCTCGTTCTCCTTGGGCTCGTGACTTTGATGGGGATCGGCGGCATGGCCCAAGCCGAGCCGACGCGCCTCACGGTTCTGGATGGCAGGTTGTCATTCTCCGTTCCGGCTGATTGGGAGAAGCGCACGCGGCCGAACACTGCGTTCTCTGTTGAGTCGACTGACCCAAACGCATGGGCGGAATGCACACTCACGATCGACAACGCTCCGTCTATGGGGAGAGGGCAAGCGGAAGCGAATGAGCAGCTGCGCCAGTACATGACGTACCGCGGCCCCAAACTTGAAGGGTCGGAGACGCTACACCACTCATCGTTCGAAGACCGCGACGGAGTGACTATCTTCAAGTCCGCCTCGACAGCAAATGAGCTGACGAACGAGCGGCGAGCCTTCTACCTGATTGACGAAGACCGGGTCGATGTCGTGACGATCATGTGTTTCTACTATCCCGAAGACAAAGCCAGCGCCCTGCCAGCCGTCACACAATTCCTTGGATCCCTAAGGATCGCCGGACGCTAATCGGCGAGTGCGGCGCTAGATGTCTTCACCTCCCGCTCGATCCCATTCGCCCGATCCCACGCTCGCCCTTCCTCGATGAGCCGGTCGGTGTTCGTCCGTATGGCCTCGCCCAAACGCTCCACCATCTCATCCTTGCCCAACCCCGGCGGGATCGGATCGAGAAACTCGATCACCGCCGGCCCAGGATACTTGGCGAAGTCCTGCTCCTGCCAGCGCAGGCCGAGACTGGTCGCCACAGGCACGACCGGCCATTGCGACGTTTCCTGCATGTGCCAGACGCCGGCGCGGATGCGCTTGTGCTCGCCCACCTTGGTGAGATGCCCCTCGGGATAGATCAGCACGATGCGTTTCTCGTCCGCCGCCTTCCTGAAGCTCGCCGCCAGATCCTTGCGCGCGTCCGGCCCCCCGCAATTGTCGATCACGATGGCGCCCAGCTTCTCCAGCACCTTGGGCGCCAGCGGAAACCGCTCGAGGTGATCGCCCGTCACGAACGCCACATCGTCGAACTGCACATACATCAGGAAGCCGTCGCCATAGCTCGAATGCTTGGGCGCCACGATGAACGGCGGCGGCGGCAGACGCTCGCGCCCGCGCACCTCCGGCGTGATCCCCGCCAGCTTCATCAGCTGCACCATCCGGCGCGAATAGCGCTTCACCGCCCACCGCACGCCGCCCCGTCCGGGCACAAGCGCCAGCACAGCCGCCATCAGCACGTAGAGGATCGAAATCCACCAGAACCCGACGCTGAAAAGGAACGAACGCATGTATGTGCTCAGCGCTTCGCGTCAGCCTGCGGATTTCCCAGCTTGCGGTTCAGCGCCGCCGCTTCTTTCGCGAGCTTCGCTGCGATGGCGCCGTCCACCTTGTCGCCCTTCACAAACACCTGGTTCGCCAGCTCGTACTTGCCACTGGCTTTCAGCCGAGGTTCGATGTCGCGCAATCGCTTGCCGCGCCAGAACCCGAACAGCACGCGCTCGTCCTCCGCACGGATCAGCAGGACAGGACCATTGCTGAGGTAGACGATATGCCCCCACTTGATGACCTCCTCGAATGCCGCCGCACTCATCACTGCCGCGCGCAGGTCCGTCACCACGTCCTTCCTCCAGCCACGCAGCGCGCGGACATAGGCATCCGGATCAGCCGCGACCGGTGCGCCTTTCCTCATCATCGCGCGAATCTCCTCTCAGGCAGCTTGCGAGCGAACCATGTGGATTTGCTGGCATCTTTCGCCTCCCAGGGTCAAACATTTCCGCGGCGTTGCAACAGGTCGCAAACGCGCTAGCGTCCCAGAAACGGAGGAACTCATGCGACTTGTCCCGACAGCACTCGCCGCCATCGCGCTCACATCCTGCGCCAGCGCAACCGCCGTGCATGATCACTGGATTGAGGGCGTCAGCTACGCGCCCATCGCCAACGCCACCGGCATGAACGCCGCTTTCGTTGTGGGTGCGCCGAGCCAGCCCGGCCTCTACACGATCCGTGTCCACATCACCGATGGCGGCCTGATGCCGCCGCACAGCCACCCCGACGACCGCATGATCACCGTCCTATCCGGCGTCCTCCACTACGGCTTCGGCACAACTGCCGATCCCGGCGCCACAAACGCATACCCGACCGGCAGCGTCTTCATGGCCAGCGCCAACGCTCCCCACTACGCCATCGGCAAGGGCGACGCTGTATATCAGGAGTCCGGCATGGCCCCGACGGGGACAAAGTGGGTGGGGCAGTAATGCGGCCTCCGACGCGATCCTTGAGCGCGACAAAGGCGTGGCTTTGCCTTCATGTGGGGCGTGTCTGCAAGTGACACTGGTTGCGGCGACAATCTTCATCGGCGGAGCACCGCGGTCAGGGACCAGCATGCTTTCTCGAGCATTGGACTGGCACCCAGAGGCAATGTCGGTTCCCCGGGAAGCCGCCTATATTCATAAGAGTTTCGTCGGAAACCAGGCGGAGGCGCCCAACTGGGAATGGAAAGAGCTGGCCGGGGGCAACGATCGCCGAATCGCCGCACTGAGGGCGGCTTCGGAGGCCAGGGCCGACGCAGATTTTGTGGGATATTACGACAGTCTGGACCCGCAGAATTTCCAGAAAGCGTTTCGGCGCGTTCAGACAGCCGGCGGCAGTTACTTCGATGCTCTTGCATCCGCGATGATCGCCGGTTCGCCACGCGATGCCGCTCGCTACGGCGGCAAGGCCGTCAGGCTGGTTGTGAAACTGCCGTTTTTTGCAGAGGCGGTGTTCAAGCAAATCGCCTGGCCTGGCGATCGGCTGATCCACATCAGGCGCGATCCTGTGGCGCGTTACCTGTCGGCCAAGAAGCGTTCAACGAAGCGCTTCGGCGTGAAGGGCGTGATGGACTTTACGACATTTCAGGCGCTGATCCCCGCCGCAAGTCATGCGCTCGCGAAAGCTGCTGGCAAGGATGTGATGTTCGTTGAATACGAAGCTCTGCGCGAAGGAAAAGAGACGCTGGCCGAGATCGCGAGATTCCTGGGTCTTGAATGGAGCGATACGCTTCTCAAACAGACGCGCCACGGGTTCGAGCGCATGTTGCCGTCGTCGTATGGGTTCATTAACAGCGGCAGCCACGAGGATGATGCTCTGCGAATTTCCGCCGCAGCGTCTCTCGCGAATGATGCAGAACGGAGCTATGTCGCGCTTCTCGATAGCATCGCCCACGCGGGAGGCGGCGATTTTGAAAGCCTGCGCGTTCTCGCGGCGGAGCCCTTCATCGAGGATGCGGCGGATTCATCCGCCCAGCGCATAGAGTTCCTTGAGCGCCATTTGAAACCCATGCTGGACGAGGGCATTGGCACATCGCTGGCTGTCATGCTTCGCGACCGGTCGCTCGGCGTTCTTTAAGCTTCGCGGCCAGCGCCGATTGTCAGGCCACCCGCTCCACCAAAGCAGCATCCGCATCTTCATGCGCGCGTGACTGCCGGCTCCACAGGTCCGCGTAGAGCCCACCACGATCCAGCAGCTCGCGGTGCGTCCCGCGCTCCACGATGCGCCCCTCGTTCAGCACGATGATCTCGTCCGCGCCCGCCACCGTTGAAAGCCTGTGCGCCACCATCAGCGTCGTCCGCCCCTTCGCCGCCTCGTCCAGCGCACCCTGAACTTCCTGCTCCGTCGCCGAGTCCAGCGCGCTCGTGGCCTCGTCCAGCACGAGGATCGCGGGATTCTTGAGGATCGCCCGGGCAATGCCCACGCGCTGGCGCTCGCCGCCGGAAAGCTTGACGCCGCGCTCGCCGACCCGCGTCTCCCAGCCGTTCGGCAGCCGGTCGATGAACTCGATCAGCTGCGCCAGTGTCGCCGCGTCGCGTAGGTCTGCATCGCTGGCCTCAGGCCGGCCATAGAGCAGGTTTTCCTTCATCGACGCGTTGAACAGCACCACGTCCTGTGGCACCAGCCCGATCGCATCGCGCAAGCTTTCCTGCTGCAGCCCGCGCACATCCTGCCCGTCCACCAGCACGCGCCCGCCCTTGGTGTCGTAGAAGCGGAACAGCAGCTTCAGCAGCGTCGACTTGCCCGAGCCCGACGGCCCGACCACCGCCAGCTTCGTCCCTGCCGGCACGGTGAACGATACCCCGTCGATCCCCGCCGAGCGCGCATCGTGCGTGAAACTCACGCCCTCGAACTGTACCTCGCCACCCTTCACCACAAGCGGCTTTGCATCCGGCGCATCGGACACCTCCGGCCGCATGTTGAGCAGGCCGTAGAGCTTCTCCAGATCGATCGCGCCCTGCTTGATCTCGCGAAACGCCCAGCCCAGCACTGACAGCGGCCGGTAGAGGTTGCTCATGATCAGCACCACTGCCGCCATGTCGCCCGCCTGCACCTGCCCGTTGAACGTCGCGAACGCCGTGATCCCCGCCACCGCCGTGAGGCCCAGCGCCATGATGATATCCTGTCCCGCATTCAGCAGGGCAAGCGAACGCGACACGTCCACCATGTTCCTGTTGTAGACGCGCATCGCGGTATCATAGCGTTCCGTCTCGCGTGCCTCGGCAGCAAAAGCCTTCACGGTCTCGAAATTGGTCAGGCTATCGACCGCCAGCGCCCGCAGCTCCGTGTCCGCCGCGTTGAGCTTGCGGCGCTGCTCCGCTCGCCAACCGGTCAGCACGCCGGTGAAGACCGCGTAGAGCGCCACCGTCACCACCGCGATCACCGCCGCGACCCAGCTATAGCGCGTCGTCAGAACATATGCCGCCAACGCCAGCTCGATCAGCGTCGGCCCGATGTTGAAGGCGAGAAACCGGATCAGATAATCGAGCGCGGCCACGCCCCGGTCGATCACCCTGTTCAGCGCCCCGGTTCGCCGCGTCTGGTGGAACGCCAGCGACAGGCCCTGCGCATGCCCATACGCCTCAACCGCGATCAGCCTCTGCGCGTCCTGGCTCACCGGCGCGAAGATCGCGTCGCGCAGGTAGGGCAGGTTCGCCGACAGCAGCCGTGCGCCCGTCCACCACGCCAGCAGCAGGATCACCGCCGCCATCGCCGCATCCGGCCCGGTCATCTCGTTGATGGCGTCCCCGAAGAACACCGGCGCGTAAACCGCAAAAACCTTGCTCGCCAGCGTCAGCAGAAGCGCCAGCACCATAACAGGCCGCCATCGCTTCAGCTCCGGCCGCGACATGATCTTGCCAATCCGCGCCAGCGACACGCCGATGCCCGCATCCCCGGACTCGATTGCATCGACGTCGGTGGGGGAAGAACTGTGCGCATGTCTGGCCATGGCCAGACAGATAGGCGCGGCCTGCCGGAAACGCTAGAGTTCCCCGCCTCCGCCTCCTGCCGCTGGACTGTCAGCAGCAAACGCCGCAGCCGCCGCGGCTTTCCCCCGGGGCCGAACCATCGCATCTATCCCCCGAGAAAAAGCGAGAAGAAGAATGCCCGGCATCAAGTCCGTCACCGTCTATTGTGGTTCCGCCCCGGGGTCCGATCCCAGCTACATCAAGCTTGCCCAGAAGCTCGGCAAGGCCATCGCGGCGCGTGGCTGGCGCACGGTCTATGGTGGCGGCAATGTCGGCCTGATGGGCGCCGTCGCCACTTCCGCCCGCGACGCCGGCGGCAAGGTGCTCGGCGTCATGCCGCATTTCCTGCGAGAGCTTGAAGGCGTGCTCGACGGGATCGAGAACCGCTACACAGACAACATGCACCAGCGGAAACAAGCTCTGCTCGACGAAGCCGATGGCCTCATCGTGCTTCCCGGCGGCATCGGCACGCTGGAGGAAGCGGTCGAGACGCTCAGCTGGGCCAAGCTGTCACTCCACAGCAAGCCGATGGCCTTCCTGTCGGAGAACAATTACTGGCGCCCGTACTTTCACCTGATCGACCACATGATCGAAGGCGGCTTCCTGCCCGAAAGTTTTCGCCAGCTCATGGCAGACACGGCAACGCCCGAAGGCGCACTCGAAGCGCTGCATCAGCGCGCGATCGTGCTGGGCTGAGGCGCGCTACGCCGCCGTCGCCGTCCCGTTGATGATCTGGCGAATGGCTTGCTCAAACACGCTCGGCGGCTGGCCGCCCTGGATCATCCAGCGCTGGTTGAAGATGACAGACGGCACCGCATTGATACCGCGGTTGCGCCAGACGCCTTCCTCGGTGCGTACTTCATCCGTGTAAGCGCCGGACGCCAGAACCTCGCGTGCATTCGCTTCGTCGAGCCCGGCCGCCTTGGCCGCGCCGACAAGAACATCGCGATCACTGGTAGATTTCTGCTCGGTGAAGTTGGCGGCGAACAGCGCTTCCTTCAGCTCAAGCTGCCGTCCCTCAACGCCCGCCCAGTAGAGAAGCCGGTGAGCGTCGAACGTATTCCAGATGCGGCTTTCGGAACTGTAGTTGAAATCAAAACCCAACGCCTCGCCATGCTCGCGGATGGCGTTGCGGGATGCAGCAGAGCGCTCCGGGTTTGCGCCATACTTCCGCGCGACATGTTGTGCCGTGTTCTCGCCCTCGGGCGGCATGTCGGGGTTAAGTTCAAAGGGCTGGAAGTGGATTTCCGCCTCGACCTTGTCGCCGACGGCATCCAGGGCTTTCATCAGCGACCTGAGGCCGACCACGCACCACGGGCAGGCGACATCCGAGACGAAGTCGATGCGAATCGGGATGGCCATGGCGGAACTCCTTTCGTGCAATGTAATGCTGCGACCGACCTTGCGCCACCGCCGCTGCAGGCGCGATAGTTGCGCCGGGAGAAAAAGCCATGGCCACACGCGCGTTCG
>JANOKS010000114.1:0-18388 GCA_031419455.1 Alphaproteobacteria bacterium
AGGAGGGGCCCGAACCGACGTCGCCCGCCGGAAATCCCGAGACGCCTGCCGCCGCTGACCGAGGAAGTGAGATCGGGTCAGCCGAGACGCGACCAACAGGTCTGCCTTCTGGATTTCCTCGGGTGGAGTCTGTGCCGAGCGATCCAGTTCCGACGAAAGAATCCCCCGTGCTGAATGCGTCCTCCAGAGTGGAGGGTAAATCGGGCCGAGTGGAGGTTTCCCTCTGTGTTTCGGAAAGCGGCTCCGTTATTAACGCCGAAGTTTGGACAACAAGTGGCGACGCTGGGCTCGACAAGGAGGCTCTGCGCATCGCCAGAAAAGAGCGCTACGAACCAGCCCGCCTAAACGGTCGGCCAGTTTCCATATGCGATTTTCAACGCACGTATACCTTCCGGCCAACGCAGTAGCTGATCTGAGCGCTGTGTGGTCCCTCGTTTGAATGGCAAGGCTGTCACGCATGAAGGAGCGACGTCGCCTACAAGGGGCCGGCTAGATTCCGGGATCGCCGTGTAAATCGCGTGACTAGAAAAAGGGTCCGGCCGCTTAAGTATTTGAAAAGATGGTGCTGCCTAGGTGACTTGAACACCTGACCCCCGCATTACGAATGCGGTGCTCTACCAGCTGAGCTAAGGCAGCCTCCGGCTTGCGGCCGAGGCGGGGCTATAACCCGGAGGGGGTTAAGAAAGCAAGGTCGGCCGCCAGCCCTGGAAAAGGGCGGAACTGGCGGCCTGGAAATCCTTGCGCGTCAGGCGGCCAGGCCGACGTTTTCGGCTCAATCAGGCCGGCTTGCGGAAGCGCAGGGTCATGCGGTCGCTTTCACCGACGGCCTTGTATTTGGCGGCGTCGAATCCGGCCGGCGTTTCGCCCTGGTTGCGCGGCGAGGTCCAGGAGTTGGGGGGCAGGGTCCAGACGCCGAAGGGATGATCCTTGGTGTCCTTCGGGTTGGCGTTGATCTCGCTCTCGGCGTCGAGAACGAGACCGGCCTTCTGGGCCGCGGCGACGATCGAGGCCTTCGAGACGTAACCATCGCCGCCGAGGCGGCCGTTGACGTTCGCCTCCGAGCGCGGGTCGGCGCGGTGATCGACGACGCCCAGCACGCCACCGGGTTTCAGCGCCGCCGCAAAGTCGGCGAAGTATTTGTCGACCATGCCCGGCTGCCAGTACCAGTTGTGGAAGTTGCGGAAGGTGATGACCATGTCCGCGGTTCCAGCCGGCACAAGGGGTCCGGAATCCTTGTTCATCGGAACGTAGGTCTGCGCGCCCCAGACGGCCTGGTCGGCGACGGCGGCAATCTGGTTGCCCGTGCCGATATACTTGCCGCCCGTCGCCTTGGCGTAGGGCGCGAGAATTTCCGCATAGTAGCTGCCGGGCTGCACTTCGATCACCGTCATGCCCGGCTTGAGGCCGAAGAAGGCCAGCGTCTCGGTCGGGTGGCGGTGCGAATCGCGGACCTTGTTGGCCTCCGAACGCGCCGGGTTGGCGACAGCCGTTGCAAGCGCCACATCGGCCCTGGGAGCAGCCTGCATGGTCTGCGCGTCTGCGGCGCTGTCCATCGCCGGCGTGGTGCAGGCCATCAGGGCTGCCGCCATGGTCGCCAGCGCAGCCAGCTTCTTTGTCGTGCGGATCAAGATGTTCTCCCAGTATCCATGAGCTTTGTCAGGCTATCCCCGTCCGGGATGCGTCACGGAGCTATGCGGCCAAGGACAATGCGGCAAGCGCTGCGACTGAAAAATTGGCGCCAACGCGATGACAAGCGCGTATGTAACCGGGCTTACTTGCCCTTTGCGCGATACGGCCCTCAGCCCGGCCCGGGCGTTGCCGCAGCGGCGCCGAGCAGCCGCGTGTTGAGCGACTTCATCGCATCGTCGAGCAGGGCGCGGTGCATCGCCTTCTCGCGCCATGTCGTGAAGTCGTCGTGGGCGCGGCCGGAGAGACCGGCGACCGCGTTCACGGCATTGCGTATCTCGCCGACGTCGAGCTGACGCCTGGCCGTGCGGATCGTCTCGGCGTTCAGCGACACGCTTCTTGATGGCTCGAACGCCACCACGCCAGCGAAAGCCTGCCGCAGCCAGTTCCAGCCATCGTCGCTGTCTTCCTCCGCGTGCCGCAAGGCGCGAGCGGCGCTGGTGTCGAAATCGGCGCGCAGTTTCGACAGCGCGGGCACGCCTGACACAGCGAAGGTCGCAATGCTCGACAATGCCGGGTCGCCCGGAAGCAGATCGGACAGCGCGGCGTGGTCAGCTGCGAACGGCTCACCATTGCGCGCGGCGGCTTCGAGCACCGCGAGCGCCCGGATGGTCTGCGCGCGCGTGGTTGCGGTCGCGACCGAATTCGGAGCGATCGCTGTCGCAGCGATCGAGATGTGGGGCGTGGTGATCGGCGACGGTCCGCGCTGGCCCGCCAGTTCGGACGCCACCTCGTGCAATCCGGTCTCGAGTGCTGTTAGTGCTGCTTCGCGCTGGTCGAACGCAGTCACCAGTGTCGTGTTTGCGAGATTCAGCTCGGCCACCTGACTGGCAAGGTCCGCGATGGCGCGGCGGACATCCTGCGTGGTCTCCGGAGACGCGGTTGCATCCGCCGAGATGCGCTCAAGCCGGTTGACGCGCGCCAGCAAAATGCCGAGCGGCGTCGTGCTGACGATGGCGCTGTCAGGCCCGGCCCGCGTGCCGACGCCGCTGACCGCGGACAATTGCGCCGCCAGCGCAGCGATGTCCGTCCGCAGCGACGTATCGGCCACATCCTTCTCGCGCAGCCTGTCGCCATGGGCGTCAATGCGCCCCCGCATGGCGACGATGTCAGCACTGGCCTGTTCCGAGCCGCGTTGCAGGGCTTCGATTGCAAGCGAGAGTTCGTCGATCTCGCGCGCCAGCGTACCGGTCGGCGCATTTGAGCTCGCATTGCTGACAATGATGGCGACCGTCGCGCCCAGCACGGCGGCGACAGAACTCGCGGTGATCAGGTGGGGCCAGGTTACCGCACGGCTGCGCATGCGGCGTGGCCCCACGCGGCGCGCCTGCGCGCGCGACAACGGCGCAGGTGCATCGTCCGCAGGTTCGAATTCCGCGTCGATCGGTTCGGGCTCGACGCGCGACGGGTCCGTCATCGACCACCATCCTCTTGGCGTGCGCCTACCGCCTCCCCGCGTCGAGGATACGCCGAGAACAGCGATTGTCTCAACCGAAAACGAGGCGCGCGAGGGCCGAAATCAGGGAGGCTTCGTCCGGCGTCGCGGCCAGTTCGATTCTTCCGGTCCGGCCTGCGAGCGGCGCCCCCGCAGCTTCCGATATCGCAACGATGGGAAACCGCCCACGGGCCCCGGCGTCATCAAGAAAGCCAGCGAGGATGGCGGCGGCGCGTGGCGAATGAATCATCACAGCATCGATCTGCGCCTCCCCGCCGAGCAGGGCGGCAAGGTGCGGACCGGGCGCATTGACCGGAACGGCTTCAAATATCGCCACAAACCTGGCCGCATGCCCCAGTGCAGCAAGCCGTCCCGCCAGGTCGCCGCGGCTTTCCGCGTTGCCTGCATGAAGCAGGCGCAGCGTCGGCGGCAACCGCCGTGAAATCAGGTCAGCGAGCGCATTCACATCGCCATCGGCCGAAACGACTTCTGTAAATCCAGCTTCGCGCGCCGCCTCCGCGGTGCGTTGGCCGACGCAGAAGACGGTTACATCTCGTCGCGGCGAGAGCCGGGCGAATTGCCGCGCGCCGTTCGCGCTGGTGAAAGCGAGGGCGTCGAACTCGGGAATCGCGGCGTCGATCGGCACAATGGCGAAGAGCGGTTCGATGATCGTCTCGAACCCGGCGGCGCGCAGCCGTGCGGCCGTCTCGGATGCGCCAGGTTCGCTGCGCGTCACCAGAATGCGTGGCGAGGGAGTGTGCGGCACGGGGCTCAGGTCTGGAGGTTTCGGGACGCTGCAATCATCGGCTTCCATCGCCCGGTTCGCAAGCCGCCAACTGACGCGCGATCACGTCAGGCGCCGGCAACTTCTTCGTCGCCATCGCCGTCGTCAGGCCACGGAACGCCGTCGAGATCATGGGCGCGCTCGGCAGCGACATCTTCCGCCAGCACATTGCCGAGGACTTCAGCGTCGAACACGCTCGGCCGGCCTTCGATGACGCCTTCAGCGCGCCACTTCCTGGAGCCGTCGTCGGCCAGAAGCTCGCCCGCCATCTCCGCTCCCTCAGGCGTCAGCCGGAAGTGCGCCGCGATGGGCGTGCGGCACGAGCCATCCAGCTTGCGCAGGAAAGCGCGCTCGGCCAGCGCAGCAAGCCGCGCCTCTTCATTGTCGAGCTTCGCTGCAAGCTCCTTCAGCCAGTCGGGCGCATCCAGCCGCAGCGTTGCGCCGATGATGCCCTGGCCGCCCGCCGGCAGCATCTCGTCGATCTCAAGGATGCCGGTGGCCTTGTCGATCATGCCGAGCCGGCGAAGGCCGGCGGCGGCGAGAATGGTCGCCTGCGCCTCGCCCTCGGCCAGCTTGCGCAGTCGCGTCTGGACGTTGCCGCGGAACATCACGATCCTGAGGTCGGGCCGCGCGGCCAGCAGCTGTGCCTGCCGGCGCAGACTGGATGAGCCGACGACGGCGCCCGGCGGGAGTTCAGCCAGCGACCTGGCGGGTCCGATCAGGCAGTCGCGCGGGTCCTCGCGCTCCAAAAAGGTCGCGAGATAGAGATGGTCGGGCAGGGTGACCGTCACGTCCTTCAGCGAGTGAACGGCAATGTCGATCTCGCCCAGCTCCTGGGCCCGGTCGAGCTCCTTGGTGAACAGGCCCTTGCCGCCGGCATCCTGCAGCGGCCGGTCGAGGATCTTGTCGCCGGTCGTCGTGAAGGTGTGCAGCACGGTGGCAATCTCGCCATGCGACGCCTTTGCGATCAGGGCTGCAAACATGTTCGCCTGCGCCAGCGCCAGGGGCGAGCCGCGCGTACCGATCCGGACTGTTCGCTGTGATGTCATGGTTGGCTTTCTGAACGTTCGCGGCGTACAAGCGCCGCCGCAATGATGCAAGGCGCTGTCACGGTTCTGGGTATCGAAACCAGCTGCGATGAAACCGCGGCGGCGGTCGTGCGCCTCGAGAATGGCCGGGCGGAGGTGCTGTCAGAGCATGTCGCCAGCCAGACCGAGGAGCACGCCCTTTATGGTGGTGTCGTGCCTGAAATCGCCGCCCGGGCGCATGTCGAACGGCTGGATTCTCTGATCCGCATGGCCATGGACGAATCAGGCGTCGGCTGGGACGGGCTAAACGGGGTCGCCGCCACGGCCGGCCCGGGCCTGATCGGCGGGGTGCTGGCTGGCCTTTCCACGGCCAAGGCGATTGCCCTGGCGCGTGGCCTGCCGCTGATCGCGGTCAATCATCTCGAAGGCCATGCCCTGAGCCCACGGCTCGCGGAGGAGGTGGCGTTCCCCTACCTGCTCTTGCTGGTGTCGGGCGGGCATTGCCAGTTCGTGTCCGTGGAAGGCGTCGGGCGCTACCGCCGCCTTGGCTCGACGATCGACGATGCGGTGGGGGAGGCGTTCGACAAGACAGCGAAACTTCTTGGCCTCGCCGGGCAGGGCGGTCCCGCCGTCGAGCGGGAGGCTCAGGCGGGGGACGCGAAAGTTGTCGCTCTTCCCCGGCCGCTGCTGGATCGCCCGGGGCTCGACATGAGTTTCTCCGGTCTCAAGACCGCCGTGCGGCGCGCGGCGCAGGAGCAGCCGCTGACGCCCCGACGCCGTGCAGACATCTGCGCGTCATTCCAGGAGGCGGTCGCCGACATTCTCGCTGTGAAGTCCTCGCGTGCGATGGAGACGATTGCGGAGGTTACAGATCGCCGCACCTTCGTGGTCGCCGGAGGTGTCGCCGCCAACACAGCGCTGCGGGCGCGGCTCGAAGCCGAGGCGCGGCATCACGATTTCCGCTTTGTCGCGCCGCCGCTGCGCTGGTGCACCGACAATGGCGCCATGATCGCGCTTGCCGGCGCCGAGCGCCTGCGCCTGGGTCTCACCGATCCTCTCGATACCCCCGCCCGCGCCCGCTGGCCGCTTGACGAGGCGTCGGCAAGTTCGTCGCCGGTCTATGGCGCCGGCAGGAAAGGCGCGAAGGCGTAGATACCTTCTGTGGGTTCAGGGACCGTTTGCCGCCCGCGTGGGTGCAGCCGGTTTCGTCTCGCCCTTACGCTCTTCCGGGCTCTTCGGAAGCGTGGCGGGTTCGCTTCCCAGAGTCCGGCCCGGCGTCTTCGTCGCATCAAGCTTGGCGGCAAAGCCGTGGTTCACGTCGCGATGCTTCATTTCATCGGCTCGCACCGCAATCACCAGGTCGCGCAGCCGCGCATCGGGCGCCATCTTCCAGTAGTCGATCGCGATCTGCGGCGCCGCCACATTGTCGATCCGCCCGGCATCAATCTCGGCGAGGAACTGCGTGTACGAGATGACAGCCTCTTCCTCGAAATAGCCGATCGTGCGATGCGCCGTGCGCGGCGCGAAGAGGTAGAGCACGAAGTAGAAATTCCAGAACGCGCCCTGCGCGAGCAGCACGAGAAGGCGCTCGAACCCGTTCGGCTTGAACAGCGCAACGAACGCCATCAGGTGCATGCGCTCATTCTCGGCTTCGTCGATCAGCTCCCTGATCCAGCCATCATCATCGCGCATCCGGCGCAGCGATTTCAGGTGCTGCATCATGCCGCCGACCATGCCGGGCACGCCAGCGACGGTCTCCAGCACAATGGCGCGATGGCCATAGCGATGTGCGAAAAACGTGTCCGCGAAAAAGCGCAGGAACTTCGTGATGCCGAGCGCAATGCGGTCGGACAGACCCTTGGCCACATGGTGCCGGGTAAGTTCAGTCATGCATCTGATATGGAGGGTTTCGCGACAAGGACCAATGCCCATCACGCGACGCGCGCGAATGCCGCACTGTGAAGACACCTGTTACGGTGGGTCATCCAGGGGAATTTCGGGCGGTCCGGCCGGTGGTGTCTGGACCAGTGGGGCATCGTCAGTTGCTCTCGCATCGGCCGGAGTCATGACCGGCGCGGGGATTTCCGACCATGGCGGCGGAGGCTTGTCGCCAACACTCAGCACCTGCCGCACCGAATACGCCCCGCCGAGCTGATTGGCCGAATATCCCGTGGCTTCATCCAGCGGGTACTCCTGACCGAGCAGCAATGTCACGCGTGGATCGATCTGTTCGCCATGACAGGCGAGGCACTCCTCGGTCATCAGGATGGGGCGCATCCAGCGAAAGACCTTCTCCTCGCCCTCCTGCCGGATTTCCGCGACATCCAGCGTCTCAGGGTCGATGCCGGTGTCGAGCATGAAGCTCATCTGTTCCATCTGCTGGCGTTCCCAGTCATCCGGCGCATTGGCGGGATTGCGCACGCCAAGCGCGGTGCGGCTGAACTCCACCATCGCATCATTGCTGATCCCACGGCCCCAATCTGGGACGTGGTCGGCATAGGCGAGCCAGACGGCGACCGGGTCCTCGTCACGCTGCAGCCGGGTGATGATCTCGCGCGCCATGCGCTGGTCAAACTGCAGCGCCGCCTGCCGCGCCGTGCGAATGCTCGCGGCGTCAGCCTGTTCGCCGCGTGGCGCGCAGCCGGACGCAAGCAGCGCGATGCAGGCCATGGTTAGCTTATGACGGCGCAAGCGCGCCTCAGCTGGCCTTGAGTGTGAACTTGAAGGTCGACGAATCGGGTTCGGCCGCAGTCTCCCACGGCCGGCGCTGGGCCAGCGTGATCTCGCCTTCGCCCGCCGCCACAGCCTCGAACACGACGACTTCCCAGTGATTGCCGCCAGCAAAGCCCGGCAGGAACTGCGATGTCGTCGTCGATCCGCCCGGGCCATCGGTTGCCTTCACCCAGGCCGGCGGCGCCGATGCGCCCCAGACATAACCAGCCGTCGGCACGCCGGAGAGGGCAACCGCCACCTTCTCCCCGACCTTCACGTCGAAGGACTTGCCCGCGTCTTCGCTCGTCAGCGTGCGCGCCACACCGTCCATCTTCGGCGGGGGCAGGGAACGCGGCTCGAATGTGCAGGTCCGGGTTGCGCCCTCCGAAATCCACGTCGCGCCGGGACCGTCGAGCATCAGAGAGACCTTGTCATTCTTCCAGGTCATGGCCGTTGTCGCAGCCTCGTCCGGCGCAAGGCTCACGGCTGTCCCGCCATCTACACGGGCGAGCGTCTCGCCGTCACCGTGATGGAAGACCACATCCAGCTTGGCGCCGCCGTCGCAGGCGAAGTTCGCCGCATAGTCGAAGCGGGCGTCTTCAACAGGCTTCACGTCGCCTCCGTCCGTCGCCGTCTGCCCTGCGCATGCTGCCAGGCCAAGCCCGGCCGCAACCGCTATCGACGTCAATCTCATGCTTCCAGTCCCCTCGTCACCCAAGGCCTTGGGCAATGGCGGCACACTCCGCCCCGACAAGTGGGGTTGCAACCGGATTCGCCAGTCCGGGCTAGATTTTTGCGGCGCTGCCTGCCCTGCCGAATCCCTCTAGACCCTGACACAAAGCCCGAGAATACGGGGACCGGAGACGCACCAATGGCAGATTTCACGTCAATCATGCTTGCGGTGGCAGCCCTTGGCGCAGGCGGCGCAGCCTCCTCCGGCTGGACGGCGGCTGTCGTCGTTCCCAACACGCACTTTGATGGCCTCGACGCCGGCCGCGCCGACCGGATGATCCGCCGGGTGATTACTGCCACGGCAGGCTTCCAAGCCTTGCTGCTTGGCGTCGCCGCCGGCGCAGCCTTGCTTGGCGGCGCGCGCGCGGCGGCCATCGTCTCGGCCATCTGCGCCGTCGGTTTCCTGTCGAATGTCTGGACGCTCGCGCCGCGCAAGGACAAGGCGGCGCCTGGCGTCAGGAAGCGCACGTCCACGCAACGCGCGGTCGCCGTGGCGCTCACGCTCCTCATGACCGTTGCAGCCCTTACCGCCGCTATGCTGGCGGCCTTCGGCGTCTGAGCCTCTAGGCAGCGCAGCTCAGCTGGGCCTGCGCGACTGGCGTTCCGAGCGTCGCATCGTTGGCGATCTCGTTTGGCACAAAGCCAGAGAACCGGCGGTTTTCGTCGATCGCCTTCGCGACCCGGGCGAATTGCTCCGGCGCGAGGCTGGTTTCCAGCGCGTCGGTGAAGCACGAGCAGTTCAGCGAAGAGGCCGCCTTCTCGCCGCACAGCGTCGCAAGCTGGTCTTTCCCGACAGCGGCCTCGCCGCTGCAGGCAGTCAGAATCCCCAGTACGGATACAAGGGATGCGACAAGTGAAACTGAGCGTTTCATCAATATTCCCTCTTGAGCTGCGGATCTTGTTTGTCCGCATGCCCAATTGAGCGACCGCTCCTGCACAGTTGTCAAACTGAGTTTGCTACCCGGCGACCCGCTCGAATACTTGCCGTGCACGGAATGCCGCAGGGGCCAATACTTGAATCCGTGATCGGCTCGCGCCAACCCGTAAACCGTGTATGCCGATATCGGGTAAGTCGGCTGTGGACGGAGCAGACGCATGGACATCGCGATCCAGTCGTTCGTGAACGGGTTTCCGGATTTCCTGCTGCATGGCGGCGTGACGCTCGCCCTGCTTATCGCGGGCTGCGTCGTCCACGTGATGCTGACGCCCATGAAAGAGATGCAGCTGATCCGGGCCGGCAATGTTTCCGCAGGCATCAGTGTCGGCGCGGTCATCGTCGGCCTGGCTGTTCCGATGTCGGCCTGCCTTGCGACGGCGGCGACCGTCTACGACATCCTGATCTGGGGGGTTGTCGCCATCCTCTTGCAATTGCTCGCGTTTCGGGTCGCCGACCTGGTGCTGCGCGATCTTCCCAAACGGATTGAACGGGATGAGGTTGGCGCCGCGCTCGTCCTCGCGGGCGTGAAAATCGCCGCTGCAATGGTCATGGCGGCGGCCTTGTGAGTTGCCCCTCGCGAACGAATATTAGAGGCTCGCGGAGACGGGCATGAGAATTCCCGACTGGGTCGTCTATGCGGTCGTGCTGGCCGTGATCGTCGGGACGCTGTTTTCCAGCGGCGCGGGCGACAATGATCCTTTCCGCGTTCCCGACGAAGAGGCGCGATCCGACGTTCCCGCGCCTAGCATCGACATGCGGGAGTTACCGGCGCCGAGTTCCGAGGCCGGTCCCGTCCTTCCGGACTCCCATCAGTTCGATGAGCGCGTGCTGGTCCAGGTCGGCGATGCCGAGGACGGCATCGGCACGGCGTTCGCCATCAACGAGGCCGGCGCCTGGCTCACTGCGCGCCACGTCGTCGATGGCTGCACGCGTGTCGGCCTGGCAGTTGGCAACGGACGCATGGTCCGGGTCGATGAAGTTCACACGTCCGAGGACAGCGATCTCGCCCTGCTGGTCACGGACCGCGCGCCCGTCGCGCTCCAGCTCGACCTCAATCGCGAACTCCGTGTCGGCGAGCCAGGCTATCATGTCGGCTTCCCGCAGGGGATGTCAGGCGAGGCCGTGTCGGTTCTCGAATCCCGCTCCAACCTCGTCACGCGCGGTCGCTATGCGATGGAAGAGCCGGTGCTTGCCTGGGCCGAACAGGAGCGCACCGACGGCATTGAGGGCACGCTCTCGGGCATGAGCGGCGGCCCTGTGTTTGACCGCGACGGCGCCGTGATCGGCGTCACCGTCGCCGAAAGTCCGCGCCGTGGCCGGATCTATTCCGCCTCGCCCGACTCCATCCGCAGCTTCCTTGACGGGCAGGGCCTGGTGGCGCCGGGCGGCGATGCGCGGCCGATTTCCGCAACCTCCTATGCAGCCGAGGCAGATCGGCTTAGGGACTCGCGCGCCGTCGTCAAAGTCCTCTGCCGTGTGAACACGCCCTGATGCCAGGTACCCACGACGTCTTCGCTGATCGCCTGATGGACGGGGTGCGCCGCCTCGGGCCCCTTTGCGTGGGCATCGACCCTCATCCCGCACTTCTGCCGCCGCTGTTCGGATCACCCGGCCCTGAAGCGGCTGCGCGGTGGGGCGCAGCCCTGGTCGAGCGCAGCGCCGGCAAGGTCGCGGTCGTGAAGCCGCAGGCCGGCCTCTTCGAGCGGTGGGGCGCAAAGGGCGTCGCGGCGTTGGAGACCGTCTGCGAGGCCGCAACGCGCTCTGGGCTGATCGTCATCCTCGACGCCAAGCGCGGCGACATCGGCACGACTGCTGAGGGCTATGCCGAGGGCTATCTCGGCGAAGCTGCATCTTGCCAGTGCGATGCGATCACAGTGAACCCCTATATGGGCGTCGACACGATCGAGCCGTTCGTTGAGGTCGCCGAGCGGACCGGCAAGGGCGTCGTCGTCCTCGCGCGGACGTCCAATCCCGGCTCTGCCGACTTCCAGGCAAAGCTGGTCGATGGCGAGCCCCTCTACCTCCACGTCGCCCGCGCGCTCCAGCCGCTGGTCCAGCGCCTGCGCGGCCGGCAGGGCTGGTCCGGCCTGATGATGGTCGCCGGCGCCACCGGTCCGGACGATGCCCGTCGCCTGCGCGCGGCTGCAGGCGACGCCCTCTTCCTGGTGCCGGGCTATGGCGCGCAGGGCGCCGGCGCACGCGACGCCGTGGCTGGCTTTGTCAGGCGCGGCAAGCGGCTCGAAGGCGGGGTCGTTAACGCATCCCGCTCCGTCGCGTCTCCAGCCGGTTCGCTGGAGGCGGCAACGTCAGGCGAATGGGAAAAGCGGATCGACGACGCTCTGGCTGCAGCGCAGGCTGACCTTCTCGCCGCTACAGGCGGCTGAACGCCCTCGCTTTAGCCCAATGTTCAAAGCCCCTGCGCGAAGCCTTTACCTATCTGTGTCAAGGCTATCTGGTTCTGCCAGGGGAAAACCATGCGCGCCGAAGAGGCCCGGAAATCGGCAGTCGTGAAGCAGCTTCGCAAGACCGCGGTCATGACCGCGATCATTCTCGCGGTCGTACTGCCGTTCGACTACCTGTTCGCTGGCATCCTGTTCCGTGACCCCGGCGCCACCTATTCGGCTACGCTGACGATCGTGATCACGCTGCTGGTCGCGCCGCCGTTCTCGTTCTTCCTGATCCGCCAGGGGTCACAACTCGAGGCGGCCCAGGCCTCGCTGGCGGAGGAGCGCGCCCGCCGCCTGGCCGAAGTGGAAGCCGCGCGTGACGCGGCCGAGGCTGCCACCAAGGTAAAAAGCGAATTTCTCGCCAACATGAGCCACGAGATTCGCACGCCCCTCAACGGCGTGCTCGGCATGGCGCAAGCACTGGAATCCCGCCCGCTTGATCCCGAAGCGCGCGAGATGGTCGCGACCATCCGGGAATCCGGCTCCAACCTGATGTCGATCCTCAACGACGTGCTGGACCTCTCGAAGATCGAGGCCGGCCGCCTCGACATCGCGCCGGTCGACTCCAGCCTGATCTACACGCTGCGTCAGGTGCACGCGCTCTTCTCGCCCGGGGCGCAGGAAAAGAATGTCGGTCTCATTCTGTCCAGCGATCTCCCTGAGACGCAGCTGATGCGCTTCGACGCTGTGCGCGTGCGCCAGTGTGTCTCGAATCTCGTCTCCAACGCCGTCAAATTCACGCGCGAAGGACAGGTGGAATTGAAGCTGGCCGCCGCGCTCGTGGACGCCGGCCGAACGCTCGTCACGATCGAGGTTTCTGACACCGGAATAGGCATGGACGACGGGACGTGCGCTCGGCTGTTCGAGGCTTTCAGCCAGGCGGACGCATCGACCACCCGCAAATTCGGCGGCACGGGTCTCGGCCTTGCGATTTCACGCCAGCTCGCCCGCATGATGGGCGGCGACATCGTAGCCTACTCGCGCGCCGGCGAGGGCTCGGTCTTCGTGCTGACCTTCCTTGCCGATCCTGCGGTCGCCACGCAGGAGCGCATGACGTCCGATCGTCCGGACGTCGGCAAGTCGGTTCACCTGCGCGGCGCGCGCGTGCTGCTCACAGACGACAACGCGATCAACCGCCAGGTCGTCCGGCTCTTCCTCCAGCCGCAGGGCGCCATCATCACCGAGGCCGCGAATGGCCGCGAAGCCCTCGATGCACTCGCGCGCGATGAGTTCGACCTTGTCCTCCTCGACGTGCACATGCCGGTCATGGACGGCGTTGAAACCATCCGCCGCATCCGCGAGGCGACGTCGCCCTGGCGCAGTCTTCCGGTGATTGCGCTGACTGCCGACGCCATGGCGGGCGACCGCGAGCGTCTGCTCGCCATCGGCATGTCGGGTTACGTGTCCAAGCCGATCGACCAGACCGAACTCCTGTCCGCCATCGCCGCGGTGCTTGGCGGCGCCGGTGCGCCAGCCGCGAAAAAGCCGGCGCCGGCTTCGACTGGCTTCGACCTCGGCGACATCCTCGCGGACCTCGATCGCCTGACTGGCTGAACCGGGACTGGCCGGGTAGGGTAATTCGCCAGCCCTCCCGCTAGAATTGGCCGATGACCAGAGGCCGTCCGCCGCATGACGACGTGCTCACCCCCGCCGAATGGCGCGTGGTGGAATTCGTTCGCCACGGCCTCACCAACCGCGACATCGCCGGGCGAACCGGGGTCAGCAGCGACGCGGTGAAATTCCACGTCGCCAATGCGCTGGCCAAGCTCGGCTTCGACAGCCGCGCCGAGCTGCGCGCCTGGAGCGGCGTGCGACGCGACAGCAATCTTGCGAAACAGGAGACCGACATGCAGGCCGACATCGCCCTTGGCCCGGTGGGCCAGATCGCCCGCACCGTGAAGGACGTCGCCGCCGCCCGGCTTTGGTATGGCGAGGTGCTGGGGCTCCCGCATCTTTATTCGTTCGGCAATCTCGCCTTTTTCGATTGCGGCGGTGTCCGCCTCTTCCTGTCGGAGGGCGAGGGGACGCCATCGGAGTCCATCCTCTATTTTCGTGTGCCCGACATTCTGGCGGCGCACCAATCGCTAAGCGCGCGCGGCGTCACCTTCACCCATGCGCCTCACATGATTCACCGTCACACCGACGGCACAGAGGAGTGGATGGCTTTCTTCGCCGATGATGAAGGCCGTCCCCTCGCCATCATGGCGCAGGTGAAGGAGTCCTGACCCTACGGCCAGCCTCAATCGCGACTGCGGCATGGCGGACAGGCTTTGCAAACGCCCCTCCGCATGCTGAAACGCTGGTATGTCCGGTGACAGGACGCGAGGGAGGTCTTTATGAAACGCTTGGGAGCATTGCTCGGTGGCGCAGCGCTACTGGTGCTGGCTGCGTGCGGAGGGGAAGCGACCGCCCCGCTGCCGGCCATCACGGCCGCCGAGGTGAACGGCGCCGCGATCATTGCGGCCGACCAGCGTCCGGACATCTGGATCAGCCACGGCCGCACCTATTCCGAACAGCGTTTCTCGCCGCTGAAACAGATCAACGCCACGACCGTGAAAGACGTCGGCCTCGCCTGGTCAGCCACGCTGGATTCGAACCGCGGCATGGAATCGACGCCCATCGTGGTCGATGGCGTGATGTACGTCACCTCGGCCTGGTCGATCGTCTACGCCTACGACGCAAAGACGGGCGAGCGCCTGTGGAAATACGATCCGGAAGTCGACAAGGCGCGGGGCGTCTCCGCCTGCTGCGATGTCGTGAACCGCGGCGTCGCCATCTGGGAGGGCAAGGTCTTCGTCGGCACGATCGATGGACGTCTCATCGCGCTCGACGCATCGCGCACCGAGGGCGTGGTCGATGGCCTCAAGACGCCGCTCTGGCAGGAAGTCACCGTCGACCAGTCGAAGCCCTACACCATCACCGGCGCGCCGCGCGTGATCGACGGCAAGGTCATCATCGGCAATGGCGGCGCCGAGCTTGGCGTGCGCGGTTATATCTCCGCCTACAACGCTGCCGACGGCAAACTCGCCTGGCGATTCTACACCACTCCCAATCCCGGCAAGCAGCCGGACGGCGCCGCCTCCGACAAGGTGTTCGCCGAAAAGGCCAACGCCACCTGGGGCGACAAGGGCGACTGGGTCGAGGCCGGCGGCGGCGGCACGGCGTGGGACTCGATGGCCTACGATCCCGACCTCGGCATCCTCTATGTCGGCATCGGCAATGGCAGCCCGTGGAACCAGCGCCTGCGTGATCCGGATGCGAAGGACAACCTGTTCCTGTCCTCGATCCTCGCGCTCAAGGCCGACACCGGCGACTATGTCTGGCACTACCAGACCACGCCCGGCGAGACATGGGACTACACCGCGACGCAGCACATCATCCTGGCCGACATCAAGATCGGCGATGCGACACGTAAAGTGGCGATGCAGGCGCCGAAGAACGGCTTCTTCTACGTGCTCGACCGTGCGACGGGCGAGCTGATCTCCGCCGACAAATACCAGGACAACGTCAACTGGGCCTCCAGCGTCGACCTCAAGACCGGCCGTCCGGTCGAAGCGCCGGAAGCGCGTTATCTCGACACGCCGTTCATGGCGATCCCCGGCCCCCTGGGCAGCCACAACTGGCACCCGATGGCGTTCAGCCCCGACACCGGCCTCGTCTACATTCCGGCGCAAACCATCCCGCAGCTGTTCGCAGACCAGGCCGACTTTGCCTACCGCCCCGGCTTCTGGAACACCGGCATCGAATTCGCCGGCGCACCCGGCCCCGCGCCGACGCTGAACGAGCGTCTCGCAGGACGCGCAGCTCTCAAAGGCCAACTGGTGGCCTGGGATCCGGTCGCCAAGAAGGCGCGCTGGACCGTCGATTACGCTACGCCCTGGAACGGCGGCGTTCTCGCCACCGGCGGCGGCCTGGTCTTTCAGGGCGGCCTCGACGGCAAGTTCCGCGCCTATGACGCCGCGAAGGGCGGGGCCGCGCTGTGGGAGACGGACGGCCAGTACCCGGTCATGTCCGGCCCGATCAGCTACGAGATCGCTGGCGAGCAATACATCGCCGTCACAGCCGGCTGGGGCACCGCGGGGCCGCTCACAGGCGGCGGCAATGCGATTCCCATGATCGGCTCGCCGGAGATGGGCCGCGTGCTCGTCTACAAGATCGGCGGCAAGGCCGCGCTTGAAGCCTATGCGCCCTACGAGGTCGAGAAGGTCGCCGCGACCGAAGACTTCGGAAACGCGGCCGTGATCGAGCATGGCCGCGTACTTTACGACCGCAACTGCATGGTCTGCCATGGGGGACTGGTCGTCTCCAGCGGCGTGGTCACCGATCTGCGCTGGTCCAAGGCGCCGGCGACGAAAGACGGATTCGCCGACATCGTGATGGAGGGCCTCTACGCCTCCGCCGGCATGGCGAGCTTCGCGAACACACTGAACGCCGCCGACGCTGAAGCGATCCGCGCCTACATCGTCAACCGCGCCAACGAGGACGAGGCTGCGATCAAGGCGGCGGAGGCGCCGCCGAACTAGACGACGACGCCGGCTATCCGCTTTGGGTGGCCGGCGAGTTTGCCGTTCTCAGGCAGTCTTAGCTCGCCTGCGGGAAGCTGACATCGCTCTCGAACGAGACTTCAATCTCCGGCAGAAGAATCGGGCGCATCGTGTGCACATAGGTGGCCTGCGCTCGCGCTAGCACGATCTCCGAACCGGTTTGCTTCGAGTAGGCCACATTGACATCCGCCTCAACGCCCATCGCGGTGAGGTTTCCATCGACCAGCTCCTGAAATCCTGCCTGGTCAATCGCCGGCGTGATCATCGCGGTGCGTGCGGCTTTCTCGATGGCCCACTGCACTGACGAACCCTTGTGCAGGGCGATGCTCACCTCCATGCCGCCGATTGCCAGCATCAGGAACAGAGGCGCGACCATCGCGAATTCGACCGCGGCCGCGCCGCGCGTCTCCCGCCCGAGGCGGTCAGCGAACGCGAACAGCTTCGGAGATGACATATTCATTCTCAAGCAAGACCCCCGTGTATGTGAGTCGGGCGGATACGATGTTGTAAGCGACCGGCAGCGACCCGTCCGCACAGTTCACGGTGCACAAGTTCACCACCTCGGCGCAGTAGCAGGTCTTCACGATCGACAGCTCCGTGTTCGGCGGCATGGATGTCCATGAGCGCTTCACGGTGGCCAGGGCTTGATTGGTGTCGGCGCCCCCCGCCATGAAGTACTGGGCGCCTGCCTGGATCGACGATGTCGTGTCCATCCGGTTGTAGACCAGCATGCCAATATCGGTCGCCCCCACGATGAGGATGACGATGACCGGAGCTGCGATCGCGAACTCGATGGCCGCTAGGCCTTTCCGGTCGCGCAGCAAATGGCGCAGAGGCAGGCGCTTCAAAATCTTCAACATCTGGCTCACTCCGACATGCGCACTGAGCCGGGCACCTGCGCCCATTTCAGTCCGTATCCTTCGCAGTCCGTCGAGATATGCATGTTGCCGACAAGTTCGATGGTCGAGCCGACGAGTTGCATACAGCCGCCGTCTCCCGAGAAGTTTCCGTTGAACACGAGGCGCGAAGCGGGCGTGTAGATCGCGCCAGTTATCTTCGAGTTCGCCGTGCCGTTGAAGCGGTGCTCCACCGAGGTGTCGTCGCGGTCGCCCATGAGGGCGATGCCTTGGTAGGTTCCGGTCTTGGGCGCCGCGATGTCGATCGTGGCGGTGCCGTTGAAGCGCGCCCTGGCCCCGCCAGTGAAGAAGAACGTCACATCGTCGCCGGTCACCAGCGTGGAGGCGTTGATTCGGAAATCGCCGCCATCCACTACGTAGACGCCGGGCGCAAAATGATAGTTGCCGGAAAGACTGAGCCCGCCGCAGAAGCGCTTCACGCCGCCGGCGCCCGCCGTCACGTTGACCGTGCCGGAGCCCTTGCTCACGTTGGAGCAGGGCACGCCTGTGAGGTTCGGCTCCGGCACGCCAGCATAGGGATCGGGCGCACGGGCCATGTTCTGGCGCGGGGCAGGGCAATCGGTCAGCGTCAGGTCCGTTCCGCCAACCTTCACCACAACGCCGCCCACCGCATTCACGCAGTCGGTCAGCAGGCCGCCGCTGCCCGACAGGAGCACGGCGTCAGCAGCGATCGAGTTCGACATGACTTCGCACGAGAGCAGCGTGACGTCGGCGCTGCCGGTAATAGTCAGTGCGGCCGGATCATCAATGTCGAGCGCGAGAAGGCAGGCGTTGGACGGGGTATCGTAAGCAGCCACGGCGCGAACGTCGCCGCGCTCTTCTTCATTGTTGAAGATGCCGGAGAAGAAGCGCGGCACTTCGAAGTTGATCGTCACTTCCATCGCACGCGCGTTCTGGTTCGGCCCTGACGCCGGAGGCGTCACGGCGGCGACAATCGACTTCGGGTCATCAAAACCCAGCAATGCAGCTTCGGCCAGGGCGACCGAGATCGCGGCATCCTTGCTGTCGCCATTGCGCAGCGCAACCGCGCCGGCATAGGCGGACACATCAGCCGCCTTTTGCGCCGATTTCTCGAGATAGAACCAGTATCCGGTCTCTGCGCTCAAGCCGCACACCCCCACAAGGGCAGGGGCTGCGAGCGCCATGACGATCGCCATGTTGGCGCG
>JANOKS010000115.1:0-21779 GCA_031419455.1 Alphaproteobacteria bacterium
TTTAGCGGTTATCTGCAAGCGGACGCTTATGCGCCCTATGAAAATCTGAGCGCGCCAAAGGATGGCGTGCCTTCAAAGATCATCCACGTTGCGTGCATGGCGCATGCGCGACGCTACTTCTTCGAGGCGTTCGAGAAAACCCAGTCGCCGATCGCAGCTGAAGCGCTGAGACGTATCCAGGATCTCTACGCCATCGAACGCGAGATAACTGGCAAGCCGGCCCATGAGCGCCTGGCTGTGCGGCAGGCAAGAGCGGCGCCGATTCTTGGCGCGTTCAGAACCTGGATGGAAGAGAAACGTCAGCGCATCTCGGCCAAGACCGACACCACCAAAGCGCTGGCCTATGCGCTCGATCGTTGGGACGCGCTGTCGCGCTACGCCACCGACGGGCGGCTCGCCATCGATAACAATCCCGCCGAGCGATCCCTGAGGACCATCGCCATATCGCGCAAGAATTTTCTGTTCCTCGGGTCCGACGAGGGCGGGCGACGGGCTGCAATCATCTACACGCTGGCGCAATCGGCGAAACTCAACGGCCTCAATCCCCACGCCTATCTCGCCGGCATCCTGGACGTCCTTGCGCGCGGGCACTCGAACTCGCGCCTGGCCGACCTCACGCCCTGGGCATGGGCCAGGACCCACCGCGACGAAGTCCGATCCGATTATGGGGCCAATTTTATCGCCTAACGGTCTTCAGCTGACGCTTACGTTTGTTCTTCATCGCTGATGAGAAAAATGTCTGCCTGACCTCCACCCTTGAGCGCATGCAGAATCGCCGCCTTTAGCGCCTCCCCTAACGGCGTGAAATCGTTGTGAAAGTCGATCGACTCACTCAGACTTTCATCTGCTGGGACGGGCTGCTCAATTCCAACCGGCATCCAACACATCTTCGCTTCGGCAGCGCGAAAGTAGGTCCGCGAGACGAGAGCCTTCGGATTTTGTGCCGTGATGGGGCTGAGCAGTTTCTTGATTTCACCTTCGGCATCCTTCTCCGCCATTGAACCACTGGCGTCGATGAGGAGGTAGGTGGTTCGCTCTTGCGCATAACTGTGTGGCGCGAACAGCAACAAGCAAAACAGCGAAACGACACGAATGCACATGCTGAGCGTCCCCGAGCTTCGCTTCACTCAGGGGCGGAGTGGTTCCTATAATGTTCCTTTGGTCAAGATGTGTGCGCAATGATCAGGACACCCAAGCGAACGGCGATCGCTCGCGACGCCGCAAGCATTCCACGTGCGCTGCAAGAAGGAGCGGGTTCGCACGCCCTGTGACTCGCCGATCGGTTCGCTGATATTTTTAAGCGGACATAACTATACCCCCTCGCCGAAGGCGGGGGAGGTGGACGCGAAGCGGACGGAGGGGGCCGCGCGGAGCGCGGATGGGGCGGTGAAGCGCCTACGTCAGCGGCCTGCCCTTGGTTTCCGGGAACAGGAAGAGGCAGGTGACGATGCCGATGATGCCGAAGACGACCGGGTACCAGAGGCCGGCGAAGACATCTCCTGTTGCTGTGGCGATGGCGAAGGCGGTCATCGGCATGAAGCCGCCGACCCAGCCGATGCCGACATGGTAGGGCACGGAGAGGGCTGTGTAGCGCACGCGCGTGGGGAAGAGTTCGACCAGGGCGGCGGCCATCGGGCCGTAGAGCGCGGTGGCGGCGACGACCAGCACCAGAAAGCCGCCGATGATTAGCGGCCAGTTGAACAGGGCGGCCTGCGCCTGGAATTCGGCGGGTGTGGTCGGGGCCTTGATCGGCGGTGGGTAGCCGGCGGCTTTCAGCGCGGCGGCGAGGCTTTCGTTGATGCGTTTGGCATGCGCGTCGAGCGGGGCCTTTGCGAGCCCGACTGCGTCGGTGGCCGGTGTGCGGGCGTCGGCATTGTCGCCGATCTGGACTGTGGCAGGGGAGCCGGTTGGCTCGTCCGTGATCGAGAAGCCGATGCCCGCATTGGTGAGATAAGCGCGGGCGATGTCGCAGCCGGTCTCGTATTTCCGGCCGCCGAGCAGGTCGAACTGGAAGGAGCAGGTTGCCGGATCGGCGTGGATGACGACCGGCTGCTCGCGCTGTGCATTCAGCAGCGCGGGATTGGCGCCGGCGGAGAACGCCTGGAAGCACGGGATCATCGCGACGACCGACAGCACCATGCCCATGATGAGCACGGGCTTGCGGCCGACCCGGTCCGACAGCCAGCCGAAGAAGACGTAGAGCGGGATGGAGATGAGCGTCGCGCCCATCAGCAGCACGTTGGCCCAGATGCCCGGGAGCTTCATGAAGCGTTCGAGGAAGATCTGCGTGTAGGAGAACACGCACCACCAGATGGCGCCCTGGGCCATCAGGAATGAGAAGATGGCGAGGAGAACGAGGCGGAGGTTTTCCCATTTGAGGAAGACTTCGGCGTACGGCGCTTTCGAGACATTGCCCTCCGCCTTCATCTTGAGGAATTCGGGGCTCTCGTTCAGGCGCAGGCGCATCCAGATCGAGATGCCGACGAGGATGGCGGAAGCCAGGAAGGGAATGCGCCAGCCCCAGGCGAAGAACTGTTCTTCGCCCATGGCTGCGCGCGTGCCGAGCACGACGGCAAGCGCGCCCATGAGGCCGAACGCGGCCGACGACTGGATCCAGCCGGTGGATTCGCCGCGATGGTTGGGCGCGCAATGTTCGGCGACATAGATGGCGGCGCCGCCATATTCGCCGCCGACAGCCATGCCCTGCAGGATGCGCAGGACGACGAGCATGATGGCGCTGAAGCCGAGCAGCTCCTTGTTGTCGGGCAGGAGGCCGATGGCGAAGGTGGCGCCGCCCATGATGACGACGGTGGCGAGGAAAGCGCCCTTGCGGCCAAAGCGGTCGCCCATGCGGCCGAAGATCAGCGCGCCGAGCGGGCGGAACAGGAGGCCAGCGGCGAATACGGCGAGCGTGGCCAGTGTGGCGTTGGCTTCGCCGATTTCGGCGGCGTTGAAGAATTTGGCGGCGAAGATGCTGGTGAGCGCGCCGTAGACGAAGAAGTCGTACCATTCGAACGCAGTGCCTGCGGCGGATGCCAGCACGACCGTGCGCAGCGGCGTCGTCGGCTTTTCAGCCGCCTCCGGCGTCGCCGATTCCATGCGCGTCTCCCTGCCCCGTGGACCCGATACTGGGCGAGAGACCTGCACCAGATCGGCGGGTTCCGCCAGAGCCCGGGTTTGGGGTTGCCGGGTCGTTGCGACTTCGTGCGTTGAGTTTCGCGTGAGAGGCGTTCTAGGTTCGCAAAGCGACGCAAGATTCCAGGACGCACGCAGTGAAACACGTATTCGCCATTACGGTCGCCATCATGCTGATCGTTGCGCCGGTGGTGGCGCAGCAGGTGGGCGGGCCGGTGCGGTCCGAGCCGCAGCCGGTGGCCGCGGCGCCTGCACTGCCGGCGTTGCGGGACGTGGCGTATCCGGGGACGCTGACGCTGGAGGTGGATGCGACCGACCTCGACAGGCGGATTTTCGGTATCCGGCAGAAGGTGCCCGTAGCGAAGGCGGGGCCGCTGACGCTGATGTATGCAGAGTGGATACCGGGCAACCATGCGCCGCGTGGGCCGATCTACAATTATGCCGGGCTGAGGATTTCGGCGAACGGGAAGAGCATCCCGTGGCGGCGAGATCCGGCGGATGTGTTTGCGTTCCATGTCGATGTCCCCAGCGGCGTGAAGGCGCTGGATGTGGAGGCGCAGTTTCTGTCGCCGATCGAGACGGCGCAGGGTCCGATCATGATGACGCCGGAGATGCTGCGGCTGAACTGGTATATCGGCGCGCTTTATCCGGCGGGGCATTTTGCGCGGAAGATCAATTTCGATGTCAGCGTGAAGCTGCCGGCCGGGTGGGACTATGCGACGGCGCTGGAGACGGCGTCGAAGTCGGGCGACACGGTGAGGTTCAAGACGGCGTCGTGGGAGACGGTGATCGATTCACCGCTGTTCGCCGGCAAGTACATGCGGAAGATCGATCTTGATCCGGGCGGGCGTTCGCGCGTGACCCTGAACGTGATGGGGGACGAGGCGGGACAGGTGAACCCGTCGGCGGAGGTGATCGAGGTTCACCGCAATCTTGTGGAGCAGGCGGACAAGCTGTTCGGCGCGCGGCATTTCGATCACTACGACTTTTTGCTGTCGGTGAGCGAGAAGCTGGCGACGTCCGGTGTGGAGCATCAGCGGTCGAGCAACAATGGCGTGAGGAGCGGGTACTTCACGGCGTGGAACAGCGGGTTCGTCAGCAAGGACCTGCTGGCGCATGAGTATGTGCACTCGTGGAACGGCAAGTACCGGCGGCCGGCGGAGCTGTGGACGCCGTCGTTCAACTTGGCCATGCGGGCGAGCCTGCTTTGGACCTATGAGGGGCAGACGCAGTATTGGGGGCATGTGCTGGCGGCGCGGTCGGGCTTCGTGTCGAAGAGCCAAGCGCTGGACCTGATCGCGAACAATGCGGCGGTGTACGACACGCGCACGGGTCGCGAGTGGCGGCCGCTGGTGGATGCGACGATGGATCCGGTGATCGCGGCGCGGCGCTCCCTGCCCTGGCAGAACTGGCAGCGGAGCGAGGACTACTATTCCGAGGGGCAGCTGATCTGGATGGATGTGGATACGCTGATCCGGGAGAAGACGCAGAACAAGAAGTCGCTGGACGATTTCGCGAAGGCGTTCTTCGGCATGAACGATGGCGACTGGGGGCAGTTGACCTATACGCGGGCGGATCTGGTGGCGGCGCTGAACAAGGTGCAGCCGCATGACTGGGAGACGTTCTTCAGAACGCGCGTGGATGAGGTGGCGGTGAAGGCGCCGCTGGATGGGCTGGAGCGCGGGGGTTACCGGCTGGTCTATGGCGATGCGCCGAATGCGGTGTGGCGTGATGGCGAAGGGCGGACGCGGGCGGTCAATCTGCTTTACTCGATCGGGCTGTCGACGGATTCAGCGGGGAAGATCACGCTGATCCAGTGGGAGGGGCCGGCGTGGAAGGCAGGGCTGAATACGTCGCTGACGATCACGGGCGTGAACGGGCAGACATTCACGACCGACCGGCTGAAAGCTGCGGTGGCGGCGAGCAAGGACAGGCCGGTGGAGCTGCTGGTGAAGTCTGGCGAGACGCTGAAGACGGTGAAGCTCGACTACAAAGGCGGGCACCGGTATCCGCGGCTGGAGCGGATTGCGGGGAAGCCAGCGTATATCGATGACATCCTTGCGGCGCGATGATGCTGCTCTTTCGTTCCTTCAGAGAACTCGTCGATCCAGACCCGTTCTACTCATTCACCAGTGCCCTCATCTCGGTGGCAGCAGTGGCCGGTTTGCTTCTGGACCTCGGAATTTACAACTTTGCGGAGTACGTCTGGATTATCTTGCTGGTCGGAGCTGCCCTGAGGTGGGCGTTCGCAACGAGAATCAGGCTCGTGAGAACGAAAGTACCTTGGACCGATGATGCCGCGCGATTGGAACGCAGGACCGTGGTTGTCGCCGCCTTGTTGTTCATCGGGACATGCGCGGCAACGGCGCTCGTGGTTTCCCTGTCTGGCCTATCGCTACGGTTCGGTCTTGTAGAAACTGCAGCGACAGTTGCTGCGATAGCACTCGGCGCAGGGTTGTTTGCGTGGGTTCGAGCGTCCATCCCTTGGCGCTTGGATCAGCTGCGTTGATGTTCGTTGCACGGCCGCTGAAGCACCAGCGGTGTTCTCTGAGGCCAATTGGTTTCTGCTGCGCAGCGATTGCCGGGCGAGAGCCCGGCGGTCCCGGCTATTTCACTGGCGGCGCGAAGAACGCACCGACCACACCTGCGAACTGGACCGGGCTGGCGTAGCCATCGGCTGACACCGCTTGCACGCCGAAGAACCAGTCGTCGATGACGGTGTTTTCGAGCACGGTGGTTGTCGCGCCGGGGACGATCTTGCTGTGCTGCCAGACCGGCGAGGTGGTGTCGCGCCACCAGACGATGTAGCTGGCGGCGCCCTCGCTGGCGGTCCATGTGACGGTCGTGTTGGCAGAGACGGCGCCGTCGATCTTCACTTCGCGCGGGGGGCGGGGGGCGGAGGCGAGCGCGGCCATGGTCATGGCGTTGAGCTTTGTGACGCGCGCGAGATAGGGGAAGTCGACGCCGTCGATCGTGTCGCCATAGACGACGCCATTCTCGGTTCGCAGGTCCTGGTGCTGGCGGTGATAGTGTTCAGCCGCTTCGGTGACGCGCACGGCGGGGAAGCCGGCTTCGACCATCGGAACCTGGTCGCCGCCACGGCTGAAGCGGTCGCGGCGGTAGACCATGGAGACGTCGAAGCTGGGCAGGTGGGCCGCGGCGATGGCGTCGACATAGCGCGCGAGGTTGCGGGAGGGCGCATCGACCTCGCCGCCGACGGAGCGGCGGGCGGCGGCGATAGATTCGGACTCGTTCGAGCGCACGCCTTCGGAGAAGACGCGGACGCGGTTCTCGATCGTGGCGGCCATGCCGCGGCTGTTGCCGACGATGTCGTTGTTGAGGACGGCGAGCACGTCCCAGCCCTGCGCCTTGGCGTGGGCGGCGAGGATGCGGCCGCCATGGAGGCCCTGCTCTTCCCCGCTAAGCGCAGCATAGACGAGCGTTGCGCCGAACTTGCGCTTCGAGAGAATGCGGGCCGTTTCCATGACGGCGGCGACGCCGGAGGCGTCATCGTTCGCGCCGGGGGCGTCGGCGGTGAAATTCATCGGGTCGCTGACGCGGCTGTCGAGGTGGCCCTGAATGATGATGACGCGGTTGGGGTCGGTGGCGCCGCGCTGGATGGCGACGGCGTTGGCGACCAGAGTGGCGTTGGGCACGCGCGGCGGGGCCGTGACGGTATCCTGCACGGTGATGACTTCGAGGCAGCCATTGCAGGCAGAGCTCATGGCGCGGAATTCGGATTCGACCCAGCGGCGGGCGGCGCCGATGCCGCGCGTGTCGGAAACTTGATCCGACAGCGTGTGGCGCGTGCCGAATGAGACCATCTTCTCGATATAGTCGCGGAGGCGTACTTCGCTTACGTCGGACGAGACGGAGGCGAGCGCGGAGCGAACCGTTGCGGTCGATTGCGGAGTGGCAGGCGACAGCCCGTCCGTTGCGCAGCCCGCCAGCACAAGTGTGGCGGCCGACAGATATCCTAGTACGGCTTTCATAGAGACCCTTCAGGTGAGCTTGCGCAGCAATGCTTGGCTGATGCTAGAACGGGTGACAAGTGTTGCGGCGGGGCTGTGGATGGAAATGTCGAAGACGCGCGTCCTGTGCGGCATCGCGCTGCTTGCCGCCCTCGCCTTCAGCGGAGCTATCGCCATGGCCGAGAAGCCCACACTCGATCCGGAGTCTTTCCTGCCGCCCGTGCTGCCGTGGAGCGGGGCGAGCGAAAAGCTGATCGTGGATGTTGGCGACAGCTGGATCACGCCTTCGGAAAAGACGGGGCTGACGGCGACGCCGACCTATGAGGAGACGCTGGCCTTCCTGCGCCGGATGGACAAGGCGTCGGCGCTGATGCGGATCGAGATGTTCGGCACGACGCCGCAGGGCCGGCCAATGGCGGCGGTGATCCTGACCAAGGATCGCGCGAAGCTGCAGGACGCGAAGCCGGTATTCCTGGTGCAGGCGGGCATCCATTCCGGCGAGATCGACGGCAAGGACGCGATGCTGATGCTGATCCGCGACATGCTGTTCAAGGGGAAGGACAGCCTGCTCGACAAGGTCAATGTCGTGTTCATTCCGGCGCTCAACGCGGATGGGCATGAGCGCTCGACACTCTACAGCCGGCCGAACCAGCGCGGGCCGAAGGAGATGGGCTGGCGCAACACGGCGCAGAACCTCAATCTCAACCGCGATTTCATGAAGGCCGAGGCGCCGGAGATGCAGGCCCTGCTCGGGCTGATCAACAAGTACGATCCGGATTTCTACATCGACCTGCATGTCACCGACGGCATGGATTACCAGTACGACGTCACCTACTGGTTCGATGGGTGGGACAGGCTCTACGCCGACAGTCCGGCGATCGGGAAGTGGCTGAATGACGTCTATCGCCCGAAGGCCGATGCGGCGCTGAAGGCTAACCGGCACATCCCTGGACCGATGATCTTTGCGCGCGAGGAAACAGACCTGCCGAAGGGCGTGGACTTCATGGCGTTCGCGGCGCGGTTCTCTCATGCCTATGGCGACCTTCGGCGGATGCCCACCGTGCTGGTGGAGAACCATTCGCTGAAGCCTTACCGGCAGCGTGTGCTGGGGACGTATGTGCTGCTGGAAGAAACGCTCAAGACTTTGGCGGGCGAGGCGAAATCGCTGAAGGCGGCGATTGCGGCGGATCGTGCGCTGCGGCCGAAGACGGTGGATGCTAACTGGAAGACGAAAGAGGCGCCGGTTGGCCAACTCGACTTTCTGAGCGTGGCGTCTGAGCAGACGGAGTCACCTGCGTCGGGTGGAAAGGTGTCGCGTTATCTCGGGCGGCCGGGGCCGACGGTTTCGGTTCCGGTGTTCGGCTCGGAGCCCGGCGTGCAGCTCGATGTGCCGAAGGCGTACTGGGTTCCGGCGACGAAGCCCGACGTGATCGCGAAGCTGAAGCTGCACGGGATCAAGGTCGAGACGATCTCCGAGGCGAAGGCAGTGGATGTGGAGATGATCCGCCTCGACGGGTTCCGAAATGCGGGGCTGTCGGAAGGGCGCATGACCTATGCTGCGACGGGGATGAAGAAGGAGCGGCGGACGGAGACTTATCCTGCCGGATCGGTGCGCGTGTCGGCCGATCAGCCGCTCGGAGCGCTGGCGGCGTATCTGCTGGAACCCGAGAGCGACGACTCGTTTTTCGCGTGGGGGTTCTTCGCCGAGATTCTCTCGCGGGTGGAGTATATGGAACCATATGCCATCGCGCCGATGGCGGAGCGGATGCTGGCGGACGATCCACTACTGAAAGCCGAGTTCGAGAAACGGCTTGGCGAGGATGCGACGTTTGCGGCATCGCCCCTGCGGCGACTGCAGTTCTTCTACGAGCGCAGCCCGTTCTATGACCAGAGGTACATGTTGTACCCTGTCGGCCGCGAGACCTGACTGCCTTGTTCATGCTGCGTTGACCCGGGGTCTGACAGGCCTAGTTCTGCCAGTGGTGGCGGAACGGAAGCAGACAATGCGTTGGATTTTTTTAGCATGCATCGGACTCTCGGCGAGCGCTGCGGCGCTGGCGCAGCACGGCGGACGGCTTCAGCCTGAGCGTGAATCGGCGTTCGAGGCGGGGCTGTTGAAGCGCGCGGCGGCTGCCGACGCCGTGCATGCGGATGTCGAGGCCGGGCCTGAGGGGAACAATGCGCGCGGGCTCAGGCTGTCCGGCGGCGATGCGGCAGTGGTCGGGCTTGAGGTGACTGGGCGCAAGTATGGCGTGTCGCTGGATGGAACCGGCGACGTGCTGATCAAGGATTTCATTTTCACCGACCGGCAGGCGAAAGACGTGTTCGGCGCCGGGCTGATCCTGGGCCAGAAGGAACCTACGCGGGGAGAGACCTGGCTCAGCAATGCCTGGATCGATCTCAAGGGGCGGGGGCCGATTGCCGACTACAAGGCCGCGAACAACGAGGCGATCAGCGTCGAGCAGGGCAACGGGCCGCTGAATGTGCGGCGCGCGGTCCTGATCGGCGGTGAGGAGTCGGGGCTGGACAACAAGGGCGATGTCAGGCTGGACGGGGTGTTCGTCGCATCCGGCCACCGCTCGATCCGGGTTTGGGGCGAGGCGCGGGTGGTGATCGCCAACAGCATTGTGCTGGCGAACCGGGGGCATACGGCCATCTGGTTTGGCGGCGAAGGCGAGGCGCGGTTCGAGTATTACAATTGCCTTTTCGGCGAGGTTGGCGACCGGTGGGAGGATCTTGTCCGCGATCCGCCGGAGGCGCTGGTGCAGCGCGAGGATGAGGTGCGCGTGCGGATGAAGCGGCTGCAGAGCGATCCGTTCGACCGTGGTCGCAACAGCTTCTGGACACCGACCGAGGCGCCTGTCCCGCCGGGCTATCTGAAAGGCCGGCGCGAATGACCGAGGGACGGCGGCGCATTGCTTTCGTCATCAATTCGCTGGGCCCTGGCGGCGCGGAGCGCGTGCTGACGACCGTGCTGGAGAACACGCCTGCCGATGCTTGGGACGTGCATCTGGTGCTTCTGGACAAGGAAGACGAGCACAGGACGCCGCCGCCCTTCGTGACGGTGCACCGGCTGGATTGCGGCGGGCGGCTGATGCCGAGCATCAATGGTCTGCGACGCCTCCTGAAAGAGATCGCGCCGGACATGGTGGTGAGCTTCCTGGTCCGCGCGAATGTGGCGGCAGTGATTGCGGCGCGGATGCTGGGGCTGCCGGTGGCGATCAGCGAACGGGCGCAGCTGTCCACGCATCTCGAGGGCAAGCGGACGGGCTGGCGCGTTGCGGCGTCGAAGCTGCCGCCACGGCTAACCTATCCGCGGGCCAGCCACATCATCGCGGTGTCGGAGGGCGTGCGGCTGGACCTGATCGAACAGTTCGGCGTGCGGGCTGACCGGGTGACCAGTATTCCGAACCCCTACGATATGGACAGAATCCAGAGCGACGGACAGCAGGAGTCGGAAATCCCCCTGCCCCCACGCTTCATGGTGAGCGTCGGGCGGCTGGTGGAGTCCAAGGGGTTCGCTGACCTGATCGACGCTTATGCGATTGCGCGGCCAGCGATGCCGCTGGTGATCCTCGGCGATGGGCCGGAGCGCGAGGCGCTGGCGGCGCGCGTCGACTCCTACGGGCTGAAGGAGTGGGTGCGGTTCGGCGGCTATGTCCGCAATCCGTTCGCGGTTGTGAGCCGGGCGGACCTGTTTGTGTCGGCGTCCCACTGCGAGGGCTTTCCGAATGCGCTCGCCGAGGCGATGGCGCTGGGCGTGCCCGTTGTGGCGACGGATTGTCCGTCGGGTCCGGCGGAATTGCTGGACGAGGCGCAGGCGACGGGCGCGCAGGATGTCTACGCCGCGCGTCACGGCTTGATGGCGCCGGTCGGCAAGCCAGCAGCGCTGGCGCGGGCGCTGGAGCAGATGAGCGACGAACCGATGCGGCGCGAATATGGGCGCCGCGCGCGCATTCGGCTCGAAGCCTATGGCGTGGCGCCGATCATGGAGCGTTACTGGTCGCTTATCGCCTCGACGTGCGATGATGCCGGGCGCCTCAGGACGGGCGCGGCGCGCCGGCGGGCAGCGGCCGACGAGGCGCCCCAGCCGGTCGCATGATGATGTCGCGGTGGCGGCGGGCGATTGCGTCCCAGTCATTCTCTTCCAGAATGTAGGCGCGGCGGGTGCAGCGGTACGTCTCCGGGTCCGCCATCAGCTTTCGCGCGAGCGCCTCGACATCGCCCTTCGGATAATAGCCGTGGGGGTCGAGGCCTAGTTCCAGGTGTTCGGGAATGTCCGAGACGAGGATCGGCGCGTTGGCGGCGACGGCTTCGAGCAGGACGAGCGGGAAGCCTTCCAGATAGGACGGGTGAACGAACAGACCGGCGTGGCGGTAGAGCAGCGCACACTCTTTCGCCGTTCGCATGCCGGCGAAGATCACGCCTTGGGGCGCATTGCGTTGCAGTTCGGCGGCATAGTTATCGCTGCCCATCGATCCGCCCACCACGAGCAGCTTCATTCCCGCGGGTCTCGCCTTGCCGAAAGCTTCGACGAGATCGTGGAAACCCTTCGTAGGATCGAGGCGGCCGACGCAGAGAATGTAGGATTTCGGCGTGACGCCGAGCGCATCGAGCAGTTCTGAATCGTCTTCGGCGATGGCAGTGGGCGGCGGGGCGCCGTTGTGGATAGTGACGAAATGGTCGCGCCGTTCGGGATGCTCGATCGCCATGCGGTTCTCGATGATATGGCTGACGCAGATCATCTCTTCCGAGAAGCGCGCCATCATGGTCTCGCCTGACTTCAGGAACCATCTGCCGAAGCGGCCCCATTTCGGACGGTCGTAGTCGGTGGCGTGGTGCGTGCCGATCACACGGAAGCCAAGGAGGCGCGCGAACGGCGCAAAGAATCCCGGGCCGATGGCGTGCAGGTGGATCACGTCGGGATGGAGAAACAGCCGCGCATACAGGATGGCCAGCGGGGTGTGGACCAGCGTTTCCAGCGCCTTGCGCTTCGGCGCCCACAGCGACACGACGCGGACCTTGCCGTGCGTGCCCGACGGGACGTATCCGCTGCGGCCGATGACGGTGATGTCGATCGTATCATCCAGCCCGGCAAGTCTTGTGTAGAGGTTCTCGCAATGGGTCTCGATGCCCCCCATCACATCCGGAATGCCCCGCAGGCCGATGGCGCAGATTTTCATGAGCTGCTTTCCAGCGTGCCGGTCTGCGGCTCGGCCTGGGCCTGTGCGTAGCGGCGCTCGCGGCGCATGCGGGCAAGCGCGGCCGCCGGGTTGAGTGGCATGGGGCGCGGGCCGCCGACTGGCTGTGAATGGACAGGCGACTGCGCGCGCGAGGTGACAGCCACGGTGTAGCCGCAGAGCAGGCCATAGAAGATCAGGCCCTCGATCAGCCAGAACGGCATGGTCGCCATGTTGAGCAGGACGAAGCCGACGTGTGCGGAAAGCAACTGTCCGCGCGTCGTCCAGTCCGGCGCGCGCATCGACCGGGCGATCATCGCGAGCCAGACCATGATGATAAGGGCGGCGCCGACGAGGCCGAACTCAAACAGATAGGAGACCAGCGTGTTGTGGGCGTAGAGACCAAAACGCTCCACCCACGAATCCGCGCCGTATCCGATCAGCAAGTGCTTGTCGTCGCCGGCTGAATACTCCTCGATATACCTGTTCCACAGAAAGACGCGGCCAGAGAGCAGCTTACGTTCGGCTTCGGTGAACTGGTCTGGTGACTTGATGATCGCCTCACCCTCTTCCGCGACCACGCCGACATCCGACATCCGGTCCGACATGATCGCGCTGCCGGCGACAGCCGCGGTCATCATCATGAGCAGGCCGACAATGCTGATGGCGATACGGCGGCCGGGCCGCAGGTTGCTGGCGACGCCGAACACGAAGAAGCCGAAGACGATCGGAATCGCCGCGAAAAGCGCGGTGCGGTAGTTCGCCAGAACCACGCCGACAAGGCAGGCCCCCACAATGCCAATACACGCAAGCACGTTCAGCCGCGGCGCCAGCGAGGCTACGGTTAGACAGGTGATCAGGACAACCGAGAAGGCGGCTTCGTGATTGTAACCGCCGATGAAGCTGACGGACCCGTCGCTCTCGGTCGCCTTGCCAACGTCGAGCACAACGGACAGCGCCTGGTAGACGAGCACCGGCGCGAATGCCCACAGCAACAGCCCGAAAATCCGCGCGTCGCCATCACGTCGCATACAATCGAGGGTCGCCAGCAAGACGATCGCGAAGAACCCCCATTTCAGAAGGGTCTCTATTGTGGGGTTCAGCGCAGCGTTCATCAGCCCGCTGGCTGCGATGGTCAGCATCAACAAGATGAGGATCGGGAATCGCCCGAGTTCTGGCAGGCGCCGTACAAGGACCAACCCGCCGACGAGGCAAACTCCAAGCGAGACCATTGCATTGATGCTGACCCCGGCCACGCTGATGTATGTGAATTCGTGATACGCCTGCATGACATAACGCAGCCATATGACAGCGATCAGCAAACGGCCTGACGCATGTGGCGTCTTAAGCGCAGCGCGCAACATGAACAGGAAAAGCACAGCGGTGGCGGGGTGAAGCGCCCAGCCCGGCAGTGATCTTGATGCTTCTTCGGCCAGCATGCGTTCCCAACAACCCTCGACCCACCTGTTGTCCGGCGTTCATGCTTGTCTGTGACAACGACAACGGACGAAGGGGATATTGAGCGATCAACAAACACTTCAACGGCATGCTGTATCGATTGCCAGCCATGTCCGTGTACGGCGCCTGACACAACGCGATCCCGGGTGCGTCTGGTGAACTGTTGGGCGCGCGTATGTTTTGCATGCTCATCATGCAGGCGCGGGTCGAAAGTGTTCAGACTACGGAAGAACGTCTGCAGGAAACCATTGGCCGCGACGCTACTCGATCTAGATGCCATTTCGATCGGGGCTCGCTTTCCCCATCGCTGTCCTGGCGGCGTTGCCAGCAGCAATTTACGAGCTGGCGGATGATTCATGACACAATCTGGCAACAATTTGACGACGCGGCGTTCTTCCCAGACCCAGCTGATGGAACAGACGCACACGCTTCCGTCGGCGCAGGGGCATTATCCGGCTCCTGAACGCTCGGACACGGGCGACAGGCTTGTGGCAGCCCTGATGCGCCAGAAGCTTGTGATCCTCGGGGTGGCGGCCGTTGTCGCCGCCACCGGGATCGGCCTCACCCTTCGCGAGGCGCCGAAATACTCCGCGACCGCGCTTCTGATGCTTGATCCGAGCCCGGATCAGATCGTGCCGGATCGCGCCTCCGCCGCAGGACGGGCCGATGCAGGCCTTGTCGATACCGAAATCGAGGCCATCCGGTCGCCCGTGCTTGTCACGCGGCTCGCGAGCGAACTGGCGCTGGACAGCGATCCTGAATGGGCGGTCAGTCCTGAGGTCGCGGCCGAAACAGCACAGGCGCCGCGTGATGTTGCAGCCGGTTCCGGCGCGCCGGGCCGCGACATCGGATTTGAGGCGCCATCTCTTGGGCTGGGGGAGATCGTGCCGGCAAGATACGCGCCTGCCTCCAGTGCGCCGCTTGCCGCGTCCGGCGTGTCCACCGCGGTGCGCGTCATTCCGGACGAGGTTACATATGCGGTTGCCTCGGCGCTCGATGTGCGTCGCCGCGGACTTAGCTATGTCGTTGAAGTTTCTGCAGTCTCGGAATCCCCAGCCCGCGCTGCTGAAATGGCGAATGGCCTGTCGTCGATCTATCTTGCCTCGCTGACCGAGGCGCGGGTGGCGGCATCGGACGACGCCAATGGCTGGCTGGATGAACGGCTCGCAGAACTTCGCAGCGAGGTCCAGGAAAAGACAGCGGCCGCTCAACAGTATCGCGCCCAGCGCAACCTGCTGACCGCGCAGGGATCCAGCCTCGCCGAACAGCAGATGGTGGAAATCCAGAGCTCGCTGATGGCGACGCGCGCGGAGTACGCGCAGCAGCGCGCGCAATACGAGATGGTATCGAACCTCGCCAGGTCTGGCGGATCGCTGAACTCGATCGACATTCCCGATGACACAATGCGCGATTTGCGCTCGAAGGAAGCGACGCTGAGCCAGCGGATCGCGGACCTGCAGAGCCGGTACGGCAAGGCTCACCCGACCTTGAAGCAGGCTTACGACGAAAAGCAGGTGCTGGACGAACGTATCAGCAGCGAAATGGGACGTATCACAGCCTCGGCCAAATTGCGTGCCGACTCTGTCGGCGCACGGCTGAACACGCAGCAGGCGCAACTGAACAGTCTGCACGGCAAGCTGGTGAGCGACGATTTTGACGCTGTGCGGCTGGGGTCGCTGGACAGCGATGCGCAGGCCGCGCGCGTCGTGTATGAAAGCTTCCTTCAGCGCTCGCACGAAATCGCCAGCCAGGGGGCGCCTGCGGCCGTGAGCGCCCGCCTGCTTGCGCCAGCGCGTCCGCCAAGCGATCCGACATCGCCGAAACTCCTGCTGAACGCGGCGCTGTCGATCGCAGCCGGCATCCTCCTTGGGCTGCTGGCGGGGATCATCGCAGAACGTTCGCGCCGCTCGATCGACACGGCGGAAGAAGCCGAAGAAAAGCTGGGCGTGCGCGCACTGGTGACTGTGCCAGACCTCAGCAAGCGCGACCTGCAGCACATCCCCGAGCGCAACCGTTCACCGACCGGCTACATGCTGGCCAAGCGCCTGTCGCAGTTCACGGAATCCTTCCGGGTGCTGCAGACCGCCGTGATGCTGGCAAGCGCGCCGCACAAGAATGTCGTCGCCGTGACGTCCGCCATGCCGGGCGATGGAAAGACAACGCTGTCGCTGGGGCTGGCCCGTGTGGCCGGCATGGGCGGACTGCGGGCGATCGTCGTCGACTGCGACGTGCGGATGCGGACGATCAACCGCCTGCTCAACATCGAGCCGGAGTTCGGCCTGCAGCAAGTGTTGTCGGGCGAGAAGGACTGGCGCGAGGTCGTGGGCGCCGATGCCGAGACCGGCGCGCACGTTCTCCCCGCTTCCGGTCTGACGACGAAGGACATTTTCAGCACCGGCGCCATGGAGCGGCTGGTCGCAGAACTGTCGCAGAACTACGAGCTGGTCGTGCTCGACTGCGCTCCGATCTTCGCTGTAGCCGATACGCGCGTCGTGGCGTCGCTCGCCGACAATGTCGTGGTGGCGGTGCGCTCCGGCAAGACACCGGCACGGGCGGTGCGGGCGGCAATCGCGCAGCTGGAGCTGGCGGGAGCGAATGTCCTAGGCATCGTGCTGAACCGCGCGGACGTTCGCAAGGGCCGAAAGCGGTCCTTCTATGACGGGCTGTATTACTCGAAGGCGTTTTCCGGGTACTACACGCGGGAAGCTTGAGGTTCACGCAATGAAAGAAGGCCGGTGGTGAAATCCGCCGGCCTTTGTCGTTTGCATTGAAGAGGTTGCGTGCGTTCAGAACGCGGAGCGGTCGGATACCAGCACGCGGATGGTACGGAAGAAGACATTGACGTCCATCATCCACGACCAATTGGTCACATAGGCGAGATCGTATTCGAGGCGCTGGACGATCTTCTCGTCCGTGTCCGTCAGGCCACGCGCGCCGGAAACCTGGGCGAGGCCGGTGATGCCGGGCCGGGCGCGGTGGCGGAAGGCGTAACGGCGGTCGACGCCGCCGAATTTCCGGTCATGAGCAAGCGCGTGAGGCCGGGGGCCAATGATCGACATGTCGCCCTTCAGCACGTTGATGAGCTGCGGCAGTTCATCGACGCTGTATTTCCTCAGGAAACGCCCGAGTGCTGTCGTGCGGTCGTCGCCATCCTTTGCCTGCGCAATGGAGCGGCTCTCCTGCGTTTTCATCGTGCGGAACTTCAGGATCCGGAACGGCCTGCCCTCGAAGCCGCCGCGGCGCTGCTTGAACAAGCCGGGACCGGGGCTGTCGATGCGGACCAGCGCCCAGATACCCAGCAAGGCCGGTGCTAGAACGACCAGCGCTCCGCTCGCCACGACGATATCGAAGGCGCGCTTGGAGACCCCGCCGATGACGCACGAGGAACGGTGCAACTCATTGGCGCCGCCATGCCGCGCCTGAAGCGGCGGGGGACGAAACTCCGCGCGCTCACTGACAAAATCAGGAGAGGTTGCAATAAAACCCGGAGCTATACTTTCCGGAGACCCGATGCCCATGGCGGCTACCTGCGCTATTCCGGTGGTTAACGAAAACCTGTGTCGAGTGTTCCGTCAGTCGCCAGCGTTTTTGTGACGCACGCTCGGTTTGATGCAGCATGCACCGCCTACGGACGAAAGTTTGCAGCTGGCGCTTTGCGAGTTCCATCGCCCACCTAGATCAGCGTTGTGCGTGTACGCAGCTTCAGGGGACAGATGATGAGAGAATTTGTGAGAAAGCTTTCGTTCGCAGCGGTTGCCTTGGCCACGCTGTTGAGCGCTGCCTGTGCGACAGAAGCGTTGCCGGCAGGCACCGCGTTGGCCGAGCCGGGCGCAGTCCCGGACTACCAACTCGGTCCAGGGGACAGGCTCCGCGTCAATGTGTTCGGTGAGCCGGAGCTTTCAGGCGAGTTTCTTGTTTCCAGCCGGGGGACCGTGGCGCTGCCCCTGATAGGCGAGGTGCAGGCAGGCGGCGCGACGCTGGATGCGTTCACGGCGACAGTTGAACAAAAGCTTGTCGCCAGCGACATGGTGCGGACGCCGAAAGTCAGTACCGATGTGATGGCGTACAGGCCGTTCTATATTCTCGGGGAGGTCACCACGCCGGGCCAGTACCCCTACGCGATCGGCATGACGGTGACCAAAGCGGTGGCGACGGCCGGCGGCTTCACCTACCGCGCCAATGCGAACACAGTTTTTGTCACGCGGGAGGGGAATGTACGTGAACAGGCCCTGCCCGTGACGGCGTCTACCTGGATCGGTCCGGGCGACACCATCCGCATCGGCGAGCGGACCTTCTAGCTATGGGCTAGCCCCCGCATCGCCCGTTGGGGGGCACACCTCTTGATCCGGTCCGCGTGGCCGGCGGAACGACGTCGATCATGTCTGGCTTGTTGCGCGAGCGTCCCCCTGTTGCCTGCCTCTGGGGCGGACACCGGCCTGCGCCGGATCTCGATACACACATGACGCCTTCCAATGCCGACAAGGGCGCACGGGAACTGAAGGCGCGTGGATACGAGGTACGTTCCGTCTCGCCGTGGACGCGCGGCAAGGCGCCGGCCGGGATCGCGCGAAAGCTTCAGTATGTGACCAGCGTCGGCAAAGTGCTCAATGCGGCCAAGCCCGCGAACAGCGTTTTGTACACGGCCGACCTGCCCTGGATCCGCGTGATCGCCGCGATGAAGCAGGCAGGATTGCTGCGGCGGCGGGTGGTGGCGCACTGGGGCGGGATCGACTTCGATCCGCACTCGCTATCGAGCAAGGCCTACCTGAACAAGTACGACAAGCTCTTCAGCGCCATCGATGCGATCTGGCTGGCCAGTGAAAACGAGCGGCGGATCTGGTCGGAGGCCCTGCCGCATCTGGCGGACAGGATGGCGTTCCATCCGATGTTCGTGGACCTGGGCTACTACAGCAAGATCATGCCGGCGTCGCTGTCGCATGACGTGGTGGCGATCGGCAGCGACTCGCGGCGCGACTGGGAAATTCCGATCGGGCTGGCCGCTGGCGGCCTGCGTGTCGCGGTCGTGACCGAAGACCATGAGGTGCGCAGGCGTATCAGCGCGTTGCCCGCTGCCGTGCAGTCGAACATCACGCTGGCGTTTCGCTCGGGCTTTCAGCAGTCGGCGCGGATTGCAGCGGCGGGCAAGTGCCTGCTGGTGGCGACGACGCCGAACTTCCGCTTTTCTGGCTCGACCACGCTCGCGGTGGCGATTGCGCTGGGGCGGCCCCTGGTGATCGACGATCCATTCGACCTGCCGGCCTACGGCGTGCAGCCCGGCATTCATTGCGAGAGCTTCGTGCGCGGGGATGTCACCTCGGCGCAAGCGGCCGTGCGCAGGATCCTGTCGGACCCCCAGCATGCGCAGGCCATGGCCGGGGCGCTGGCCGACACACGCGACCGCGTGGATATAGAGGCGTATGTCGATCGGCTGGAGGCCAGCTTCCGGCACGGGTGGAGCGCCGGCCACACATCCCGTCCGGCGGCCAGCGATCCGCTCAGCGTAGCGCGCGGCACGGCGCCCGCATGGCCCTGAAGCGGTTCAGCATAGACCTCGCCTCGCTGTCCGCCGGCCGGATCGTGCAGACAGTGGCCGCCTTCCTGGCATTGCCGATTGTTGCGCGCCTGCTGGGTCCCCACGAGTACGGACTTGTGGCGGTGGCGATGAGCTTTGTGATGTGCACGATCTTCATGGCCGACGCCGGACTGGGGCAATCTCTGGTGCGTACTGCGGCATCCGACCGGGTAACGTGGTCCAGCGCGTTCTGGATGATCTCCGGCTTTGGCGGGCTGCTGAGCCTGGTTCTGGTGGCGATCGCGTTTGCTGCGCCGCTCGTGTTTGGAGAGCCGCGCCTGCAGGGGCTGTTGCTGGGGCTGGCGATTGTTCCGTTGATCGTCTCGGCGATTTCAGCGCCAACGGCAGACATGCAGCAGCGCCAGAAGTTTCGCGAGCTGGCGGCGATCGAGGGCGCCTCCGCGCTGATGGGTCTGGGAGTAGCGATCACGCTGGCGTTCCAGGGGGCGGGGGCATGGGCGCTGGTGCTGCAGCAGGTGGCGTTCTGGGTGATGAAGGCGCTGCTGATCACGTGGCGAACGCGGTTCAGGCCGACGCTGGAATTCTCGACGGCGAACCTCGCCGAGCATACGCGGTTCGCGCGCGACACGCTGGGAACCACCCTGCTCTATTTCTTCGGGCGGCAGCTCGATCCGCTGGTCATTGGACGCTTTCTTGGGGCTGCGCCGGCTGGTCTTTATGCGTTCGCAACCCGGGTGATGAACCTGCCCAATCAGCTGGTCGCCAGCCCGGTGCAGAATGCGCTGTTCGTCCGCATGGTCGAGTTGCGCGACGACAAGGCGGCGCTGCGGGATCTGTTGCTGATCCTCACCACGGCTGTGGCCCTGCTGGTTTTTCCCGCTGTGGCGACGCTGGCGGCGGCGAGCCCGGCTTACTTTACGTTCCTGCTGTCTGAGGAGTGGCTGCTGGCCGCGCCTGTGTTCGCAATCCTCGCGCCCGTGGCCGCTGTTCAGACCATCCTGGTTCCGGCGAACGCGCTGTTGCTGGCGACGGGACGGACAAATGTGCGCCTGCGCCAGACATTCGAGATGGCGGTGCTGTGGGTCATCCTGCTGCCGCTGTCGACGCCGTTCGGCCTGCTGGCGGTGGCGGGAGCGTTCACGGCGGTGAACCTGCTCTACCTGCCCCGTTCCCTGCGGCTGACCTTGCCGGCGGTGGACCTGCGCATCATCGATTTCCTCGCCATTCTCGGGCCGGCAAGTGTTGCAGCGCTGGGGATTTGCGCTAGCCACGCCGTGCTTCGCGCCTATCTCCACATGAGCGACCCACAGGAAATCCTTGCCTCGCTCGGAGAGCTGGCGATCGCCTATTCCGTGCTGCTGATCAGCTGTCGCGGGCAGCTGGCGGGACAGATCAGGACGTTGCGGACGCTGATGGTGCGGTCGGCCGGACCGGCGGCGACAAGCTAGAAGGACTTCAGGCGTATCATGACGATCAGGGTTTCCACGATCATCGTTTCCTACAACCGGCTGGATCTGTTGCATCGCGCCATCAGAAGCGCGCTGGGCCAGACGCTGGAGGGTTGCGAGGTGATCGTCGCCGACAATTGCTCGTCATTCGACGTGCACACGGAGCTGGCCGTCTATGGCGATTCAGTCCGCGTGATCCGCACGGAGCGGAATGGCGGATGCGGCTATGCCCGCAACGTGGCTGTACGCGAAGCCATGGGCGAGTTCGTGGCGTTCCTCGACGATGATGACTACTGGAAGCCGGAGAAGCTGGAGCGCCAGCTTGCGGCGATCGGCGATCGGCCGATGGTGACCTGCGGGCAGGAGTTCATCCCCGTTACCGTCTTCAACGTGCAGCCGATCACGCAGATCACGCGAAGGATGATCAGCCAGTACAATCCCGTTTGCGGACCCAGCGGCTTCTTCTGCCGCCGCGAGTTGTTCGACAGGCTGCAGTTCGACGAGTCGCTGAAGTATGCGGAAGACTGGGACTTCATGCTGCGCGTGCTGGACGTCGGCGAGATCGGCTATGTGCCCGAGCCGCTGCTCTATTACACGTTCAACGCGCCTTCCTCGATGACGACGTCGGGGCGTGGGCGGACGTGGGAGGAAATCCAGTATCGGTTCGCGGCGGCGGACAAGCACCGGTCCAGAATAGGCGAGTGGAACTATCGTCAGCGCGTCGCCTCGATCACGCTTGCCCATGTTCTTGATCGGCCGGATCGCATGACCTTCATCCGCCACTCCATGCGCAAGGCCGGCGTCGCCGCAACCGGCGTGGCGCTGGCGAAAAAGGCGGCGGCCAAGATCAAGCGCCGGCTGGTCGAGGATCCGCGGGAGGGTATTGAGATGGGGTGATGGTGATCGGGGGGAACTTGGTGAGCCCGGCAAGAATCGAACTTGCGACCCGCTGATTAAAAGTCAGCTGCTCTACCGACTGAGCTACGGGCTCTCTCAAGAGCGGCGGAACCTAGTGTTCGATTCCCCTCCGGTCAACGCCGGAATCCGGCCGAAA
>JANOKS010000116.1:0-5968 GCA_031419455.1 Alphaproteobacteria bacterium
GTCAATACCCCGCCACACAATGTCCCCGACATGGCGGGCAGTACGTCTACGGTCAACCGGCTCTATCCCGACGCCCTTCGTGTCGAGCATTGGGAGGGCGCGCGGCTTTCGACCGTCTATTCTCGTGAATACGGGTCATGGACTAGGCGACGTGACCAAGAGCGCTGATGCGGGTGTTTGCAACTGTGAAGTGGACCTACGGCAGTTGGAGCCCGGCTACCAAGGTCGGAAATGCCCCGATGCCGCCAAGCGTGGCCGCCGAACAAAACTTCCAGTCACGCCTATTGAGTAGTTTTTTACGATCCAGCTGCCCTTAGCAACTGCCTCACCGCCGCTATTTGCGACGTCGAATCCAAGCCCAGACATCATCAGGATCCAGCGGTCATACGCAGGCAGGGATTTTTACTTGCGCGACTTCCGACAGAGCTTCATGGATAGCCTCCCATGCAAACAGCTCTTCCCCAGCACATTTTCCTGACGGGCGCGGCCGGGTTCATCGGGTTCCATGTCGCCAATGCGCTGCTCGACCAGGGCATCGCCGTCACCGGCGTCGACAACCTGAACGACTACTACTCCGTGGCCCTTAAGCGCGATCGCCTGGCCCTGCTGGCCAAGCGCGAAGGCTTCCGCTTCGTCGAACTCGACATCGCCGACCATGCCGCCCTCAAGACCGCTGCCCCAGCCGACATCGGCGCCGTGATCCATCTCGCAGCGCAAGCTGGCGTTCGCTACTCGATCGAGAACCCGTTCGCCTATGCCCAGTCCAACCTCGTCGGACATCTTTCGGTCCTCGAACTCGTCCGCCGCCACCCGAACCGCCCACGCCTCGCCTACGCATCGTCGTCCTCGGTCTATGGCGATACCTCTGTCGCTCCCTATTCGGAATCCGCCCGCGTCGATCATCCTGTCTCGCTCTACGCCGCCACCAAGCGCTCCAACGAATTGACCAGCGAGGCCTACGCGAGGCTCTACGGCCTCGAGCAGGTCGGCCTGCGCTTTTTCACCGTCTACGGTCCATGGGGCCGGCCCGACATGGCCTACTGGACCTTCACGCGCGACATCATCGAGGGCCGCCCGATCAAGGTCTTCAACAATGGCGAGCTCGAGCGCGACTTCACCTGGATCGACGACATCGTTTCCGGGGTCGTCGCAACCGCGATGCAACCGCCCGCCACGCAGCAGCCACTCCATCGTGTCTACAACATTGGCAACAACCGCCCGGTGCAGCTCGGCCGCTTCATCGCCATCATTGAGGAGGCCGTCGGCAAAAAGGCCGAGCGCATCATGCTGCCAATGCAGGCAGGCGACGTGCATGCGACCTGCGCGAACATCGACGCCCTGCAGCGCGACTATGGTTATGTGCCGACCACGAGGCTGGAGGAGGGCATCCCCCGCTTCGTCGCTTGGTATCGCGCCTGGACCCGGACTTGATGATGAAAAAGACCTGATCTCAAACCTGATCAAGCCCCCGCGAAGGGCGGCGTCCAGAAGCCGAAAGCGGCGTTCTCCGGCGTCGGATCGCGTGTCTGATCGATCTTGACTCCCAACACTTCGACATTGCCGCTTCCCACCAGCGACGCGCCCTGGACAACCAGCTTGTAGTTCGCGCCATCCGAAACATAGACATACTGCGTGCCGCCGCCGTGCACCGGATCGCGCGGAATCTCCGCAAGGAACTCCGGCGACAATCCCGGTATCCACGCTGCGCCGCGCTCGGTCGCGCCGGCGAGTCCATCCGCTTTCGGATAGACGCCCTTCTTCGCATAGTATGCCTTCAACGCATCGTTGATAATGACGAGGTCCTGCACGCGCTTGCGGTTGACGAGGCGAGGATCGGGAGGTGGCGCGCCGTTTGCTGCGGCTGTTGCTGCTCCGGCCGGCGGCTGGCCCGACGCCTGGGGTTTGGCCTTCGCTTGTTCCTGCGAGGGCGCGGCAGCTGCAGTCAACGGTTGAGGCGCGGGAGACACAACCGGTCTGGGCGGAGGCGGCGCAACGGGTTGCCGCTCCGGAGCGGTGGCGGCGGGTTGCGGGGTCGGAGCAGCAGCAGCGCGCGGTGCAGGTTTCGGCGCTGCCGTCGGCGGTTGGTATGGGGCTGGCGGTTCAGCGACAGGCGCTGCGGGCGGCTCCGCGGCCTGGGCTGTCGCAGAAACAGCGGACTTCCTGCCAGGGCGCGCCGTTCGTGGACCGGGCATCTCAGGCGACTTCGCAGCAGGCCTCGCTTGCTTCTTGCGGCCAGTCGCGGCCGCGACGATAATCAGCAACAGGCCGAAAGCTGCCGCGCCGCCTCCGGCATAGAGCGCCATCTCCGTCTTCAGGAATTCGCGCGAGCCAGGTACGCTGTCAAACGCCGATATCGTCGACAGATCGACGGGCGCGAACTGCGCACCCGCCACCGCTCCCCCGCCCAGCATCAGCAGGAGACCAAGAAAAATCACAAATCCACGCACGCAATACTCCCTCTCCCCGCAGCGACACTAGCCTGCCGCATCGAGGCTCTCAACCGTCTGATGCGTATGCCACGCCAGAACCCTGCTGCCAGATGACTTTCAGGCAAAACTGGTCCAAACCCGCCGCATGCCGGAGCTGCCCCACATCGCTATCGCCCGCCGGGTGCTGCAACTCGAGGCCGACGCCCTGGCCCAGCTTTCCAGCAGCCTCGATGGACGCTTCGTCAAGGCGGTCGAGACAATCCTCGCCGCCAAGGGCCGCGTGATCTGCACCGGCATCGGCAAGTCGGGCCATGTCGCCCGCAAGATCGCCGCCACGATGGCGTCTACCGGCACGCAGGCCTATTTTGTGCACGCCACCGAAGCCAGCCACGGCGATCTCGGCATGATCGGCCAGGATGACGTGGTGCTGGCGCTTTCCAAATCCGGCGAGACGAAAGAGCTCGCCGACATGCTGAGCTACGCCAAGCGCTATTCCATTCCGCTGCTCGGTATGACGGCGAAAGCCGACTCCACGCTCGGCCGCGCCGCGGACATCCTGCTGCTGGCGCCTGACGCCCCCGAAGCCTGTGCTGAAACCAACGCCCCCACCACGTCCACCACGCTGATGATGGCGCTGGGCGATGCACTTGCCGTGGCCCTGCTGGAAAGCCGCGGCTTCAAGGCCGATCACTTCAAGGTTTTCCATCCCGGCGGCAAGCTCGGCGCAATGCTCCGCACCGCCGCCGATGTGATGCACACCGCCAGCGAACTCCCCCTCACGCTTGCCGGCACGCTCTTCATCGACGCCGTGAAGACGATGACCGCCAAAGGCTTCGGTGTCCTCGCGGTCACCGCTCCGGATGGAACACTCGCCGGCCTCGTCACCGACGGCGACCTCCGCCGCCATCTCACCTCCGGCAAGACGGCCGTCACGATCGACGACGTGATGACCCGCTCGCCGCGCACGGTCGAGCCCGGCTCGCTCGCCGCCGATGTTTTGCGCATCATGAACGAGCGCAAGATCACACAGATGTTCGTCGTCGATGGCGGAAAGCCGGTCGGCCTGATCCACATGCATGACCTGCTGAAGGCCGGCCTCGCGTGAAATCGGTTATCGTCATCCCAGCGCGCTACGCCTCCACGCGCTTCCCCGGCAAGCCGCTACACTTTATCAACGGCGTCTCGATGCTGGAGCGTACGGTTGGCGCTGCGAGGAAAGCGGGGCAGGCGACCGGCGCGCGCGTGCTCGTCGCGACCGACGATGATCGCATCGCCGCCCACGCTCGCGAGATCGGCGCCGAGCCTGTGATGACCGATCCCGATCTGGCATCGGGCACGGACCGCTGCCGCGCCGCTATGGAGATCGCCGCTCCGGACGCGGACTTCATCGTCAATCTTCAGGGCGATGCCCCGTTCACGCCGCCGTCCCACGTCTCCGCGCTGATCGACAACGCCGCGCGGGCCGATGTCGTCACGCCCGTGATCCCGCTCACTTGGGACGCCCTCGACGCCTTGCGCGAGCACAAGCAGTCGACGCCGTTCTCCGGCACCACCTGCATCCGCGGCGAGGATGGCCGCGCCATCTGGTTCTCGAAGACCATCATCCCGGCGATCCGCAGCGAAGCAAAGATGCGCGCGGCTAGCGACCTCTCGCCAGTCCTGCAGCATGTCGGCCTCTACGGTTACACGCGCGCCGCCCTCATCCGCATCGCCGCGCTGCCGACATCGCGCTACGAGGAACTCGAAGGCCTCGAACAGTTACGCTTTCTCGAGAACGGATTGAGCGTCTACGCCGTGCCGGTGGCCGCGCAGGAGCTGCCGTCAGCGGGCATCGACACGCTGCAGGACGTGGCCAAGGCGGAAGCGGCGCTGCAAAGGTTGGGCGATCCGTACCGGCGCGACTGAACTCACTTGCTGCGCCGCCGGCTAGCGTTCCGCAGCGTTCATATGCCGTCATGAACGCAAAGCGGAACGAACGCTTGGATCGCCTCGCCTTGTTCGCTGCTCGTCGTCCGACTAGGCTTACTGCCAACATCATGCGTTCAGCAGAAGGCTCTGCAGTCTCATGGCCGACACCGCTTCGCATCTTCCCTGGCATCTTCGCGGAAACTGGGCGCCGCTTCTTCAGGAACGAACAAACGCAAGCCTGCGTGTCGAAGGAGCGATTCCGACTGAACTCAACGGCACCTACATCCGCACGGGACCCAACCCGAAGTCCGGCCGCTCGCATCACTGGTTTCTCGGCGATGGCATGGTGCACGGCATCCGCCTCCGGAATGGCAAGGCGGAGTGGCATCGCAACCGCTTCGTGCAGACGCCCAACATCACCGATCCCGCCGAACGCCCGCCCACAGCTCCGCGCGAGCTTGGGCGCGGCACCGCCAACACGCACGTCGCCCTGCACGGCAAGCAGATCCTCTGCCTCAACGAAGCCTCCTGGCCCTGGCAGATCGATCAGGATCTCAACACGGTCGGCGTCCAGAACTATGGCGGCGCGCTCACCTGCTCGATGACGGCGCATCCCAAAGTGTGTCCGGAGACTGGCGAGCTGCTGGCGTTTTCCTATTTCTCATTCCAGACGCCTTTCCTTCACTACATCCGCGTGGGCGCCGACGGGCAGCTGAAGCAGATCGAGGGCATCAACATCCCCAACACCGTCATGATGCATGATTTCAGCATCACCCGGAACCACGTGATCTTCATGGATCTGCCCCTGCTGTTCAAGCCGCAGCTGATCGCCACGGGGATGCCCTATCAGTTTGACGCTTCGGCCGGCGCGCGGCTTGGCGTGATGCCCCGCAACGGGACGAACCGCGACGTGCGCTGGTTCCCCATCCATCCCTGCTATGTCTTCCACACAGTGAATTCGTACGAGGATGGCAATCGCATCATCATGCACGTCTCGAAGATGGCGTCGGCCTTCGGGGCGGATTCAAACGACTACGCCAACGTGGCGAGGCTCTGGCGCTGGACGATCGATCTCGACGCCGGGACAGTATCGGAAACACAGATCGATGACCGGCCGGGCGATTTCGGGCGCGTGAACGAAAGCCGCGTGGGCCTCAACGCCCGTTTTGGCTATCTGATGTCGCTCGCGGGCGAAGGCAATTCCGAGGAGCCGATCTATGGCTCGCAGCTCTTCAAGTATGACCTTCGCGACGGTTCGCGGGTCGTCCACGAACTCGGCAACAATGTGCGTGGCGGCGAGCCCGTCTTCGTGCCCGGCGGGGCAGGCGAGGACGAAGGTTGGGTCATGACAATCTGCCACGATGAGGTCAGCGGACGGTCCAGGTTCGTGATCGTGGATGCGCAGGATTTCGCCGCGCCGCCCGTGGCGACCATTTATCTGCCCGAACGTGTGCCCTATGGCGCGCACGGCAGCTGGATACCGCTGCAGCACTAGAGCGACGTGCCTGAAATAGGAATCGAAAGGGGATTCCCGACGGTCGCGAAGTCTGATTCACCGAGTGTGGAGGTGGATCATGGGCAAGAGCTACTCCTCTGACCTCAGGAAGCGGGTCGTCAGGTTTGTCGATGCG
>JANOKS010000117.1:0-34123 GCA_031419455.1 Alphaproteobacteria bacterium
CTTGGCCGCAGACGCATCCTTCCGGGTAACTTTCAATCCATGGGCCATAAACAGAGACTCCCTGCTCAAAGCAGAGCGCCAGCATTCGCCGAGCTTGGGAATCCCCCATCGAGTCACAATCATGGGCAGCTGGTATAAGTCCCGGTCCTTAGGTTAACTGGCGCCGCAGGCTGCATTCGCAGGCTCGCATTTGCCGGTTTCCCCCGGTATATGCGCTAGCGGCCAGCCTTGCCGGCGGCCATGTTTTTGCCTTCACCCTGTCGGAGGGTTTGGGCGGTAGGGTGACCTGATGAAACGACTTCTTGTTCTGTCGCTGGCTGCAACCGTGGCCGCAACCAGCCTTGTGGCGATGGCGCAGCAGACGCCGCAGCCGGGCGCGGCGGCGCAGCCGGCCGCCAGCCGCGGCCGCAAGGTCGATGGCGTGATGGCGACCGTGAACGACCAGGTGATTTCGCAGTCAGACGTGCGAAACCGCATGCGCTGGATGCTGCTGCGCTTCGAGACGCCGCCGGAAGACGAAAACATCCTCCTCGAATTGCAGAGCCAGGCGCTGGAAAGCCTGGTCGACGAGCGCGTGCAACTTGGTGAATTCAGGAAGCTGGTGAAGGACCAGGACATCTCCGGACCCGAGATCGACGAGAGCGTCGCCGACGTCGCCCGGCAGTACCGCATGAATCCGGAGCAGTTCGCGCAGGCGTTGGGCGAGGCTGGCATCCCGATGCAGCACATCCGCGACATGGAGCAGGCAAAGATCGCCTGGACCGCCCTGATCCGCGGCCGCTACTTCAAGACGGTGCGCGTTTCCGAGGGGCGCATCGACGACATGCTGGACCGGATTAAGTCCTCGCTCGACAAGCCACAGTACCGGATCGCAGAAATCTTCCTCTACGCGCCCGATCAGGCTTCACGCGAACTCGCCAAGACGCGCGCCGCGACCCTCATCGAGAACGTCAAGCAGGGCGCCGATTTCCAGACCCTCGCACAGCAATTCTCCGCCGCTCCATCCGCTTCGGCTGGCGGCGACCTCAACTGGCTCTCGCCGGGCGACATGCGCCCCGAGATCGCCGACGCCGTGCTGAAGGCCGGCGAGCCGCCACTGGTGCTGGCGCCGATCGAAAGCGACAGCGGCGTCTACGTCATCGCCCTTACCGGCAAGCGCGAACCCAGCGACCCGTCGAAAGCGATCATCCTCGACATGGAACAGCTGATCACGCGCGGCGAAGGCGCCGTGGCCAAGCTCGATGCGGTCAAGGCCAGCGCGAAATCATGCGCCGACCTGTCCAAGTCGCTGGAGGGCGTCGAGGGCGTCACCCGCACGCCGATGAAGGATGTCGGGCTGATGCAGGTCGCGCCGCAATTCCGCACCCCGCTGGAGGGCCTGGGCGCCAACCAGGCGTCACCGATCGTCGACCTGCCGGATGGCGGGAAGATGATCTTCTACGTATGCAGCACCCGCTCAGGCGATGCCGACCTGCCCGCCCGCGACGAGATCAAGGACCGCCTGTTCAACCAGGAGCTCGCGCTGGTGGCGGAGCGCTACCTCCGCGACCTCAAGCGCGAGTCGACCGTCGTTCGGCGGTAGGCGGGACGAGGCCGAGAGTGCGCCGCCCTATCCCCGCTCATCCCGCCGAACGTCGGGATACGCGGAACAATGGATTCCCGACAGAACCGTTCCTTCCCGCTTTGCGCTTGCGGCCGCCGTTGCAAGTCGTGGTATGGGGCAACCGACAATCATACCCGACGCTGAACACCAATGACCGCCCCGATACTCCCCCTCGCCATGACAATGGGCGACCCCGCCGGGGTCGGTCCCATCATCGCGTGGAAGGCTTGGGAACACGCACGCACCTCGGGTGGCCGGCCCTTCTACGTCATTGCTCCGCCTGATGTTCTGGCCCACGCCGGCAATGCCGGTCCACTCAAAATCATCTCTGAGCCGGGCAACGCCCTCACGACCTTCGCGCACGCGCTGCCCGTCCTGCCGATCGACGGCGCCGCCGTAGCTTCTGGCCATCCCGATCCCGCCACGGCGCCAGCCATCATCGAGTCCATCCGCCTCGCCGTCGAACATGCGCGCGCTGGCAAGGCCGCGGCAGTCGTCACCAACCCGATCGCAAAGGCGCTGCTTTATCGCGCGGGCTTCAAGCATCCGGGGCACACCGAATACCTGGCCCAACTTTCCGCCCATGGCGGCGATCCGCCTCGGCCCGTGATGATGCTCGTTGGCGGCGGACTGCGCGTGGCGCTGGTCACGATCCACCAGCCGTTGGCCAGGGTGGTGTCTACGTTAAGTCTCGCGCTGATCTCGGAGGTCGGCCGCATTGTGGGCACAGCGCTGAAGCGCGACTTCGGAATCACAAATCCCCGCATTGGCCTCTGCGGCGTCAATCCGCATGCGGGGGAAGACGGCGAGATTGGCCGCGAGGAGATCGACATCATCAATCCCGCGGCGGCCCTGCTCCGCCGTGGCGGTCTCGACATTTCCGACGCCCGCCCCGGCGACACGATCTTCCACGAGGCCCGCCCAAGTCCCGGGGGAGGGGGACGATGGGACGCCGTCATCGCCATGTATCACGATCAGGGTCTCATCCCCGTGAAGACGCTCGACATGTGGGGCGGCGTCAACGTCACGCTCGGCCTGCCCTTCATACGCACGTCGCCGGATCATGGCGTCGCCTACGACGCTGCCGCATCAGGCGAGGCCAGGGCCGACAGCCTCATCGCAGCGCTGAAGCTGGCCGACGAGATGGCGCGCGCACGCGCATCGGCGCCATGAGCACGCCCCTCACGCCGGGCCCGGCGAAGAAGTCTCTCGGCCAGCACTTCCTGTTCGATCCGTCCATCCTGACGCGTGTCGCGACCGCCGGCGGCCCCGTGCAGGGCAAGACCGTCATCGAGGTCGGCCCCGGCCCCGGGGGCCTCACGCGCGCCCTGCTCGACAGTGGCGTGGCCAAGCTTCTCGCCGTTGAACTGGATGACCGGTTCGCCGAAGGCCTCTCGCTATGGTCAGAAGCGCGCCCGCGAAATGGGGAGGAAGCGCGGCTGCACGTTCATCACGGCGACGCGCTGGCGGCCAACCTTCCCGCGCTCGTGCAGGCTGTCGGCGGCTCGCTCCCGGCGATGATCGTGGCCAACCTGCCCTACAATGTCGGCACGCCCATGCTGGTGGAGTGGCTGAAAGCTGGCCAGCATGAAGGCGCAATGTGGCGCGGCACGATGGTGCTGATGTTCCAGAAGGAAGTCGCACTGCGCATCTGCGCCGCGCCCGACGAAGACCATTACGGGCGTCTTGCCGTCTTGTCGCAAGCGGTCACCCGGCCACGCATCGCGCTGACGCTTCCGCCAGGCGCGTTCCGCCCGCCGCCGAAAGTCGACAGCGCCGTTGTCGTGCTGGACCCGCTGCCTGAGGCGGAGTGCTTCAACGATCTCGCCTCGCTTGAGAAAGTGACTGCCGCAGCCTTTGGCCAGCGCCGCAAGATGCTCCGCGCTGCGCTGAAATCGCTGCCAGGCGCTGTTGAGGCACTCGCCGTCGCCAACATCGACCCGACGCGCCGCGCCGAGACGCTGACGCAGGCGGAGTTTCGTGCGCTAACGACGGCTTGGCGCTCGCGCGCCTAGTGCCCTTCGCCGGTCGCGCTGCCGCTCTGTGTCTTGGTGGCGAGGCGCGCGTCCTTCAGCAGCTGGTCCACCATGATGCCGAGGGACGCCCGCACGCGCTTGTTGCGCTCGGTAATCAGAATCGACTTCAGCTCGCTGAACGCCGTGTCCAGGTTATCGTTCACGATGGCGTAGTCGTACTCGCCCCAGCGCAGGATATCCTGTCCGGCGCCATCCAAGCGCGACTGTACCGATTTCGGATCGGCGCCTGGCCGTCCCTCTAGCCGTTGCTTCAGCTGCGGCAATGACGGAGGCAGGATGAACACTGACACCACGTCGCCCGGCCGGATCGTCTTGAGCGCACGCGCGCCCTGCCAGTCGACGTCGAACACCACGTCCATGCCAGCGACCAGCCGCGATTCAACTTCGCTGCGCGGCGTTCCGTAGAAATTCTTGAAGACCTTCGCCCACTCCAGGAATTCGTCGCGGTCGATCATGTCGTGGAACTGCTCGACCGAACGGAAGTGATAGTCAGAGCCGTCCTGCTCGCCCGGCCGCGGGGCGCGCGTGGTGGCGGAGATCGACAGCTCGACACCCGGCACTTCGGAAATGATCCGGCGGCACAGCGTGGTCTTGCCCGCGCCCGAGGGGCTGGAAATCACCAGCATCACGCCCCGGCGCGGCCGCACCTTCTGCGTTGGTGTCTGGTCATTCGACATTCTGAACCTGCTCCCGGAACTGGTCGATCAGGGACTTCAGCGCCAAGCCTGCATTCGTCAACTCAAGACTGGCCGATTTCGAGCACAGCGTATTGGCCTCCCGGTTAAGCTCCTGACAAAGAAAGTCCAGCTTCCGGCCGACGGCCTCGCCAGACGCCAGGATCGACCGGGCCGAGCCGACATGCGCGGCCAGCCTGTCCAGTTCTTCGCGGACGTCGGCGCGCGTGGCCATCATGAGGATTTCCTGCGCCACACGATCCGGGTCAGTCGCGACATCCTTGCCCAGCTCGGCCAGCCGGGCCTTCAGCCGCTCCCGCACCAGCTCGGGTTGCTTCGCCGCAAACCCTCCGGCCTGCGCCAGCAGCTGTTCGGTCTGCGCGAGCATGGCATTAAAGAGCTGGAGCAAGTTCTCGCCCTCTTTCCCGCGCGCGGCGGTGAGCATGTCGAGCGTCGAATCGAGGCCGATGAGCAGGTCTTTCGTGACGATTTCATCGACCGACGTTCCAGTCCGCGACGCGCCCTTCATCACGCCGGGCGCGCTCACCAGTCCATCGAACCGCGCCGGGCTGACGCCGGATTTCGCCCAGTGGCGCGACAGCCGCGCGAGGCGTGCCAGCTCGCGCGTGTCGATCGCGCTGGCGCCGGGATCGCGGGTCCAGTCGATACGCAGCTGCAGCTGGAAACTGCCTCGTTGAAATCGCTCCTTCACACGCTTGCGCGCCTCGAAGTCGATGGCGTCGCAGCCGGGCGGATAGTTGGTGCGGATGTCCACGGACTTGCCGTTGACGGACCGCGCTTCCCACGCCCAGAGGCCCCACGGCGTCTGGCCCTGAGCCCTGCCGAAACCTGTCATCCCCCGGATCATGCCCAGTGCCTAAAAAATTTGGGGCGTGTCATGGCTGCCGGACCGCAGGCGTGTTCACACCGGCAGACGCGTTGTCCCGCCGCAGCTTCCAGTAGGCGTCGACATTGCGCTGATGTTCGGCATAGGTCTCAGAGAAAAGGTGGCCGCCCTTGCCGTCTGCCATGAAGTAGATCGCCTTGCTCGCCGCCGGCTGCAGCGCTGCCCGCAGGGCGCCCGCGCCCGGATTGCAGATCGGCGTCTCGGGCAGGCCGTCGCGCTGGTAGGTGTTCCAGCTGTTCTTTGCTGCCAGCTCCTTGCTGGTGATGGTCCGCCCGATCGGATAGCCCTTCGTGATGCCATAGACGATCGTCGCGTCCGCCTGCAGCCGCATGCCCGTGCGGAGACGGTTTATGAAGGCAGCGGCGATCTGCGGCTGTTCATCCGCATTGCCGCTTTCCTTCTCGATCACCGAGGCGAGGATCACGGCCTCCTGCAGAGATTTAAGTGGCAAGCCCCGCTGTCGCGACTCCCAGATTTCGGCGAGCAGCGTCTCTTGCGCTTGTCTCATCCGCTCGACGACGGACTCGATCGTGTCGCCGCGTGTCACAGCATAGTCGCCCGGCAGGAGCACGCCCTCGGGCGGCACGGCAGGCGGCATTCCGGAAAGCGTGTAGGCGTGGGCTGCGCCGCCTGTTGCTTTCCATTCGCGCTCGGCCAGCAGCTTCACGATCATGTCGCTGGTCAGTCCTTCGGGCACGATCACCGCGTATTGCAGCGCCTTGCCATCGGACAACTCTGTCACGATGTCCGCCATGCTGGCGGCCGAGGCGATCTCGTATTCGCCCGCCTTCATCACCGGCTTTTCGCCTGTGAACTCACGCACGCGAAGCGCGAGACGGAACTGGCCTTCGTCCGTGATGGCGCCAGCTTCCGCCAACTTCGTCGCGATGCTCTGTGTGGTTGCGCCGCGCTCGATCATCACGACGCGCGGCTTGCCGTCAGCCGTAGCGGGACCAGCGCCCGTATAAACACCGTTGAGCCAGAACCATCCGCCCGCGGCTGCAGCGACGCCGATCAGAGCCAGTGTGAAAACGATGCCGAGTAGCTTGCCCACGCACAAACTCCAGAAGCCGCCCGCCCGATCCCCCGCAAACAGTCGCCGGCCAACCATCAAGGCTGGAGTCTACCCCGCGTACGCGATTCAGTCCGGCGCCTTAAGCACAAGCGCGGCGTTTGTCCCGCCGAACCCGAACGAATTGGAAAGCGCCGCCCGAACCTTCTTCCTGACCGCCTTGTGCGGCGTGAGGTTGATGGGCGAGTCGAACGAAGGATTGTCGAGGTTCAGCGTCGGCGGGATCACGCCATCGCGGATCGCCAATGCGCAGAAGATCGCCTCGACCGAACCTGCCGCGCCCAACAGGTGGCCGATGGCGGACTTGGTGGACGACAGATGCGTGGTCGCGGCGGCGTTGCCCAGCACGCGCGCGACGGCCCGAACCTCGATTTCGTCGCCGGCCGGGGTCGAGGTGCCATGCGCGTTGACGTAGTCGATCTCTGAGGCGTCGAGGCCAGAACGCTGCAGCGCGGTCCGCATCGCGCGCTCCCCGCCATCGCCCGTCTCGTCGGGCGAGGTGATGTGGAAGGCATCGCCGGTCAGGCCGTAGCCGACGACTTCCGCGTAGATCTTCGCGCCGCGCTTCTTCGCGTGCTCGTATTCCTCCAGCACGACAATGCCCGCGCCTTCGCCCATCACGAAGCCGTCGCGGTCCTTGTCATACGGGCGCGAGGCCTTCTCCGGCGTGTCGTTGAAACTGGTCGACATGGCGCGGCACGCGATGAAGCCTGCATAGCCGATGCGGCAGACGGAAGCCTCGGCGCCGCCCGCGACCATCACATCGGCGTCGCCCCACTGGATGAGGCGCACCGAGTCGCCGATCGCATGCGCGCCTGTCGCGCAGGCGGTCACCACAGCGTGGTTCGGTCCCTTGTAGCCATACTTGATGGAGAGTTGGCCGGAGGCGAGGTTGATCAGCGCGCTCGGAATGAAGAAGGGCGAGATGCGCCGCGGTCCCTTCTCGTGCAGTTCGATCGCAGTGTCCGCGATCGCCTTCAGGCCGCCAATGCCCGAACCGATCAGCACGCCGGTGCGGACGCGATCCTCGTAACCTTCAGGCGTCCAGCCGGCATCCGCGATGGCTTCGTCGGCCGCCGCGACTGCATAAAGGATGAACTCGTCGACGCGGCGCTGTTCCTTCGCCGACATCGTCTTGTCGGGATCGAACGAATTGGGGTCGTCAGCCGAGCCGCCGCCGCGTCCGCTCACCCACGGAACCTGCCCGCCGATCTTGCAGGCAAGGTCTCCCGTCTCGAACAGATCGACTTTCTTGAGTCCGGACTCGCCCGCGATGAGCTTCTTCCACGACGCTTCCCGGCCATTCGCCAGGGGCGTCACGAGTCCCATGCCGGTGATGACGACGCGCCGCATATGAGAACTCCCGGCCGGAGTACGCGCCGGTTAGACGCGTTCCTTGATGAAGCGGACGGCGTCGCCGACGGTGCCGATCTGCTCCTGGACGTCGTCCGGGATCTCGATGCCGAATTCTTCCTCGAACGCCATCACGAGTTCGACGAGGTCGAGCGAGTCAGCGCCCAGATCGTCGATGAACGAGGCTTTCTCGTTGACCTTCTCGGCGTCCACTTCCAGGCGCTCGACCACGATTTTCTTTACGCGTTCGATCACGTCGGACATGTCATTCCCTTCCAGAATCAAGGCCCGGATCAAAGTGTCCGGGGCCCGGAAAAACCATCGTTGCGGGGCGGTAACACGCCCGAATTTCTTTGACCATAGCCGCCAAAAGCGCGGCGGCCTAGATCATCGCCATGCCGCCATTAACATGCAGGGTCTGGCCCGTCATGTAAGCGGATTCATCCGATGCGAGATAGAGGGCGGCCGCCGCGATGTCAGCCCCCGTCCCAAGCCTTCCAGCCGGGATTCCCTTCAAAAGACCCTCCTTCTGGTCATCCTTCAGCACATCGGTCATGGCGGTCTGGATGAAACCTGGGGCGATGCAGTTCACGGTGATGTTTCGGCTGGCCACTTCCTGGGCGAGCGATTTGGTGAATCCGATCATGCCCGCCTTGGACGCGGCGTAGTTCGTCTGGCCGGCGTTGCCGGTGACGCCCACGACCGAAGTGATTCCGATGATCCGGCCATGGCGGCGCTTCATCATCCCGCGCATGGCAGCCTTGGCCAGCCGGAAATAGGCGCCGAGATTGACGTTCAGGACGGCGTCCCAGTCCTCGTCCTTCATCCGCATCAGCAGGCCGTCCTTGGTGAGGCCGGCATTGGATACAAGAATGTCGAGACCGCCGAGCGCCTCCTCGGCCTGACCGACCAGTGCAGATGTCGCGGCCGGGTCCGACAGGTTGCACGGCAGGATCACCGGCGATCCTCCGATCTCCGCGGCGGCATTCTCGAGCGCCTCGACCCGTGTGCCGGACAGCGCCACCTTCGCGCCCGCATCGCTCAGCGCCTTTGCGATCGACCCGCCAATGCCGCCTGAGGCGCCGGTAACGAGGGCGAACCGTCCTGTGAGGTTGAACATCAAGTGGCTCCGTGTGTGCAGGCTTGGAGTTGAACTGTCATTCCGGAAGCCGCGAAGCGGCTATCCGGAACCCAGGGGCGACGATCGCACCCCTCGCCCCTGGGGTCCAAGTCTCCAGCGCTAACGTGCTTCCGCCTAGAATGACAGGGCTTGGCACAAGGGCCCATCAGGTCACCCCAGACTCTTCGCAAACGCTTCAAGATCACCCGGCACATTCAGCGCCACCGTCTCCGCGTCCGGCGCGTTCCGCTTCACCATGCCCGACAGCTGCTTGCCCGCGCCAGTCTCGATGAACTTCGTGACGCCGCCGCCGCCCTTGTCCGGCGCTTCGGCCATCCACTGGATGCTCTCGCGCCAGCGCACGCGGCCCGTGACCTGCTCGACCAGAAGCCGCCGGATGTCGGCAGGCTCCTCGATAGGACGCGCCGTGACATTGGCGACGACCGGCACGACGGGCTTGCTGATCTTCGCGGCGGCCAGCGCCTTCTCCATCTCGACGGCGGCCGGCGCCATCAGTGGCGAGTGGAACGGCGCCGACACCGGCAACGAAATCGCCTTCACGCCCTTCGCCTTGGCGGCGGCGATTGCCGCTTCGACGCCGGCCTTTGTGCCGGAGATGACGACGTTGCCGTTGTTGTTGTCGTTGGCGACGACCACCGTTCCCGCCGCCGAGCCTTCCAGCACGATCACTTCTGCGATCTCGACATCAACCTTGCCGATTAGGGCCGCCATCGCGCCCTGACCCACCGGCACAGCAGCCTGCATCGCCTCGCCGCGCCTGCGCAGGAGCTTCGCGGCATCCGTGATCGACAGCGCTCCGGCGGCCGCCAGCGCCGAATACTCGCCAAGCGAATGCCCCGCCACGAACGCCGCCTGCGATACCTTCGCGCCGAACCCGCTGTCCAGCGCGCGGACCGCGGCGAGACTGACCGCCATCAGCGCCGGCTGCGCATTGGCCGTCAGCGTCAGCGTCTCGATCGGCCCGCTCCAGATCAGATCCGACAGCTTCTCGCCCAGCGCCGCGTCGACTTCATCGAACACCGCCTTCGCAGCGGGAAACGCATCGGCGAGCTCCTTCCCCATGCCCACCGCCTGAGAGCCCTGGCCGGGGAAGATGAAAGCGATACGGGACATGGAAAACGCCTTGGAATCAGGAACGACAGCAGGATTCCCTATGAACTGGGGCGATTGGGCGCAAGGTGAACGGTCTTTCGCCCTGTGGAACGCTTGATTTGCAGCCCTTTTCCTGTATTGAGCCCCCTTCGCAAAGAGAGGCGGTCCCAGGCCCCATCCGGGTGCACGGGATCCATCGTGGCCAGTCCGCCCTTCGGACTGACTGCGCCGCCCCTCGCTGAAGGGATAAAAAATGGCACTTTACGAACACGTGGTCGTCACGCGACCCGATATTTCCCCACAACAGGTCGACGCGCTGGTGGAAGACATCACCAGGATCGTCACCGAGGGCCAGGGCAAGGTCGAGAAGTCCGAATACTGGGGCCTCCGCAACCTGTCCTACCCGATCAAGAAATCGCGCAAGGCGCACTACTCGCTTCTGAACATCGACGCCCCCGGCCCGGTGATCCACGAGATCGAGCGCCGTCACCGCATCAATGAAGACGTGCTGCGCTTCCTCACCGTGAAGGTGGAAGAACTGTCGGCCGAGCCTTCGCCTGTGATCGCCCGCAAGGACCGTGACGACCGCAAGCGCGACCGTGACGACTTCGGCGGCGGCGGCGGCTTCTCCGGCGGCGGCTTCCGTGGCGGCGATGACCGTCCTCCCCGCGGCGACCGTCCTCCCCGCGAAGACCGTGGCGATCGTCCGCCCCGCCCGCCGCGTGACCGGTAGGAGATAGCAACATGGCACAAGTCAAAATCAACATCGCCAACCTGCCGTCGCGCCGCCCGTTCGGCCGCCGGCGCAAGGTCTGCCCGTTCTCGGGCAAGGATGCACAGCCGATCGACTACAAGGACGTAAAACTTCTCCAGCGTTACATCTCGGAGAAGGGCAAGATCGTCCCGGCCCGCATCACCGCGGTCTCGGCCAAGAAACAGCGCCTCCTGTCGCAAGCGATCAAACGCGCGCGCCACCTGTCGCTGCTTCCGTATCTCGTGAAATAGGAGGGAGCATCCCATGGAAGTCATCCTCCTGGAGCGCGTCGAAAAGCTCGGCGCCATCGGCGACGTGGTGAAGGTCAAGAACGGGTTCGCCCGCAACTTCCTTCTCCCGCAGCACAAGGCGCTTCTTGCAACCGACGCCAACAAGGCCCGGTTCGAGCGTGAACGCGCCGCGATCGAAGCCCGCAACGAGAAGGCCAAGGCAGCAGCGCAAGGCGAAGGCCAGTCGCTGGACGGCACGACCTACGTGCTGATCCGTCAGGCGGGCGAGACCGGCCAGCTTTACGGCTCGGTCGCCGCGCGCGACATCGCGGACACGATCAACGCCGCTGGTCACAAGGTCGAGCGCAAGCACGTGGCGATCAACCAGCCGATCAAGACGATCGGCATGCACGACGTCACCATCCGCCTGCACCCGGAAGTCGCCCTCAAGATCACGCTCAACGTCGCCCGCTCGCCGGACGAAGCTGAACGTCAGGCCAAGGGCGAGAACGTCATCGCCGCCGGCCAGGCTGCTGATCGCGCTGCTGACGTTGAAGCCGCTCAGGAAATCGCTGCTGCCGCCCAGGCTGCCGGTTTCGACCGCGGCCCGATCGACGGCTGATACCGACTGGACTGATCAAACGAACAAAGGCCCGCTGGAAACAGCGGGCCTTTTTGGTTTTCTACAAACCATCGGCTGACTAAAATTCAGGCAAGCGCTGGTTTTTATGCTCAATCATTCGGCGACTCACAATCTGTTTGTGACCTCGCGCTCAACTCATGGGCGCGAATCCGCCTCTCCGCCTAATCAACGGGCAACGCTGCGACAGTCGGCGAACACCTGTTGAGGGGACCCCATGACCATCCTGAAGACCGGCCGCGCGGCGGCCGCTGGCCTTGCGATTGCCCTGCTTGGCGCACCCGCAGCCTTCGCAGAGACCAACAGCGGCGACACCGCCTGGGTTCTCACCGCCACTGCGCTGGTGCTGCTGATGACCCTGCCGGCGCTCGCCCTGTTCTATGGCGGCCTCGTGCAATCCAAGAACGTTTTGTCAGTGCTGTCGCAGTGCGTGGTGATCGCCTGCCTCATGTCGCTGCTCTGGTTCTTCGTCGGCTACTCGATCGCGTTCGGCGATGGTGGTGCGGCCAACGCCTTCTGGGGCGGGCTCGACAAGGCCTTCCTGAACGGCGTCACGGCGACAAGCGAAACCGGCACGATCCCCGAATCCGTCTTCTTCATGTTCCAGATGACGTTCGCGATCATCACCCCGGCTCTGATCGTCGGCGCTTATCCCGAGCGAGCGGGTTTCGGCTATGTCCTGATCTTCTCTTCGGCCTGGCTGCTGCTGGTCTACGCGCCCGTGTGCCACTGGGTCTGGGCTTCCGGAGGCTGGCTCTACGAACAGGGCGTGCGCGACTTCGCGGGCGGCCTCGTCGTTCACGCGACCGCTGGTTCTTCGGCGCTGGTGATCGCCACCGTGGTCGGCAAGCGAAAGCACTTCCCCCACGAAATGCGCCCGCCGCACAGCCCCGTGCTGGTGATGATCGGCGCGGCGATGCTCTGGGTCGGCTGGTATGGCTTCAATGCGGGGTCGGCGCTGGGCGCCGGGCAATCGGCTGGCAACGCCATGCTGGTCACCCACCTGTCGGCCTCCGCCGCCGCGCTGACCTGGATGGCAATCGAATGGATCCGCTTTGGCCGCCCCGGCCTCGTCGGCACGGTGACCGGCCTGATCGCCGGACTCGCCACGATCACGCCAGCGGCCGGTTCGGTCGGCCCTGTCGGCGCCGTGATCATCGGCGTTCTTGCCTCGGCCATCTGCTTTTATGCGGTCTCGATCATCCGCACGACGCTGAAGATCGACGACAGTCTCGACGTGTTCGCCGTCCACGGCGTCGGCGGCATTCTCGGCACGATGATCCTGCCGGTGCTCGCGACATTCGGCCCGCTCGCGCCGGGGCTGGGCGACGCCACCATCGCGCAGCAGGCATGGGTCCAGCTGCAGGGCGTTCTCGCGGTCGTCGCCTGGTCGGTTGTGGTTACCTTCGCCATCGCGAAGGCCACGGCGTTTCTGGTCAGCGCCCGCGCCAAGCCCGAGGCGGAAGTCGAAGGGCTCGACATGCACGTGCATGGCGAACGCGCCTGGCACGGCCTGGGCGGCTAGATCGAGAGGCTAGAGCCCGCCCGCGCCCCTGGTGCGCGGCTGGTTCGGCCGCTTGCTTGCAGTCGGCGCGAGCGCCAGCACGCGCGAATGGCCGACCCAGTCGTCGCGGCGAATGCGGCCACGGAAGTGCATCAGCTTGCTCTCGACCCAGTCGATCTCTTGCGGCGTCCACTCCGCGACTTGCCAGAAGTAGTAGATGCCGAGATCGTGCAGCAGCGCCCGAAGCATCGGGCCGACGCCATCGATCGCTTCCAGATCATCTGGCGGACCGAAGGCTGGTTCGGAAAGCAGGTTGGCCTCATCGTTCGCACGGCGGAACGCGTTGATCGGATCGCTCTCGCGGTCCGGTCGCACAGGCGCCGGCTGAGCTTCCGGCTGGCGGACCACGTGGAGCGGCGGCGCGATACGACCATCCGAACCATCCTCGCGATTGGCCAGGGCGTCCGCCCGCGACCGCAGCATGTGATGCACGGCGGCAAGGCCGTACTCGATCGCCGTCAGCCGGTTTTCCATCGCCACCAGATCGCGCCGGTTATCGATCGCGCGGACGGCGCCGATCACCGGCGACATGTCCGGACCGGGCATGCTGCCGATTGCTTCCTCGATGCCTGCGAGACGACGGTCGATCGGCTTCAGTGATTGAGCGTCACGGACGTCCGTCTGGAGGCTGACAAGCGCAGTATCGAGCGCCGATAGCCGGTTGAACAACGGCCCCAGGTCCTGATGCGGCTTGTCGAGCGCCACCACGAAGGCCTCAAGGTCAGAAAGCGATGCATGCAGCGGCTGCAGGTTCGGCTGCGGGATGTTCGCGATCGACGCCTGCACCTCGCCCAGCCGCGTCTGGATCGGCGCCACATCGGGGATACGGATGTTGGCTACTGCTGCGTGAATTTCGGACAGGCGCTGCTGGAGCGGCGCGATGTCGGGCGAACGGACCGCGCCGATTGCGGTGGAGATCGTCGCGAAGCGCGCGGAGATGGCGTCCATGTCACTAAGCCGCGCCGTCTCGAGGCGGGCGCCGAGATCGCTGAACCGCGGCTCCAGCGCGTTGACCGTCAGGCCAAGCGAGGCCAGCCCGGCATGCACCGGTCCAAGATCGATGTCCTTCAGGGTGTCCAACGCTGCTTCGAGACGGGCAAGGCGCTCCGCCAGCGCGTCGACGCCCTGCTGCACCGGTGTGAGGTCCGTCTCGGGCATCCTGATGTCCGACACCACCCGGCGGATACCCTGGAGCGTATCGTCGAGCGGCGCGAGATCGACCGGCTTCTGACCGGCCAGTGCGGCGAGAACCGTGGCGCCTTGCGTCGCCACATCATCGCGCGTGGCGAGGTTCGCGACGCGATTGGCCTGCTCCAGCAACCGCTCGCGGCTTTCCGCGATCGACTCGTGACGCCTGCTCAACCACCACCACATGAAAGCAGCGCCCAGTGCCGCGGCGAGCAGCATGAGAATGAAGATCTGGAGCAGCAGGAACCACATGGACGTGTCCGTCAGGTAGGCGGTGAAAGCAGCGTGCGGATTTCGATACGGCGATTGCGGGCGCGGCCCTGTTCAGAACCGTTGCTGGCGACGGGGTCGGCGGCGCCAACGCCCTGCGCGACCAGCCTGTCGGCGGCCACGCCCCGCGAAATGAGTGCGGCGCGAACAGCCTCGGCGCGGCGCAGGCTCAGGCTCGTGTTCGCGGCCGCCCGTCCGACACTGTCCGTATGCCCCTCGATGCGCAGCGACCCGCGGCAGTATCCGGCGGCGGCGGCGATGGCGTCGAGTACCGGGTCGCTGCCGGCGCCGATCGCGGCGCTGCTCGTCGCAAATTCGATGCGCGCGCTGGCGAGAAGGCTGGCCATGGTCTCGTCACACGCCTCGGCCTCCGCCGGTGAAGGAGGCGTCCGCGCACCAGGACGATCGATCCGCGGCCTGAGCGCGCCCGACGGCAGCAACGGGTCATCGACCCAGGTAAACTGGCTGATCACCCACGTCGCCGGCGCCGCCTGTCCGAACAGCGTTTCGGCCTGCGCCTGCGCCACGGCCCGCTCCGCCGCAACCGCAGCCTCGCGCGAGGGTGGGCGCCCCTCCAGCACCACCCACTGGCCCGACGCCGTCGCGGTCGCCCATGTCGCGCCCGATTTCTGCAGCGCGGCCCGCGCAGACGTCTCAGTTGCGGCCTGAACCTCGCCGAACGCGAATGGAACCAGCGCCACGATCATCAGCAACGCGAGCCCGACCAACGGAACCAGCCCGAACGGCACGAACGGATACTGGCTGACGGCCGTCCTCGCCGTGACGACCGACAGGTCTGCGTGAGGCCGACCCGGCTTGCGTCCATCTGGCAGGGGCGGTTTGTCCATGAGCCCTTCCGAGCGGCCCTTCTGGCCGGCCCAACCCTTATGCCGCAGTCTGCCGCGAAAGCCGATGGCGGTCTCTTCCGACGCGAATCCGCAGGATTGACCGCAAACTGAACGGAATCTCGCCAAGAACGCGTCTTGCAGCCCCTCGGCCTCTCACTTATAAGCCGCGCTTCCCGAAAGGCGGCGATTGTCGCTGCCTGTGTAGTCAGGGTGTCAGCCGCTCCTTCACCGGAGGCCGGACGCCAGGGCGAAACGGAGAGCAAGATGTCCAAGCCTGAAATCGTCCTCAATGTCGACGTGCGCGAGCGCACCGGCCGCGGCGGCGCCCGTGAAATCCGCCGCGAGGGCCGCGTACCCGCCGTGCTCTACGGCGGCGACAAGGCCCCGGTGTCGATCTCGATCGACAAGAAGACCGTCGGCGTTGCGCTGAAGTCCGGCAAGTTTCTCGCTCATACCGTGACACTGGAATACAAGGGCGAGCGGCAGCTCGTGTTCGCGCAGGACATCCAGTTCCACCCGGTCACGGACGAACCGACCCACCTCGACCTCTACCGCGTCGAGCCCGGGCAGATCATCCGCGTGGCCGTTCCGGTTCACGTCACCGGCCAGGGCGTCTCGCCCGGCATCAAGCGCGGCGGCGCGATGAACATCGTGCGCCACGAAATCTGGCTCTACGCCCCGGCTGACAATATCCCGGAACATCTCGAGGCAGACGTCTCGTCGATGGAAATCGGCGACGCCCTGAAGATCTCGGCGATCACGCTGCCGGAAGGCGTTCGTCCCACGATCGCCGGCCGCGATTTCACCGTCATCACCATCGCCGGCCGCAAGGCCAAGGACGATGTTGCCGAGGACAAACCGGCAGCTGACGCCGTCGCAGCCGCTCCGGCCGCCGGCGCTGCTCCCGCCGCTGGCGCCAAAGCTGCCGCTCCGGCTGCTGGCGCAAAAGCCGCTGCTCCGGCCAAGGCAGCGCCGGCCGCCGCGCCGAAGAAGAAGTAAGGACCTGAAGCCGGCGTGCACGTGCGCGCGCCGGTCAATCCTTCTGGACGGCTCTGATGCTGCTCATCGTGGGCCTTGGAAACCCCGGCGCGAAATACGCCGGCAACCGTCACAACATCGGCTTCATGGCCGTGGACCGCTTCGCGTCGAAACACGCGTTCGGCCCGTGGCGCACGCGCTTCCAGGGAGAGGTCGCGGAGGGCGCGCTGACGGCGGACAATGGCACGAAGGTGAAGGCGCTGTTGCTGAAGCCCCAGACCTTCATGAACAATTCTGGCCACTCGGTCGGCGAGGCCATGCGCTTCCACAAGATCACGCCGGCCAACACGGTCGTCTTCTATGACGAGATCGATCTCGCCCCGGGCCGCTTCCGCATGAAGACCGGCGGCGGCGCAGCCGGTCACAACGGCATCCGCTCTATCATCGCGCAGGCCGACGCAGGTGTGCGCCGCGCCCGCATGGGCGTTGGTCATCCCGGCGACAAGGAACTCGTCCACGCCCACGTGCTGTCCGATTTCGCCAAGGCCGACCAGCCCTGGGTCACCGCCCTGATCGACGCCTGCGCCGAAGCGCTGCCGCTGCTGCTTGCCAACAACGACGACAAATACCAGACCGAAGTGATGCGCCTTGCGCCCGCGCCCAAGAGCGACCCGCGCAAGCCGCCAGCTGATAAGGAACAAGACTGATGGGCTTCAAGGCTGGAATCGTGGGCTTGCCGAATGTCGGCAAGTCGACCCTGTTCAACGCCCTGACTCGCACGGCTGCGGCGCAGGCGGCGAACTATCCGTTCTGCACAATCGAGCCAAACGTCGGCGACGTGGCGATGCCCGAACCACGGCTCGACGTGCTGGCGAAGATCGCCGGCTCGAAGGAGATCATTCCGACGCGCATGAACTTCGTGGACATCGCCGGTCTCGTGAAGGGCGCCAGCAAGGGCGAGGGCCTCGGCAACCAGTTCCTCGCCACCATCCGCGAAGTTGACGCCGTCGCCTATGTCCTCCGCTGCTTCGAGGACGATGACATCACGCACGTCTCCGGCAAGATCGACCCGCTCTCCGACTTTGAAGTGGTCGAGACCGAACTGATGCTCGCTGACATGGACTCGCTTGAGAAGCGCAGGCTGAACGTCGAGAAGAAAGCCAAGGGCGGCGACAAGGAAGCGATCCAGACGCTGGAACTCCTGAAACTCGCGCTCGAACAGCTGAACGCGGGCAAGCCCGCGCGCCGCGCGAAGATCGCCGCTGAAGATGTGAAAGCCTGGAAGATGCTCCAGCTGCTCACCTCCAAGCCGGTCTTCTACATCTGCAATGTCGACGAAGCCTCAGCTGGAACCGGCAACACATTCTCCGACGCCGTCGTCGCCCATGCCAAAGCCGAAGGCTCGGCAGCCGTCGTCATCTCGGCCAAGATCGAAAGCGAAACAGCGGTCCTGTCCGACGACGAACAGAAGGAATTCCTCGATAGCCTCGGCCTCGAAGAGCCTGGCCTCAACCGCGTCATCCGCGCCGGCTACGAACTGCTCGGCCTGCAGACCTACTTCACCGTCGGCCCCAAGGAAGCGCGCGCCTGGACCATCAAGAAGGGTACGACCGCCCCGCAAGCCGCCGGCGTCATCCACGGCGACTTCGAGAAGGGCTTCATCAAGGCCGAGACGATCGCCTACCCTGACTACGTCAAGTTCAACGGCGAAAGCGGCGCCAAGGAAGCCGGCAAGGCCCGCCAGGAAGGCAAGGAATACATCGTCCAGGACGGCGACGTGATGCACTTCCGGTTTAACGTCTGATCCGGGACCGCCGGGCTCCCGCCCGGCACTTTCTCGCATCCCTTGAGGTGTCGCCGATCGCTCCTAAGCAGCGACTGTCGGGCAGGAGCCCGGCGGTCCCGGCCCTCACTCCCAGTAATACGGCGCCTTCTTCGCATTCCCCGGCGCGATCTCGTCCATCGTCATCGGGTTGTACAAACGCCCGTTCACCATCACGCCGGAAACCTTGTCCGAGTTGCGAATGTCGGTGAGCGGGTTTGCGTCCAGCACGACGAGATCGGCCAGCTTGCCCGCCTCGATCGAACCGATGTCCTTCTCGAAGCCCAGCTTGCGCGCCGGCATGATGGTGGCTGTCTTCAGCGCATCCAGCGGCGAGAAGCCGCCGCGCGCGAACGACCACATCTCCCAGTGCGCCGCGAGACCCTCCTGCTGGCCATGCGCGCCGATCGAGACGTTGACACCCCGGTCGAACAACTGCTTCGCCGTCGCGGCCGACTTGGCGTCCACGAAATCCTCTTCCGGCGCCTGCGTCCGCCGCACGCTGCTGGGCTGCAGGATATGCGGCGGCACATGCCGCGACAGGATCGGGTGGCGCCAGACATCCGTGCGCGAGCGCCAGTAAGGATCGGCTGCAAGTCCGCCATAAGTGACAACCAGCGTCGGCGTGTAGGCCACTTTCGTTTGCGCGTAGAAGCTGACCACGTCTTCATACAGCGCCATCTGCGGAATGTTGTGCTCCAGCGCCGTGTTGCCGTCGGCGATCAGCGCGATGTCCTGCGCGAACAGCGACGCGCCCTCCGCCACGACCTGGATGTTTTCTGCGATGCTGGCGGCCACCACCTGCTGCCGCTGGTTGCGGCGCGGCTGGTTGTAGTTCTTGATGCCCGCAGCGCCCTGCACCTTCAGTCTGCGCACATGCGCCAGTGCGTCGTCATAGTCCTTGATGTCGTTCAGCGTGCCGCGGCTGCGCGCGCCATAGACGATCTCGCCCGTCGAGAAAGTGCGTGGCCCGACGATCAACCCGGCGCGCTGCATTTCCTCGGAGACGAACGCCTCGCTTGCCGCATTCGACGGATCGAACACGGTGGTGACGCCCAAAGAAAGGTGCGCTAGCGCGCTCCAGTTCTGGTTCGGGATGATGTCATCATCGCCCTGCGGACCATGCGCGTGCGCATCGATCAGGCCGGGAATGATGGTCTTGCCCTTGAGGTCGATCGTGCGCACGCCCAGCGCCACCGGAACGGACGCGGCAGGCCCAACCCGGGTGATGCGGTTGTCGGTGATGACGATCACGCCATCCTCGATGACGCCGCCATTGGCGTCCGCCATGGTGACGATACGCGCGCCCGTCAGGATCAGCGTTCCCGACGGCTTGGCGGCGTTGACGGAGATAGACAGGTCAACGCCCGTTTCCGGCGGCTTGTAGGACGGCTTCTCGTCCTCTTTCGTAGGCGCCACCGGCATCATCGCGTCGATGCTCGCCGAATACAGCGTCGGCCCGAGGCTCCAGTTGAGCTGCCGCCCGCCATCGGTCCACGAGAGATAAGTCGCCCCGCCCGCGCTGGCTTTCACCACCGGCATCGCCGACCCGCCCTTGCCCGCGCCGATCTCCTGCGGCCCCGCCGCCAGCGGCATCACATAGGCCGCGTAGTTATCGCGGAAGCCGATGTGGCGGCCATCCGGCGAGACGTCGTATCCCGCCACCATGTCGCCCTTGGCATGCGTGCGCTCCGTCTCTCCATTGAGATCAACCGAGACCAGCACACCTTCCTGTTCTTTCGACCGCGTGAGGAATACGCGGTCATTGCTGGCGCCGAAATGCGGGAAGGCGCCATCGTCCGTGACCTTCGTCATCGCGCCGCCCGTCGTGGGAATGCGATAGACGCCCGGATCATCGGAGCGCAGGTCGGACAGCAGATAGCCTCCCGATCCGCGTTCGAACACGATCGTCAGTCCGTCAGGCGAGAAACGCGGACGGCGATAATGCCCCGGCACGGCCGTCACCACGCGACCGCCGGAACCGTTGGCGTTCACAATCCGGATGCGTCCCATCCCAGCATCAGTCCATTCGACATAGACCATCCGCTGTCCGTCGCGCGACCAGGCGGGAAACACCTCCATCTCCTGTCCGCGCGTCTGCGTCAGCCGCGCTGGCGCGCCATTCGGAAGTTGTTTCGCATACAGCTTGCCGAGACTTTCGAATACGACGCGCTTGCCATCCGGCGACACCGAGACGAAGCGCGGCATCTTCGTGCGGAACGTATCCGGCGCCACCTCGATCTTCGGCTGCGGCGGGTCGATCACCACGCGCGTGTCGTTCACGCGGAACGGGATCACTTGCGACGCGCCGCTCATATCGACCCGGCGGATCTTGCCGCCCGCCCAGAACACGATCGACTTCGAGTCCGGCGTCCAGTCCATGTTGGGATAGAGTCCGTTGACCGCCCACGTCTCCTGCAGGTCCTGGTCGAGCGCGTCGTAAAGCTTGGTGAGATCGCCCGTCTCCAGGTCCTTCACATAGAGCTTCGACATGTTCCGCTCACGCCGCACGAACGCCAGCTTCTTGCCATCCGGAGAAGGCGTGGGTCGCGTCGCCCCGCCTGCGCCCTGCACAGTCGTGCTCACCTTACCCGTCGCGAACTCATACTTCTCGATCTCGAAGAGGCTGCCGTTTGAATCCTGCGCATACTGGAAGATCGGGCCCGGCGAGACGTTGCGTGTGTAGTAGATGCTCGCGCCATCCGGCGCATAGACCGGCTCGCCCAGCTCCTTCTGCAGCGTCTCGCTCGCCTTCTTGACCGCGACATACCCGTCGCCGCCGCCGACATGATAGACCCAGATCTCGCCCGTCCCGAGTGACCGCGCCGTGGTGAAATGCTTGCGCGCCGCGATGAAACGGCCGTCCGGGCTCCACGCTGGCTGGTTCAGCAGCCGGAACTCTTCCTTGGTCAGTTGGCGCTTGTCCGACCCGTCGACATTCATCAGCCAGATATTGTCGCCGCCGCCCCGGTCGCTGGTGAACGCGATGCGCTTGCCGTCCGGCGAAAATTGCGGCTGCATCTCATAGGGCAGTCCCTCAGCGAGGCGCGTGGCCGCGCCTCCAGTGATCGGCATGGTGTAGATGTCGCCCAGCATGTCGAACGCGATCGTCCGCCCGTCCGGACTGACATCCACGTCCATCCACGTCCCTTCATCGACATTGATGTTGACCATCCGCGTCGGCAGGGGCGGCGCCGCAACGTCCCATTTCGGCTTCTCGTCCTTCGCCTCAGCCGGCGGCTGGGGCGCTTCCTGCGCCACCGCTAGCGCCGCGGCCGCAACGACGGCAAAAGCCGCCCCAAACATCAGTCGAAACGTCATGAAACCCCTCCGGCACTGTCGCCAGCATAGACCTGCCTTGCAGCCGCGGAAAAGGGGCTTCGATCTCCCAAAAATTTAGTCGCTCGCGCAAGCCAGCGCCCTACCCAGCGCGGCAGAACATGGCTACACCCGCCCCACCCTCAGACGTGAGCATTCACCCCTTGCCTGACGCTTCGCCTCAGCTGGCGACATCGCCACCCATTCGCCGGCTGCCGCTGTGGGAGTTCGTCGCGATGACCGCGATGCTCATGGCGCTCAACGCGCTCGCGATCGACATCATGCTGCCCGCCCTGCCCAACATGGCTGCGTCGTTCGGCTTGGCGGCAGCGCTCGAACACCCGATCCAGTGTCCGGCCGTGTTGGACCCAAACTCCAACGACCAGCAGCTGATCATCGTCTCCTACATGCTCGGCTTCGGTGTTTCGCAGCTGATCTACGGACCGCTGACCGACCGGTTCGGCCGGCGCAGCGTTTTGTTCGTTTCGCTCTTCTTCTACATTGTCGCCGCCATCCTCTGCATATACGCCCCGACATTCGACCTGCTCATCGCCGCCCGCGTCTTCATGGGCGCCAGCGCCGGCGGCAGCCGCGTGATCGCCGTCTCCGCCGCGCGCGACCTCTATGTCGGCCGGCAGATGGCGAAGGTGATGTCGCTCGTGATGATCGTCTTCATGGTGGCGCCGATCGTCGCGCCGTTCTTCGGCCAGATGATGCTGAACGCCGGCATGACGTGGCACGGCATTTTCTGGGTCCTGGCCGTGTTCAGCGTCATCATGTTCCTGTGGGTGCTGGTCCGCCTGCCCGAGACGCTGCCGCCCGAGCGGCGCATCCCGCTCAATCCCCGGTCCATGCTGCGCAGCTACTGGCAGGTGATCCGCACGCGCGAGGCGCTTGGCTACACCATTGCCTCCGGCTTCCTGTTCGGCGCGCTGATGAGCTACATTTCCTCGTCGGAGCAACTCTTCCACAACGTCTATCCCACCGGCGACCAGTTCCCGCTCTGGTTCGCAGGCGCGGCCATCGCGATGACCGCGTCGAACCTCATCAACTCGCGCATCGTCGAGAAGCAAGGCATGCGCAAGATCTCGCACGCCGCCCTGATCGCCTTCGTCATCGTCAGCGCCATCCACGCCGCCTTCGCCCTCGCCGGTCCGGTGGATTTCCCGATCTTCTACACGCTCCTGCTGGCCGCATTTTTCTGCATCGGCTTCCAGGGGCCAAACTACAACGCCATCGCCATGGAGCGTCTCGGCGCCTTCGCGGGCTCCGGCGCGGCGCTCATCGGTTTCGCCTCGTCCTTCGTCTCGGCCTCGATCGGCGGTCTGGTCGCGCGGCAGTTCGACTGCACCATCACGCCAATCTTCGTCGGTCATTTCATCCTCGGCGCGCTAGCCCTTCTGGTGATCTTCATCACCGAGCGCGGCCGCCTGATGCAGTCGTCGGCGCCCGGACACTGACCCTCTTGCGCGGCGGATAGCCCATGATCACCGTCCACCACCTCAACAATTCCCGCTCCCAGCGCGTGCTCTGGCTGCTCGAAGAACTCGGCGCATTGTACGAGGTCAAGCGCTACCAGCGCGACGCCAAGACCATGCTGGCACCGCGCGAGCTGAAGCACGTCCACCCGCTCGGCAAGTCGCCCGTGATAACGGACAACGGCAACGCGATCGCGGAAACCGGCGCGATCATCGACTACATCTTCGAGACCAATGGCGATGGCCGCCTCATCCCGAAACCCGGCACGCCCGAGCGGCTGCGCTACACCTACTGGCTGCACTATGCCGAAGGCTCGGCCATGACGCCGCTGCTGCTCAAGCTGGTCTTCACGGCCATCGCAGCGGGCGCGCCGGGCTTGGTGCGCGGCTTCGTCAAGCCCGTAATGAGGGCGGCGCAGCAGCGCATCTCCGACCCACAGCTTGCGCTTCACATGAACTACTGGGACGAGGAACTCTCGAAATCCCTGTGGTTCGCCGGCAGCGAATTCACCGCCGCCGACATCATGATGAGCTTCCCGCTCGAAGCCGCGGCCCACCGCGCCGGCGGCCGCTCGCGCCCGATGATCGCCAACTTTCTTGACCGCATCCACGCGCGTCCCGCCTACATCAACGCGCTGAAGAAGGGCGGGCCCTACGATTATGCGAGCTGACCCATGCCCGCATCCTTTCCGGAATTCCTGATCGCCGCCATCATGATGGAGATCACGCCCGGTCCCAACATGACCTGGCTGGCATTGCTGGCCGCGCGGGAAGGACGGGTTGCGGGGTTTCAGGCCGTCGCGGGCATCGCAATCGGCCTCGCCGCTCTCGCCATCATCGCCGCAACGGGCGCCGCCGCGCTGATCTCGACATGGCCGCCGCTCTACACCGCGCTTCGCTGGGGCGGCGTGCTCTTCCTTCTCTATCTCGCCTGGGAAGCCTGGGTTGGCGAAAAGAACGAAGACAAGCCGATCGAGCCCGACCGGCGTTTCCGGCGTGGCGTCATCGTCAACCTGCTGAACCCCAAAGCCGCCGCCGTCTTCGTCGTGATGATCCCGGGCTTCGCCGGACCCGACGCGCCAGCGGGCGCCCTCATCACGATGACGCTGATCTATCTCGCAATCGCCACACTCGCCCACGCACTCATCGTCGCCTTCGCCGGCAGCTTCGAAAAGGCGCTCGCCGATCCGCGCCGGGAGTTGATCGTCCGCCGCATCTTCGCGCTGGCGCTGGCAGGCGTCGCCGTATGGTTCGCATTCGGAACAGCACGCGCATGATCCCTCGCGAACTCATCGGTGCGGCCAAAGTACCAGGCGGCGTCGAGCTTCGCCTGGTGCGCCATGGCGACGATCACATGATCATGGTCGACAACAATGAACTCATGAGCAGCCGTGTCGGCGGCTCGGAGGAAGCGCTCGCCGTCATGGCCTGCGACCGTCTGAAAACAAACGCTGCGCCACATCTCCTCATTGGCGGCTACGGCATGGGCTTCACCCTGCGTGCCGCCTTGGCGAAGCTCGGCTCCAATGCAAAGCTCACCGTCGCCGAACTCGTCCCCGAAATCATCGCCTGGGCTCGCGGCCCGATGGCGGCGCTCACCGCCGGCTGCCTCGACGATCCGCGCGTCCAGCTTCTGACGGGCGACGTCGCCACAGCGATCACCACCGCAATCAGCCGCTACGACGCCATCCTGCTCGACGTCGACAACGGCCCCTCTGGCCTCGTCCGCGCCGCCAATGACGGCCTCTATTCGGTAAACGGCCTTGCCGCCGCGATGGCTGCGCTCAGGCCAAGCGGCATCCTCGCGATCTGGTCCGCCGCCCCTGACGCCGTCTTCACCAAACGCCTCAAGCACGCAGGCTTCGCCGTCGAAGAAGCCACCGTCCGCGCCCGCAGCAACGGCAAGGGTCCCCGCCACACGATCTGGTTTGCAAGACGACGCTAAACGTCAAGCTCCGCCGATGGGCTCTCCACCCGCCATCCTGCACCCTCGCCCTGCTTCATCAGCTCGCACAGCCACGGCATCACTGCGCGCAGATGCTCCGCCACGCCAAACGGCGCATTTGCGATCACCACGCCCGCGCCGCCCAGCTTGCCCTCGCCGATCGCGCGCACCCAGAGGTCCGCGACCAGCACCTTCTCTGGCGCAACGCCGCCCTCCTCGATCAGTATCGACGCGAGCTCTCCGTCGAACGCCGCCATCTGGTCGAGATCTTTTAGCGGCCGCCAGAATACATAGACGCCCTGCGGCCAGCGCTTCACGCCCGCACGCGCCGCCTTCAGCATCGAGTCGAAGTCCGCCTTGCGCGTCACCGTCCCCACCTCAAATGGCGGATCGACCAGCACCAGCCCGCGACGCTCGGGCGGCGGCAGATAGGCCGGTAGCGCTTCGAACCCGTCGCGCTGTTCGATCTTCACGCGATTGTCGCGGCCCATCGCTTCACGCAGCAACGCCGCACTCGGTTCATGTAATTCGCACAACCGCAACGCATCGATTGAGCGGGCCAATCGCGAGGCAATAAACGGCGAACCCGGATAGTGTCGCAACCCATCCGCATTCATCTCCCGGATCACGGCGAGCCACGGCGCCAGCGCCGCCCGCACATCCTCCGGCGCGCCATACTCCGCCTCCCACACGCGCCCCACGCCATCCTTCCATTCCGGACTGCGCTCCGCCTCGTCGCCCTCAAGATCGTAGACGCCAATCCCCGCATGAGTGTCGATATAGCGGTAGGCCGCCAGCTTCTGGTTCAAGCGGTCGAGGCATAGCGCCAGCGCGATGTGCTTCACCACGTCCGCGAAATTGCCCGCGTGAAAGGCATGCCGGTAATTCAGGTCAGGCTCCTGCGCCGCATCGATGACGCACCCTAATCCCCAAACCCCGGATCGACGAAGTCCGGCTTCTGCGGCAACCGGCCGACAACGGTATGCGGCCCGCCCAGGCTCGCCGCGCCGCCGCCCATATGCGCCCTCTGCCCGCGATCATTGGCCGATCCTGGCGCCGCCTTGGCCGCGCTTCGCGTACCGTTGATTGAGATCCACTCCCCATCCTCGCAGCCCACCTTGTGCTGGCATGTCGGCATGAATTCGGCGAAGTGCTGGGCCAGCTCCTCCTTCTTCCGGGGCATGACCGAATCCATCGTCCCCGTCCGCGCCGCCAGCTCCCTGCCGGCGCACTCTTTCGCCTTCGGACCAAACCGCGCCTCGCAGGGGTCCTTCCCCATCAGGCTTGCAAGGCCGGGTGGAACGCCCGGGTCGCTCAGGATCGAGGGCGGACCAAGATACACGCTGTCCTCGCCGGCCTTCCTGTCCGTCGGTTCAACAGGCGCGGTCGGACCGGGCCGAGGCGCAGCCGCCTCGGCGCTCGCTGATGGCGCGTCCGACGGGCGTGGCGCCCTGGTCCTCGGCGGCGGCGTGACGCCCGCCCTGGGCACGGGCTCCACGATCTCCGGGTCGGGCAGAAGCTCTACCGCGATCACCTCCTGCCGGCCCACATCAGGCGGCGGCGGCAGCGCGGTCGCCATCATGCCCGCAACAGCGCTCAGCAGGACAGCATGCGCAAGCACGGAAGCTCCAGCCGGCGCATGCCTGCGCCATCCGGACCAGGTCCGAAGCTGCTGCCAGGCCTTCAGCTGCTGAATGTGCGTCCGCCATTCCATCAAGCCCGACTATGAGCAAATCCCGCGCTCAAGCGGAACGATGAAATCGACTGGTCCTAGGGAATTTCCGCGTGGGTCGTCACAATCTTGCCCACAAGGCCGTAGGCGAGGGCCTGTTCCGCGCTCATCCAGTAGTCGCGGTCGGTGTCCTTCTTGATCTGCTCGAGCGTCTGCCCGGTCGCCGACGCAAAGATCTTGTTCAGGCGCTCGCGCATCCGGATGATCTCGCGCGCCTGGATTTCCACGTCCGACGCCTGGCCGCCCACGCCGCCGCGGGGTTCGTGCAGCAGGAAGCGGGTGTTGGGCAGGCAGAAGCGGTTTTCCTTCTTCCCAGCCGCATAGATCAGCGCGCCAGCGGAGGCGCACCAGCCCGTGCCGAGAATCCGCACCGGCGCGCGCACGAACTTGATCATGTCGTGGATCATGTCGCCGCTTTCCACATGCCCGCCCGGCGAGGACAGCACCAGCAGGATCGGCTTGTCGCTCACCGCCGAATAGGCCAGCAGCTGCGCGCACACCGAACGCGCGATCTTGTCGTTGATCTCGCCCGTCAGCAGGATCGTCCGCGAATCGAACAGCGCCTTGTCCAGCTGGGACGAGCTGCTTTCTTCCTTCTTGGAGTCCGGGCTGTCGTCCTCGTCGTCCTCGTCGAGGTGGAAGAAGTCGGGGCGATTCGTCATGGAAACTCCGATGGAACGTGCCCGCCATAGGTGGCGGTCCGGACGGCCCGGGTCAATGGCCGGACTACGTCATTGAAACGCCAACGGTTAATGCCCCGCGAACCACACCAGGTAACTCACATTGATGCCCTGCCCCGCCAGCTTGGTGTCGCCCTGCAGTTCCGGCAGGCACACGAGGAACGCCGCCCCCGCGATCTTCGCCCCGGCTTTCCGCAAAAGCTTGATCGCCGCCATCGCCGTTCCCCCGGTGGCGATCAGGTCGTCCACCAGCAACACACGATCGCCCGGCGCGATGGCGTCGGTGTGCATCTCCATCGAGTCGACGCCGTATTCCAGCTCATAGCTTTCGGTGATCACGTGGTGAGGCAGCTTGCCCTTCTTGCGTAGCGGCACGAACCCCGCCGACAGCTGGTGCGCCACCGCCCCGCCAAGAATGAACCCGCGCGCCTCGATCCCCGCCACCTTGTCGATCTTGGCCCCGGCCCAGGGCTGCACCAGTTCGTCCACCGCCTGCCGGAACGCCCGCGGATCGCCCATCAGCGTGGTCACATCCCGGAACATGATCCCCTTCCTCGGGAAGTCCGGAATGGTGCGGATGGCGTCCTTGAGTTCCATGCTGCGTTCCTGTGTGGCGCAACGTTAGGTAGATCATCTCTGATTATCGGGAAAGTGACACCGAAGCCCGTCCAACCCTAAGCCTGATCCGACCGCGCCAGCGCGCGCGTCTCGGCCTCCGCCGCCTTGACCCACGCCGCAAAGTACGGCTCCGCCCACATGCGATCGATATAGCCCTGCGCCTCACCCGAGCGCGGGATCGCATAGGTCACGAACCGCGTCACCACCGGCGCATACATCGCATCCGCAATCGACCACCGCCCGAACAGGAATGGCCCGCCCGAGCGCGCCAGCCATTCGCGCCACAACGCATCCACCCGCGCCGCGTCCGCCAATCCGTCTGCAGTCATCCGGCCCGCATCCGTCCGTCGGCGAATGTTCATCGGCGCATCGTTGCGCAGGTTCGCAAACCCCGCATGCATGATCGCGCTCGCTGCCCGCGCCAGCGCACGCGCCGTCGCATCCTCGGGCCAAAGTGACGCCTGCCGCTCCGCCGCCCATTCGCAGATCGCGAGACTCTCCGCGATCACCACCCCGCCGCCCAAATCCAGCGCTGGCACCCGTGCATTCGGCGACACCGCCCCGAACACAGGCTTGCCGCCCATCTCGGGCAACTGATGCAGCACCTCGTCAAACGCGATCCCGCCCACGCGCAGCGCCAACCATGGCCGCATGCTCCACGACGAATAATTCCGGTCACCGATATGCAGCTTCGGCGTCATCAGCCTCTCCCCTCACTTGTGCTGCTGCATCCCGAACGCCACCAGCAGCGCGATCGCGATGAACACCACGCCCACGCCCCGCTCGAACCAGCGCCGGATCTGCGGCTGGGCGAGGAACCGCGACATCGCCCCGCCGACATGCGTGTACATCCACTGGATGGAGAGATCGATCACCGTGCCGATGATGCCCAGCGTCAGCATCTGATTCATCAGGCTCTGCTGCGGGCTGATGAATTGCGGCAGGAAGGTCAGGAACCAGAAGATCGTCTTCGGATTGCCGAATCCGATCACCAGCCCGTCGAAGAAGGCGCCACGATGCACCGCGATCACCGGCGCCGGCTGCGCTGGATCAATCACGGGATGGGCCCGGAACGACCGGATCAGCGCCATCACCCCGATCAGCGCCAGATATCCTGCGCCCGTCCACTTCAGGATGAAGAACAACAGCTCCGAAGTCGCGATCAACACCCCGAGCCCCAGCAGCGTCAGCGCGAAATAGACGACATTGGCGACCTGGATCCCCAGCCCCGCCACGATGCCCGCACGATGCCCGCGCAGCGCCGCTTGCGACATGATGAACATGACGTTGGGGCCAGGCGCGAGACTGACCAGCGTGGTCAGCCCGATGAACAACAGCAGGTTGTCGGGCATTTAGGCTTGTCTCTTCCACGCCGCGCGGGCGATGTGGAAGGACGCACCCGGCGCCGTCAAGCCCTCAACACCCGTCCGGCGACCGCATCCAGCTGCGCCACCAGCGCCGGATCGCGATGCTGCGGCGCGGTGATGATCGCATGGTCGAGGCAGGTGTCGATCCCGTCCGGGTCCGCGTCACGCGGCCCCGCCGCCATCCGTTTGGCCATCCGCGAAACCAGCGCCGCCGCCCGCTCGGCATTGCCATGCAGCACCTTCAGCACGTCGGTCACCGACACCGCCGCCACCTCTTCATGCCAGCAGTCATAGTCCGTCACCATCGCGACAGTCGCATAAGGCAGCTCCGCCTCGCGCGCCAGCTTGGCCTCCGGCATGTTGGTCATGCCGATCACCGCGCAGCCCCACGACCGATACAGCTTCGATTCCGCCAGCGAGGAAAACTGCGGCCCCTCCATCGCAAGATAAGTTCCCCCGCGGTGCGTCTTGACGCCCAGCGCCGCGCTCTCCTCCGCCGCCATCCCCGCCAGCCGCGACGACACCGGATGCGCCATTGAGACATGCGCGACCACGCCATCGCCAAAGAAACTCTTTTCGCGCGCGAATGTCCGGTCGATGAACTGGTCCACCACCACGAAATCCCCGGGCGCCATCTCTTCTTTCAAAGACCCGCACGCCGACAACGAGACGATGTCCGTCACACCGGCCCGCTTCATCACATCAATGTTGGCGCGATAGTTCAGCTGCGTCGGCCCCAGCCTGTGCCCGCGCCCATGCCGCGGCAGGAACACCACCTCGATCCCGTGAAGCTGGCCACGAAACACCTGGTCCGACGGCACGCCCCACGGCGACGTCACCGTCTCCCACCGCCCGCCTTCAATGCCCGGAACCTGATAAAGACCCGACCCGCCAATGACGCCCAGAACCCAGTTGGTCATGCTTGATCTCGAAGACAGCCGAAGAGGAGGATACACAAAGGATCATCTCATCCCAGCCAGCACCTTCATTGCCGATCGAGACCCCCACCTGTCCGCCCCCTTTCAGGTGAGCGGGCCCGCGCTGCGAGTACTTGCCTCACTTGGAAGGACAGTGGCGCCACAAGGTCCCGCCCACCTGAAAGGGGGCGGACAGGTGGGGGTCATCTCTCAACGCGCGCTGACATCGGCTGTCGAATTCGCAGACCAAAGCAACGCGAACCCCCGTCGCGCCGATCATTTCGCTCTCGATCTGTATGGGAAAGCTGCGAGCCGGGATCCGTCCGTCCAACAGCCCCGAAGGACAGCGCGGATCCCGGAATACGCTTCGCAGCGTATGAGCATTTTCGGTGCACCTGCGCCGGAGGAATCGCAAGCCGCAAAACGGCCGCGCACCGATTCATTTCCGCACCGTGGTTTTTCCGTCGCGCTTATCCTTGCGAGAACACGCGCTCTCACCCCGGAACCAGATAGCTCTCCGCACCGCACTGCTTGATGATCGCCGGCACCTCGACCGAAAGCCGGTTCTCTAGCTGCGGCGACAACTCCGCGATCCGCTCGGCCGTCTCGATGTCCTCGCCCTGCGCGCCCAGCACGACGATGTCGAACAGTTCCTTGTCCAGCCGCTCCGCCGAGGTCTTCGCCAGGCACGCGCAGACGTCTTCCGCCCCCCCGCCGGCGATGCATTGCGCCTCGATCGTCTTCTTGCCCTGCTCGTTCTGGCTGCACCCCGCCAGCGTGGCGGCAGCCAGTCCAAGAAGCGTTGCTGCGTAGCGCCTCATGGCGGGCGTCAACCTGTCTGGAATTCCGGAAACCCGCTTCTATCGGTCTTGTGCGCGCCGCTCAACGCCAATCACGCCTAGCCCGGCGCGACGCACGCAAGCTGCGCCTCTGCGATCAGGCTGGGCTGGTGGAGAAGGTCGCCCGGCGGCAACGTCACCATGATCGCGTCCGCCTCGTCTTCTTTTCCCTGCGACTGCAACAGGAGGGCCCGCTGCACCTCCTCGCTCACCAACCCGTCAGCCACCAGCGCATCGATCCTGGTCGCCCGGCACGCGCACACCGCCGCGGCATCCCCCGCCGCGACGCAAGCCTTGGTGAACGCCACATGCGCCTCGCTCAGCGGCGGCGTCGCCTCTCCGCACCCGGCCACCAGGACCGCACCCGCCAGCACCAGCCACTTCATCAATTCATCCTCTTCCCGCCACCCTTACCACCCCCCACCATTCCGCAAACCCCACGCACTTCATGGCGTTGGGTGAAGTCCTCCCTCGCACGGAGTGCGGGGGAGGTGGCCCGAAGGGCCGGAGGGGGCTGCTCGCACTGAGGGAAATGGCGCCGAGATTGGGGGAAAGTCGTTGTCACGATTTGGGGGAAACTCAGAAATCTTCTCCCACAATCTCAACTACTTGCCTGAAAAATTTGCGGTATGGGGTCGCAGAATAACCACATCTGATGGTAACCACTTGTGGAGATAGCCGCAACTGGTAGCGCTACACAAGCAACACGAGAACAATCCTATGAGGTCGTCATGAAAGTTAAGCTCGTCGCCCACCCCGACCAAATCAGATGGTACGCATTGGCGGGCCTGTCCGGCTTTGACACGCTCGATCTGAAGCATGCTGCCGAAAACGCCCGGCTGGGGCTTCAGGGCATTCTCGACTATCTCGACGCCCTAGATGCACGTGATGATGCCGGCTTTGAACTTGGCTGCGAAGCGATCAAACTCGCGCGGACGCTGGAACTGCGCGTCGTTGAGCTTGATGGCGGTGATGCGGCCAACTTCCAGGTCGCGAGGGCCTAGCTTCGCTCTTGGATCATTGGGGTTTGCTGTCAGGTCCCCGTAAACGTGCACTTCAGTCTGGTCCGCGGCGGAATAGAACAAGCAATGGGGATTGAATGTCCGCCACAGAAGGTCGTCGCGGTATTTGAGTTCGACGACCTGCAGGCCGCCGATTGCTTTACTGAGGCTTTGCTCGGTGGCGAGGCTTCGCGGAGCGGGCCATTCTTTCGGGGTCGTTGATTTGGCCATTCGTCCCTCCCTGATTTCACCGTCCCCATGCGGACGATGACTCCAAAGAGTGCGAGAGTCGAATCTCAGAGCAGTCAGTCGTCAGCCGGCATCCACTCTTGCGTCTTCTTGGTGAAGTGAAACTGCCCGGTCGGGCCGTCAAACGTCATGATGAAGTCGCGGAGGAAGGACCTTCCCAAAAGGACGCCACACTGCAGGTGGTCAACCTTGGGCGCCAAAAACTCCATGATCTTCGTGTAGCCAAGATCTGGAATCTCCAAAACGCCGACATAAGTTTTGGCTTCAAGACGGCTGCCAACGACAAGCATGGTGGCTTGGCCGGTCTCTCTTAAGCCGAGCCGCTCTGCCATGCGGTAGTCAACGACAATCTTGGATGCGCCTGTATCAATCAGCGCCGTTGTGCGATGCCGCGTGTCTTGACCCAGCGCGCGCAGCTCACTCTCTCGCTTGTCGTCCGCATGAATCACAACGTCGAGCATGCAGCCGTTGGCGGCTAGGCGCTCTTGACGCTGGCTCTCGGTGGCCCCGTCAGGACCGAAGGTCTTGTGCCAACTCAATCCATTACCGCTGCAAAGGGGATCTTGAGCGCGGGTTCAGTAGTATGCCTGATCAGAAAGCGATCATCCGAATACTTTTCCAAAGCAAACTCGGCAGCTTGCTGAAAAGTTTCAAAGTGACCCTTCAGATCTCCCAGCACGAATACTACCCACGTTGATCCAAATTCCGAGATCAACTGTGGCTTCGATTGCTGGAAGGCTTCCAACTCTCTCGTAAGGTCCATTGTGGTCATCGCGTCTTTTCCCCAGTCAGAAGATACAACGCTCCGAGCCCGAATTGAATCGGTTAATTTCAGCGTAAGTACCGACGGGAGTCGCGTTGTCTGTCATTAGCGTTTTGGTCTGGGCGTAAGTTCCAGCCCCATGACGTCCATGCACTGAAGCAGGAAGGTCGCGGAAAAGCCGCCCCGGCTGATCTTGTTGGTTATGGCCACGCCGCTTATCGGCGCCCCAATGGCGGCTAGGTGCTCGCTGAGCTGGCTGTGGGTCATGCCCTGCTTATCCAGCGCGTCTTTCAGCAACTGCCTAGCCTTGTCTTCAAACCTGCCCGTAACCTCACGCTCCTTGAAAGCGTTCGGTGGCAGCTTTAGCTTTTTGGCGGTTTTCGTTACCAAGGGGCGGCTCCAAAGAAATCGTCACAAGTGATGATATACCCCTTGACGGCACGTCCGTCCACCTGCATCTATACCTCATCACTTGTGGTTAGGTATGCAGATGGCCCAACACTTCCTCAAATCCCCCGGTGCTCGCTCGCTGAAACTGGCGAGCGTCCTCCGCATGACGGAAGAAGAAGCCCGCGAAGCCTTCAGGGCGATACGCTGGGCCGAAACGGACGGCGAGCCGGTTTGCCCGAAGTGCGGTTGCCTTGAGCATTATTGGCTGGCGACGCAACGCCGCTGGAAATGCCGGGGCTGCTCCAAGCAGTTCTCGCTCACGTCCGGAACCATCTTCCATTCGCGCAAGATGGAAGTCCGCAACATCCTCGCCGCCATCGCCATCTTTTCGAATGGCGTCAAAGGTCATAACGCGCTGCAACTGAGCCGCGACCTCGGCCACGACTACAAAACCTGCTTCGTCCTGCTCCACAAAATCCGCGAAGCCCTCGGCCTCGCCATAGACAACTCTGCCCTGTCGGGCGTAGTCGAGATCGACGGCGTTTATCTCGGCGGCTACGCCAAGCCCGCCAACCGCAAGGTCGATCGCAAAGACCGTCGCCTTGCCGAGAACCAGACCGGCAAGCGTCAGGTCGTCGTCGCCATGCGCGAGCG
>JANOKS010000118.1:0-40559 GCA_031419455.1 Alphaproteobacteria bacterium
TGAATCTCGAAAGTTGTTTGTCGGCGCGCATGACAACGGCCTTCGGAGCACCTTTGTGGCTTTAGTCAAATTAGACAACGAATAGTTCAGTCCAAATGACCGGCCCCCTCGCCAACCTCCGCGTCATCGAGATGGGCTCACTCATCGCCGGCCCGTTCTGCGGGCAGCTCATGGGCGACATGGGCGCCGACGTCATCAAGATCGAACAGCCCGGCGAGGGCGATCCGATGCGCCAGTGGGGGCAGGGCGCCCGTCCCGCATGGTGGCGCGTCATCGCCCGCAACAAGCGCTCCGTCGCCCTCAACCTGCGCCTCGAGCAAGGCCAGCAAGTCGCCCGCGATCTCATCGCGCAGTCAGACATCATCATCGAGAACTTCCGTCCCGGCACGCTCGAAAAATGGGGCATGGCGCCCGACACGCTCCACGCCCTCAATCCAAAACTCATCATCGTCCGCGTCTCCGGCTATGGTCAGACCGGCCCCTACTCAGACCGCGCCGGCTTCGGTCTCGTCGGCGAAGCGATGGGCGGCTGGCGCTATCTCGTCGGCGAGCCCGATCGCCCGCCTGCCCGCATGGGCCTCTCGATCGGGGATACGCTCGCCGCCACATACGGATGCATGGGCGCCCTCGCAGCGCTCCATCAGGTGAAGCAGACGGGGCGAGGGCAGGTGGTCGACAGCGCACTCTATGAGGCTGTGCTGCAGGTCACTGAATCCCTGCTGCCTGATTACGGCGCCAGCGGCCACATGCGCACGCGCTCCGGCTCCATCCTCCCCGGCATCGCGCCCTCCAATGCATACCCCTGCAGCGATGGCGACATCGTCATCGGCGCCAACCAGGACAACATCTTCGCGCGCTTCGCCGAAACCATCGGCAAGCCCGAATGGGCGGAAGACCCGCGCTTCAAAACTCACAACGCGCGCGGCCAGCGCCAGACCGAACTCGACAGTCTCATCGGCGAATGGACGCGCCTGCACACCGTCGCCGAAGTCGACGCCATCATGGCCGAGGCCGGCGTCCCTGCAGGCCCCATCTACCGCCCAGACGGCATGGTCCACGATCCGCAATTCATCGCCCGCGACGCGATCCACTGGGAAGACCACGCCAGTCTCGGCCGCATCCCCATGCCCAACGTCATGCCAAAGCTCTCGGAAACCCCCGGCAGTATCCGCCGCCCCGCACCCGACACCGTCGGCCAGCACACCGGCGAGGTCCTCTCCGAGGTGCTCGGCCTCGATTCCGCGGCGATAACCGCCCTCCGTCGCGCCGGGGTCATCTGAATCCCCTGCAAATCGCGTGAGCATCGGGGCTTTTGCCTCGCCCGCTCGGCGGTCTATGTTGAGCTTGCAGCATCCAGGGACCGGAGACTCATCCATGTGTGACAATCATCTCGTCGCGACACCGCAGGTCGTCTCGCTCGACAGCATGCCCCGCCGCGATGTGCTGCGCCGTTTCATGGCCGGCACCATGGTGCTCGGCGTCGCCAGCACGGGCGCCTGTTCCAGCGTGGGCGAATTCCTCGCCCCCTCCGACGCCGATCTCGTACCTCTCGCCGCCGAGGCGTGGGAACAGACCAAGCGCGAAACGCCGATCTCGCGCGATGCCAAAGCCAATGCCCGCCTGCAGGCCGTCGGCCAGAAGATTTCCCGCGTGGCCCCGGTTCAGAACGCCGCGTGGGAATTCGTCGTGTTCGACTCCAAGGAACTCAACGCCTTCGTGCTGCCCGGCGGCAAGGTCGGCTTCTACAAGGGTCTCATCGACTTCTCCGAAAATGACGACCAGATCGCCGCCGTCATGGGTCACGAGGCCGGCCACGTCGTCGCCCGCCACGCCGCCCTCCGCGCCGGCCAGCAATCCGCCGCTTCTCTCGGCGTCGCTCTCGGCGGCGCAGCGCTCGGCGGCCTTCCGCGCGACCAGCAGGAAATGGCAATTGGCGTCCTCGGCGCCGGCGCAACGGTCGGCATCCTGCTTCCGTTCAGCCGCAACAACGAACTCGAAGCCGACAAGCTCGGCGTCGACTACATGCAGGCCGCCGGCTACGACGTGAAACAGTCCGTCCGCCTCTGGGAGAGAATGGGCGCCGCCTCCAGCGAACGTCCCACCGAATGGATGTCCACCCACCCCAACCCCGAAACCCGCATCGCCGAACTGCGCAGCTACATCACCGCACGCGGGTACGCGACGTTCTGATGAGGGCAGTCATTCTCGGGCAAGCCGAAGGCGCATCCCGAGAATGACTCCGTTGAGCTAGCTCGAACTACACCCGCTCTCTCACCTGCCGCGGCTCATAAATCGCCCAGTGCCGGCAGCTCATCACATGCCGCGCGCCCGCCAACATCTGCACATCCAGCGTCACGATCAGATGCCCCTTCGCATCCGCATTATCCGCCACCACCGCGCGCACCTCCAGCTCTTCCCCGTCCACCAGCAGCGAGTGCATGTCGATTGTGCTCTCGACATGGATCCACGGCCCCAGCCTCACATTGTCGGCCAGCACATAGTTCGCCCGCCTCAGCAGCCAGGCTGCATTCGCGATGCGCCCATCGTCATACAGCTTCGCATCATCCCGCACCGCCGCGATGTGCTCCAGCCCCGCCTCGCGCGTGTACACCTCGCGCAATGTCCCAAGCGTCGCCCCGACCGTCAGGCTCTCCATCGACGCCTTCGGCCGCGTCTCCAACGCCGGCATCTCCGCCACGCCCAGCATCTGCCCCGCCGCCGCAGCGCCCGTCCGACGCGCCGATCCCGCCGCGCACGCCTCGCCGCGCGCCGACACGCGCATCACCATGCCGTCGGCGCCATCGGCCTCGGACTCCACGGTGGTTACATCGCCATCATACACCGGCCGGTTGAACCGCGTCCGCATATGCCCCCCGCGCAGCCAATCCGTCCCCCACGCCGCCATCGGCGCGTGCGCCAGATAGGCGAACACATCCACGCCCGGCACCAACCCGCCCGTGAACCCGAACCGGCTCGCCACCGCATCATCGTGAATCTTGTTCTCGCTAGCAGTTGCGGTGTTGAAAGCGATCAGCGTGCGCGTGTGTGTCATGGCGAAAGTCTAGTCCCTCGCGCCCTGCATGGGGAAGTCCTCCCTCGCGCGCAGCGCGGGGGAGGTGGCCGCGAAGCGGTCGGAGGGGGCTGCCCGCAAAGTGGGTGGACAGTCGACATCCCACCCCACCACGCTAGTCTCCCGGAAAAGACCCGGGAGGCGACGCAACATCATGACGCCAGACGAACCGCATGACGCCGTCGTCGTCGGCTCCGGCGCAGGGGGCGCGATGGCCGCCTTTGTGCTCACCAAAGCGGGCGCCAGCGTGCTGATGCTGGAGGCGGGCAGGGACTACAGTCCCGACGAATCGCCCATGCTCAACATGGCGATGGACGCGCCCCTCCGCGGCGTCGGCACGCCCGACAAGCGCTTCGGCTATTACGACGCCACCGTTGACGGCGGCTGGGACATGCCCGGCGAGCCCTACACCATGGCCGAAGGCTCGGAGTTCATGTGGTGGCGATCCCGCATGCTCGGCGGACGCACCAACCACTGGGCGCGCAACTCATTCCGCATGGGCCCCTACGACTTCAAGCCGAAAACGCGCGACGGCCTCGGCTTCGACTGGCCGGTTACGTATGACGACATAGCCCCCTGGTACGACAAGACGGAAAAACTCGTCGGCGTCTACGGCTCGAACGACGGCCTCGAAAACCACCCCAATTCCGGCCCCGGCGTGCTGCACACGCCGCCGAAATTCCGCGTGTGGGAAACCTTTCTCAAGGCCGGCGGCGATGCGATCAACATTCCCGTCGTCGCCGCCCGCCGCGCCATTCTGACAAAACAGATCGACGAGCGCTCGCCCTGCTATTGGGCCTCAGCCTGTGGTCGCGGCTGCTCCATCGGCGCAGCCTTCCAGACCACCACGTCGCTGATCCCCTGGGCAAAGGCCACCGGCAAGCTCACCATCGCCACCGGCGCCATGGTCTACGAGGTGCTCCTCGACGCGACCGGCAAAGCCACCGGTGTCCGCTACATCGACAAGGCCACCGGCGCCCACAAGGAAGCGAAGGGCCGCGTCGTCGTCGTCGCCGCCTCCACGGGCGAGACAGCGCGCATCCTGCTCAACTCGAAACCCAACGGGCGTTCGGAAGGTCTTGCCAACTCAAGCGGGCAGGTCGGCCGCAACCTGATGGACACGGTCGGCTCCAACATCTCGGCATACTTCCCCCAGCTCGAAGGCCGCCCGCGCTACAATGAAGACGGCGCGATGGGCCTCCACGCCTACATCCCCTTCTGGGACTACAAGCGCATCCAGAGCGGCGAGGTCGACACGCCGCGCGGCTACCATGTCGAAATCGGCGGCAGCTTCGGCGATCCCGGCATGGGCGTAGGCTCGGGCCTCGACGGCTACGGCTCATCCCTGCGCGCAGACGTCAAACGCCGCTACGGCGCGCGCATCGGCTTCACCCAACGCGGCGAGATGATCCCGAACGCCAACTCCTACTGCTCGATCGACACCAATACGAAAGACAAGTTCGGCATCCCCGTCCTCAAGTTCAACTTCGCCTGGTCCGACCACGAGATGAAGCAGGTGACGCACTTCCAGAATTCCATGAAGGAGCTGATCGACAAGCTCGGCGGCGCCCTGGTCTCCGAACCCGCCGAGCCCGCAAAAGCCATCTCCAAGGGCGGCGAGATCATCCACGAGGTCGGCACCGCCCGCATGGGCGCCGACGCACGCGACTCGGTGACGAACCAGTTCGGCAAAACCTGGGACGTCGACAATCTCTACCTGACCGACGGCTCCGTCTTCGCCTCCAAGGCCCACAAGAACCCCACCATCACCATCATGGCCCTCGCCATGCGCTCGGCGGACAATATCGCCACGCGCCTGCGCACTGGCGAGCTGTAGGAGGCGGCAATGACAAACGCGAAAGCCGCGAACCTCGTGATGATCGACCGCCGCGTCACGCTGAAATGGCTGATGGGCGCCATGGCCGCGGGCCAGCTCGCCGCCTGCGGCGACGGCGCCAAGGGCGTCACGTGGGCCGAGATGGAAGCCATCAAGGCTAAGGGCTACGGCACAGATCCGGATTTCAACACCACAACCGTCCCCTGGCCGCTGACAATGACGCAGGCCGAACTCGTCGCCGCATCCAGCCTCGCCGATATCATCCTCCCGGCGGAGGGCGATTATCCCGCACCCTCGAAACTCGGCGTCCCCGCCTTCATCAACGAGTGGGTCTCCGCGCCCTATCCCGACCAGCACAAGGACCGCGTCCTCATCGTCAACGGCCTCGCCTGGCTCGATCAGGAATCGCGCACCCGCAACGGCGCCATCTTCGCCAGCGCCGATCCTGCAGCGCAGAAAAAGCTGCTCGACGAGATCGCCTTCAAGGCCAACGCCAGACCCGGCCTCGAAAAGCCCGCCGAATTCTTCAACCGCTTCCGCACCCTCACCCTCGGCGCCTACTACACCACAACCGAAGGCTGGGCCGAGATCGGCTACATCGGCAACCAGCCCGCCACCGGCGACTACGCCGGCCCCACGCCCGAAGCCGCCGCCCACATCAAGGGCGTCATCGAAGGCATGGGGTTGAAATACACCGCGCCCTGAGCAGATCGGCGCCACGCGCGATTTCCTGGTAACATCCGGAAGTCCTCCCTCGCCTGCGAAGCAGGCGGGGGGTGAGAAGCGGTCCGCGCAGCGGACGAATTGGTCCAGTGGACCAATTCGAGCGACGAACGCCGAAGCGATAGCGAAGGCAAGCCGCGAAGGGCCGGAAGGGGCTGCCCGCAGCGAGGGGAACGGCGCCGAGATTGGGGGAAACTCGTTGTCACGAATTGGGGGAAACTCCGCGACGAACTCCAACCCGATCAACCACTTGTCTGAAAATTTTGGGGGAAACAGAGGCACAGGATCGGCGGGGGTAAATGCGGGCGTATAATCGGCCGCATGAAGCGTGGAAGAACCCCCTTGTGGCTCCTGCGCGACCTGCCGGCATTGATCGGCATCGTGCTGAGTTTCTGGCCGTTGATGATCATGGTGATCAGCACCGGTCGCAGAGCCATGCTTGGAAAGCAGATCAGCCCGCGTGCCGATGAATGTGTGATGCACATGCTCCCCATCGCCGAGGCGCAGCTCCACTACGCGCTATGCCGCCAGGCCTGGCGCGCGCTGGGCTGGAAGGCCCGCGACGTCCAGCTCGAAATCCTTCCCCCGATCACCAGCTGGTCCGACCTCGGCGCACGCTTCGAGGCCTACACCGCTGACATGATGGACCTGCACGCCGCCGCCGCGCGCTTCACCGAAGGCCTCCGGCGCCTCTACCGCATCCGCACGCGCGTCGATGCGAACAGCGTGCGCGCGGCTCATGCTTCGACGGACGCGCTTCGCGCTGCTCAGCATGAGCTGGCGGGTGTTGCCGCGTTTTCTTCCCGCAACTCTCGCGTAGCGCTCATGCTGAGCAGCGCACGCAGTGCGCGTCCGTCGAAGCACGAGCGCGGGCTCACCACAGCCCGCGGCCCGCCCGGATTCCCCGGACTGCCTACTGCCAACTCCCCACTGCCCCGAAAGCGCCAGCTTCCGGGATCGCCTCACCATGCCTACAGCACGCGAATGCGAATGTTGCGGTACCACACGCGATCGCCGTGATCCTGCAGCGCGATATGCCCGCTCGCGAACGTTCCGAACAGTGGCCACTGCTTGAACTTCGTCGCCGCCACCTTGGCCTTCCACGCATCGTCGCCATAGCTGGACTCCGACACCAGCGTGCCGTTCAGCCAGTGCTCGATCTCGCTGCCCGTGAACCGCACGACCGCTTCGTTCCACTCGCCCACCGGCTTCACGGCGCCATCGGGCGGCACGACGAAATCATAAAGCGCGCCGGCGCGGTGCGAGGGAATCTTGCCGTCCGGATGCCCGTCATTGTCGAGCACCTGCATCTCCGGCCCGGTGTTGTAGGTGTTCTCCGCCGCTGCATCTTCCTTGATCAGGTAGATGATCCCGCTGTTTCCGTTCGGCGAAATCTTCCACTCAAGCGACAGCTCGAACGGCCCGAATTCCTCGACCGTCATGATGTCGCCCGCGCCGCCCGCCGTCAGCGTCAGCTCGCCATTCTCGACAGCCCAGCCCGCGCCCGGCGCATCCTTCTTGTAGCCCTTCCATCCCGTGAGGTCGGTCCCGTTGAACAGCATTTTCCAGCCCGCAGCTTGCTCCTCTGCACTCAACTCGCGATCGTCAGCCGTTGTCGCTGGCGGCAGGCCAACAGGCGGCGGAATCGGCGTGTCGATCTTCGTCGCCGGCTGCGGTTCGCCGCATGCACCCAAGATAATCGCCATGACCGCAATCCCAGTGATCACCCGCATCTCACATCTCCCTCAGTCCAGCGCGGTCCACGCGCCATTGTTGCCACTGGAGGCGACAGCCGCCTCGATGAACTTCACCCCGCGCATGCCATCGCTTACGCCGGGCGCAAGCGTCGCATACGCATTCGGCGCCCGCTTCTCCTGATGCGCCCGCACCAGTTCCGCCGCATCCGAATAAATCTGCGCGAAGCCTTCAAGATACCCTTCCGGATGTCCGCCCGGAACCCGCGTCGCATGAGAAGCGGCCTCCGAAACGCCGGTCCCGCCACGACGAAGAATCCGCTGCTGCCCACCCAGCGGCGTGAACAGCAGTGTCTCCGGCGTCTCCTGCGCCCATTCGAGTCCGCCCTTGTCGCCGAACACGCGCAGCTTCAGCCCGTTCACCGATCCCGTCGCCACCTGGCTCGCCCACAGCATGCCTCTTGCAGCGCCGAGCCTCAGCATCACATTCACATTGTCGTCCACCTTGCGACCCGGCACGAACGCAGAAAGGTCCGCGGCGAGTGCTTCGGCTTTCAGCCCGGTGACGAACTCCATCAGCTGGAACGCATGCGTCGCGATATCGCCCAGCGCGCCTCCGGGTCCGGCGCGCGAAGGATCGCCCCGCCAGTCCGCCTGCTTGTTGCCGGGCAATTCGGTGGCGAGCCAGTCCTGCGCATACTCGACCTGCACGACGCGGATGTTTCCGATCTCGCCAGCGTCAATCATCACCCGCGCCTGGCGAACCATCGGATAGCCGGAATAGTTGTGCGTCAGGATGAAGGGCAGGCCGGTGCGCTTCACGACATCGACCAGATCGTCCGCATGCTTGCGCGTGATCGTCATCGGCTTGTCGCAGATCACGGCGATGCCCACATCAAGAAACGCGCGCGCAATCGCATGATGGGTAGAGTTGGGCGTCACGATCGCGACCGCATCGATACGGTCCGCGCGTGCGGCTTCACTCGCCGCCATCGTGCGGAAGTCGGGATAGGCGCGCACTTCGTTGATCCCGAGACTTTTGCCGAACGTCACGGACTTGTCCGGATCAGACTGGAAGTTGCCCGCGACAAGATCCCAGTGCCCGTCAAGCCTTGCGGCCATCCGGTGAACGCCGCCGATGAACGCACCTTCGCCGCCGCCGACCATGCCGAGGCAGAGACGCCTCAACGGTCGAGTCCCAGCAGGCGGCGGTTGGCTTTCTCGTCCGTCCCGCTCGCCGCAAAATCGTCGAACGCGCGCGGCGTCACGCGGATGATGTGGTCGCGGATGAATTGCGCGCCCTCGCGTGCGCCATCCTCCGGATGCTTGATGCAGCATTCCCATTCCAGCACCGCCCAGCCTTCATAGTCATAGCCGGCAAGCTTCGCGAAGATGCCCTTGAAATCCACCTGCCCATCGCCAACTGAACGGAAGCGTCCCGCGCGTTCGAGCCACGGCGCATATCCCGAATAGACGCCTTGCCGCCCCGTCGGATTGAACTCCGCGTCCTTCACGTGGAACATCTTTATCCGTTCGTGATACAGGTCGATGTATTCGAGATAGTTCAGCTGCTGCAGACAGAAGTGACTCGGATCGAACAGGATGTTGCAGCGCTTGTGACCCTTCACGCGGTCAAGGAACATCTCGAACGTCGTGCCGTCGAACAGGTCCTCGCTCGGATGGATTTCGTAGCAGAGGTCGACGCCGGCATCCTCGTAAGCGTCGAGAATCGGATGCCAGCGCTTGGCCAGTTCCTCGAACGCCGTCTCGAAGAGACCGGGCGGCCGTTGCGGCCACGGGAAGAAGTAGGGCCAGGCCAGCGAGCCCGAGAACGTCACGCTCGCATCAAGACCAAGCCGTCGCGAAGCCTTCGCGGCGAGATACAGTTGCTCCACCGCCCATTCCTGCCGCGCCTTCGGATTGCCGCGCACCTGCGCTGGCGCAAACGCATCGAACAGCGTGTCGTAAGCCGGATGCACGGCAACCAGTTGTCCCTGCAGGTGGGTAGACAACTCCGTGATGACGATCCCGGCGTCCTTCAGGATGCCCTTGATCTCGTCGCAATAGGCGTCGCTCTCCGCCGCCTTGCGCAGGTCGAACAGCGACGCCTCGCCGGTCGGAATCTGGACGCCGACAAAACCCTTGTCCTTCGCCCATGTCGCGATGGTCGGCAGGGAATTGAATGGCGCATCCGGCCCCACGAATTGTGCGAGGAAGATGCCCGGCCCTTTCATGGTCTTCATGCTTGGTCCTCAGGCTTCCAGTGTGCTGAGGTACCTATACCCGTTTTCCGCCGCTTCCACTCGCGATGTCGCGAAAGGGGGCTCCTGCTCAAGGAAGAAGTTGCGGACGCCAGCCTTGTGGGCCGCCGGCAGGATGGTCTTCCAGTCGAGCTTGCCAGCCCCCACATCAGACGGGTCCATCTTCAGCGCGATGTTCGGCTGGGTTGTCGCCTTGACGTCCTTGATGTGCATGCCGGTGTAGCGACCAGAATACTTTGCGAACAGCGCAGGAATGTCTTCGCCGCCTGCCGCCGCCCAGCCGACGTCCAGCTCGAACGAGACCGAGGCCGGATCGCTCTCCTGCACCAGAATGTCGAAACCGGTGCGGGCGCCGACTTTCACGAACTCGTAGTTGTGGTTGTGGTATCCGAACTTGATGCCGCTGGCGTTCAGCTTGCGGCCGACGTCCGACAGCTCGTCCGCAAAGCGCTTCCAGCGCTCTTCGCCCATCGCGGCGGCGGCGCGAACGATGAAGGCATAGCCTTCGCCTGCATTTGGCGTAAGGCCGATGTCCGCTGGCGCCGGCATTGACGGGCAATAGACATAACCAGCGCCCAGCGTGTGCATGTCGGCGGCAAGCTTGGCGAGGTCGCCGCGCAGGCCCGGGGCCGTGGCGGTTCCCGCGGCCATCTGGATGTGGGCGGCGGTGCAGGTCACGCCATTGCGGTCGAACACTTCGCGCAGCTGCGCCGGCGTCTTGCCCATGTAAGACGGAATCTCGACGGTCTTGTAGCCGATGCGCGCCACGGCCGAGATGGCGCCTTCGAGGTTGGTCGCGAGCATATCGGACAGCGTGTAGAGCTGGATGCCGATCGGCGCGGCCTTCTGCGCGAAGAACGGGCCGCTAGCCATTGTCTGGCACGCGGCGGCCAGCGGCGCGACGGCGCCGGTTGCAGCGATGGCCTGCATGAAGCGGCGACGGGACAGATCGATCATGGTTCGCTCCATTGTGAAGTCTCATGCCGGAACAACACTCGCAGGCGCCCGCTCCGCAGGCCGGAAGAACATGGCCAGCAGCAGCACAGCGACGACCGCCATGCCAGCTGGAACCATGAACAGCGTGCGATAGTCGACAACGCTCGTGCCCGGTTCAATGCCCGGAATTGTGAACTGCGCCATCAGGGCCGGGAAGAGGAAGCTGGCCGCAACGTTGCCAATGCCAAGGATCAGCAGGTTGAACAGACCCTGAGCGCTGGAGCGCACATCTTTCGGGAAGGCGGCGTCGACGAAGATGTAAACCGTGGCGAAGAAGAATGCGTAACAGATGCCGTGCAGCAACTGCACAGCGATCACCGTCGGGATGCTGTCCGGGAAGAAGGCGAATACCAGGAAGCGTGCGGCATGGCCGAGGATGCCGATGATCATCGTCGTTTTCCAGCCGAGCCGGATCAGCACGGCGCCCAGGACGAACATGGTCACGATCTCGGCGACCTGACCGAGGCTGAGGACGATCATCGAGAGGTTTGCATCGATGCCCACGCGGTTGGTGAGGAAGCCATCGGCCATCACGAAGTAACCGTTGTGGACAACGCTATCGATGAAGGTGACGACGAAGAGCACGGCGATCGCAGGAATGCCCAGCAGCTTGATTGCCTTGCGCCAGGCCAGCGGATCGCTGTCGGCCGCATCGCGTTTCGGCGGCGTATGGGGCAGCGTCAGGCTGTACGCGGCGAACGCGAATGAAACGATGGCGGCGACGACGAAGATGAGCCGCACCTGCTCCGGCCCGGCGTCGGCGCTGAGCAGGAAGACGAAAGGCCAGCTCACGAGGATCCAGCCAATGGTGCCGCCCATCCGGATAACACCGAATTGCTTCGCCGGTTCGCGCAGGTTCGCGAACGCGATAGCGTTGGCGACCGACATCGACGGAACGTAGACGAGGCTGAACGCCAGGTAGCACCAGAAGAAGGACCAGAAGTCCGTGAAGTACGCGCAGCCGAGCAGGGCTGCGCCGCCAATGATGTTGCTGACGGCGAGGAAGCGCTCTGCGGAAAAATTGCGGTCGGCAAACTGGTTGGAGAAGAAGATGCCGAGGATCGCCGCGATCCCCCAGGCGCTTCCCACAAGCGATTGCTGCCAGGCCTCGAAGCCCAGCTGCCCCATGTAGGGAAACAGCTTCGGCATGTACGCTCCCCAGATTGCGAGCTGGAGCAGCATCATCAAAAAGAGACGCGTCTGAATCACGTGTTGTCCTCCCTCGAGCCTCCGCCGGTCTGTCGCCAGCGCGCGGCTCATGTTCTAGGATCGAGTGTTAGCAGTGTGAGGCGCCGTGTCCACGGGGCAGGCCGAAACCGACAGGGAGATCGCCATGAAATCATGGGCAAACCGCGTTGCAGTCGCGACCATAGCTCTTTGGATCGGCGGTTGCACCGCAATGCCGCAAAGCGGCGAGACCTGGGAATCGTTGTTCGACGGCAAGACGCTGGACGGCTGGACGCCCAAGATTCGGGGCTTCGCGCTGGGCGATAACTATCGTGACACCTTCCGCGTTCGCGACGGCGCCATCGTGGTCAGCTACGACAAGTACGACCAGTTCGGCGAGCGCTTTGGCCATCTGTTCTACAAAGAACCGGTCTATGGCCCTTACCGGTTGCGCTTCGAGTACCGCTTCCTGAATGCGCACCCCGCCGATACGCCCGGGTGGGCCATCGCGAATTCCGGCGTGATGATCTTCGGAGAGGACCCGAAGGGCATGGCGGTCGGCGACAGCTTCCCCGTGTCGGTTGAAGCCCAGCTGCTTGGCCAGGCGCCGGGACAGGAGCGCTACAACGGAAACATGTGCTCGCCCGGCACCCATGTAGTGATCGACGGAAAGCTGGAGACGACACACTGCATCAATTCGAAGACGCCATCGGGTCCGAACGAGGTCTGGGCCGAATTCGAGGTCGAGGTCGCCGCGGACGGCACAGTGACGCAGAAGATCAACGGCGTTCCCACCATCGTCTATTCAGCGGTGCAGCTCGATCCGGAAGGCCGCATGGCCAACTCGAAACCGCTGGTTGCGGCGGCCGGCGGCAAGCTGATGCTCGATGGCGGCACGATCTCGCTGCAGAGCGAAGGCAACCCGATCGAGTTCAAGAAGATCGAGATCTTGCGGAAGTAAAGGCGGCGACGACTTCCGAGGAGTCATTCTCGGGCTTGACCCGAGAATCTTTCTTCCTCGGCCGGATGGTGAATGGGAGGAACAAAGAAATGTTCTCGGGTCAAGCCCGAGAACGACTCCAACGTTTAACGTCGTGCTGAAGACGACAGCGCAAACCCCTCATACCCCTTCGCCGCCACGTCATTGCAGACCTGCCGATAAACTCCCACGCCGCCCGGATAGGGCATGAACACACGCGCCTTGCCCGCCACGTTCGCGCCGACATACCAGGAATTGGCCTGCGGATAGAGCGTCATGTTGGCGACCTCGTTGACGTGGGCCACCCACATGTCTTCGGCTTCCGGCGTCGCCTCGATTGCGTCCATCTGGCGCTGGCTCATCGCGGCGATGCAGTCGCTGATCCAGTCGATATGCTGCTCGATCGATACGATCATGTTCGATAACACGGACGGGCTGCCCGGCCCGGTCACCATGAACATGTTCGGGAAGCCGGCCACCATCAGGCCGAGATACGTGCGCGACCCGCCTTCCCACTTGTCTTTCAACGCTTCGCCGCTGCGTCCGCGAATGTCGATCTTTGACAGCGCGCCTGTCATCGCGTCGAAACCAAGCGCGAAGATCAGGCAGTCGAATTCGTATTCCGCCCCGCCCGTCTTCACGCCCGTTGGCGTGACGGTGACCGGCGCTTTCGAGATGTCGACGAGGGTGACGTTGTCCCGGTTGAAGACCTCGAAATAGCCCGTATCGACGCAGATGCGTTTCGAGCCGACGGGGTAGGTACGCGGGATCAGCTTCTCGGCTGTCCCGGGGTCTTTCACGACGCCACGCACTTTCTCCGCGACGAAGTCGACGAAGGTGTCGTTGGCTTCCTTGGTCACCAGGAAGTCTGCGAACGCGCCGCCGATGGCGAAGCCGCCTTTCGCCCAGCGATCCTCGTAGACTTGGTTGCGCTCCTCTGCCGGCGTTTCGGTTGCCAGCCTGTCGGTCGCGACCGCCGCAACGATCCCGATCGCATTCTCGCGTCCCGCCTGACGGTACGCTTCGCGGTTGGCGCGCCAGTCATTGACGACGTCCGGATTTGCAGGGCCGTTGTGTGCTGGAATGCTGAAGCTCGGTGTACGCTGGAAGATGTGGAGACTTCCAATCTCCGGCGCGATCTGGGTGATCGTCTGCACCGCGGACGAGCCCGTGCCGATGATACCAACCCGCTTGCCGCGGAAATCAACGCCCGCCTCTGGCCAGCTCGACGTGTTGTAAACCTCGCCTTCAAAGGTGTCCGCGCCCGGTATATCTATCTTCTTCGGAACGGACAGGCAGCCTGTCGCCATCACGCAATAGCGTGCCGAGATGCGATCACCCTTGTCCGTGGTGACCGTCCAGCGATGTGCGCCTTCATCGAACACGGCCGACGCCACGCGGGTCTCGAAGCGGATATCCCGACGCAGATCGAACCGGTCAGCGACATGGTTGAGATAGCGCAGCAGCTCCGGCTGGGCGGCGTACCGCTCGCTCCAGTTCCACGTCTCCTCGAGCTCCGCGGAGAACGAGTAGGAATACTCGTGGCTCTCCACGTCCACACGCGCGCCCGGATAGCGGTTCCAGTACCACGTTCCCCCAACGCCATCGGCCGCCTCGAACACCTGCGCCGACAGCCCGAGCACGCGCGCCTTGTGCAGCATGTACAGGCCGGAGAATCCAGCGCCGACGATTGCGACGTCGAGCTGTTCGGTTTGCGTGTCGCGTGTCGTCATGACCTCGTCCCTGGATTGAGGCTTCAGCGACAGTCGGCCGCCTGCGCCGCCTAGAGCGCCGAGACTTTGCCGATCTCGCTCAACGGAACGTCGCCGCGGAACGGCCCCGGGCTCTGGGCATAGTTCATCAGTTTTGTCGCGCCCGCCTCCGACGTGCAGAAGCCGATGATCGTCAGCTCTTTCACCAGCCGGAAGTAATGCGGTGCGGCGCCCTGCGTGTTCGCATTGGCGCGCGTCTGATCGACTTGCGCCCTGTCGTACTCGCGCATCAGCGCGACCTGCTCGTCGCCTGTCAGCTGGGCGAACGACTTGCCGCGCAGCTTGACCGCATCCGCATTCGCGGAGGCCAGCCCAGCGCGCACGATCCCGCGTTCCTTGTCGGTGTAGTAGCCCGACAGCATGCGGTCGATGAAGGCGGGCACGCCGACATCCTGCGCGCCGGGCGTATCGGTGCGCGGGATGATCTGCTCCGCCATCGCGCCGACAGTCGCCGTTTCCTCCGCCGTGAGGAAGCCGGATTTCGCCTCGCCGATCCCGTCAGGCGCTGTGGTGCAACCTGCGAGGATGCCCGAGGCCGCGCTCGCGGTGATGACGCCGCCCAGCAGCATCGAGGCGCGGTAGAGAAGTTCGCGACGGTCCATCATGTCCGGTCTCCGTGCCTCAAAGTTCGCCGCGCTTCAGCGCGTTCACGGCGTGGTCCGCCGCGCGCACTGTCAGCGCCATGTAGGTCAACGAGGGGTTCACGCACGCAGCCGAGGTCATCGCCGCGCCGTCCGTCACATAGACGTTGGTGCAGGCGTGGACCTGATTGTTGGCGTTGAGCACCGACGTCTTCGCATCGCGGCCCATACGGGCCGTGCCCATCTCGTGAATGCCAAGGCCGGGCGCGTAGGGGCGATCATAAGGTCGCACATTCTTGAAGCCCGCCGTCTCCATCATCTCGACGGCGGCAGACTGCATGTCCTTGCGCATGTTGAGTTCGTTCTGGCGGATGGTGACGTCCATCGTCAGTGTCGGCAGGCCGTTGACGTCCTTCACGTCGTTGTTCATCCAGACGCGGTTGTCGCGATAGGGAAGCATCTCACCAAAGCCGGTGAGCCCCATGCTCCAGTTTCCGGGCTCGGAGATTTCCTCTTTCAGTTCCCGGCCGAAGCCGATCTCCGCCACCAGCCGCTGCCACCCCGACCTGCTCGCGCCGCCCTGATAGCCATAGCCGCGCGTGAAGTCCTTTTGTTTCGTGCCGCTGTCGCCCAGGTTGCGGAAGCGGGGAACATAGATGCCCGTCGGCCGGCGTCCGGAATAGTAGCGATCGTCGTACCCATCCACGTCGGACTGCGCGCCGGCGAGGAAGTGGTGGTCCATCACGTTGCGGCCAAGCTCGTCGGAGTCGTTGCCGAAGCCGTTCGGAAAGCGGTCGCTCTTCGAGTGTAGCATGATCCAGGTGGTCGCCAGCGCGGACGCGTTCAGGAAGATGACCTGCGCGAAGTATTCGGTCATCTCGCCGGTGTTGCCGTTCTTCACGCGGACGCCGGTCGCTTTGTTCGCCTTCGGATCGAAGATCACTTCCGTGACGATCGAATCCGGCGCGAGCGTCATGTTGCCGGTGTGATCGGCGGCGATCAGCGTCGCAGCGTTCGACGAGAAATAGGCGCCGAACGCGCAGCCGCGCATGCAGAGGTTGCGGGTCTGGCAGGTGCCGCGGCCGATCTTGATCTGTTCGTCGGTGGGCTTGGTCAGGTGAGCGGTGCGGCCCATGGTGACGCGCCGTTCGGGGAACTTGCCCTCGACCTTGCCCTTGAACGTCTTCTCGACAACGTTGAACTCCATCGGCGGCTGGAACACGCCATCGGGGAGCTGCGAAAGACCCTCTTTCGATCCGCTGACCCCCATCCAGCGCTCGACACGGTCGTACCACGGCGCCAGGTCGGCGTAGCGGATCGGCCAGTCGATGCTGACGCCTTCCTTGGCATTGGCCTCGAAGTCGAGATCGCTCCAGCGATAGCTCTGCCGGCCCCAGGTGAGCGACCGGCCGCCGACATGATAGCCGCGGATCCAGTCGAACCGGTTCACCTCCGTATAGGGATGCTCGTCATCCTTCACGAACCAGTGGTTCCACGCGTCGTTGACCGTGTAGCCGGTGCGGATCTGCTTGAAATAATGCTTGTCGACCTCGTCCTGCGGGACGCGGCCGCCGGCGTAGCGGAAGTCCCACGGGTCCATGCTGAACGTCTTGTAGTCCTCGACGTGTTTTACCTGCCGCCCGCGTTCGAGAACCAGCGTCTTCAGGCCCTTCTCGCAGAGTTCCTTGGCCGCCCATCCGCCGGCGATGCCACTGCCGACAACGATCGCATCGAACGTGCGCTCTTCCCGCGAACCCTGCTCAAGCGGCGTCATGTCGATCTCCCAGAATCGCGCGTTCGCTCTTGTGACCGTCGTTACGCGTGAACGCACCCTGTAGCGAATTCTCAGGCGCCGCAAGCGGATGCGGCCGTGTTCGCAATCGCGAAATCGATGCCCCTACGTCAGCCGCTAGAATTGTGCGTTCAGGAGCCTTTGCGTGAGAACGATCTGCTCTACGCCCTCCGGCGAAATCGACCGCAGGCGCACAACGGACGGAAGCTTGAGTTGAAGCCGCCACGCGTCATGCCAGGCCGCGGTTGGCTGATCGGTCAGGGTCCCCCAGAACACAAACGATGGCGCGCTGATGCATGAGGCGAGTTCCCGTTCCTGAGCGGGCGTGGGCTGGATCGGTCCCGTGTCGTCAGCCGGAACAATGCGCGATATGCGCATCATCAGCCTGCGGCCGCCTTCGCAACCGGCGGCGTCCATCAGTGCCAGATCAACGGCATAGACCCCAGGCGACGCGCCAAGCCCGGGCGCCGAATAGATGAAGGAGGCGCGATTGGCGTCGCCGAAGAACGGCGCGTAGGGCGGGCTGTCCACACTCCGGAGTTTTGCCGGCATGGCTTGCGCCAGCCATTCGCTGGTCTGCCCGAGGATGAGCTGCTCCTCGCCCGGAAGCGCGCTTTCCTTCTGTCGCTCCCAGACGCGCGTACCCATCTGCAACGAGCCCATCATCAGCACGCCAATCATCGCGGTGAGCGTCAGGCCAAGCAGCGTTTCGAGAAGCGAGAAACCAGCCTCGCCATGCGGATTGCGTGTCATTCCACGACCTCCGCCACGACCTCGCCGCGCCAGCGGGCGGTGGAAGAGGTGGAGGTAACGCCGGCAGGGTCGGTAACGCTGGCGGTTATCCAGATCACCGCACGATCGCTGCCCGAGTTTCCATTTCCGATGATCGGCTGGCTCGCGGACACCGTCCATTGCAGGCCATCGCTTGTCCGGCCTTGCTGGGACTGTCCGGGTTGCAGCCCAATCGTCTCGAAGGCGGCAAGGCGATCCCGCAGCAGTATGTGCGCCCGTTCCGACCAGCGCGCGCGAACTTCCGCCTCGGCGCTGCGCGAATAGACCTGCAGGCAGGCTGTCACCACCAAGGTGAGGATCACGAACGCGACCAGCACTTCCAGCAGTGTGAAGCCTGCCTCGCCTTCAGGTCTGGGGCGCATCGCCGCCTCCTGACGTCGTCGTCACGGCGCCGGTCAGCCAGTCGACGCTGATCGTCGTGCTGCGATCCTCCAGCGAAAGAGTGATCGCGCCGCCCGTGGAGCCGCCATCCGGCGCAAAGCTGATGACCGGCCGGCGTGATGACGCCATCACTTCGCCGGCCGAGATGACGTTGAGGTCGATGCCTTCCGGAAGCTGCACCTGCGGATCGTCCTGCAACCGGTAGAGCCGCGTATCGACATCGATGACCAGCGCCACGTCTTTGCCGGAGCGCAGCGCTCTGGCCTGAGCCTCGCGCAAATTGAGCGCCAGCTCCTGCGCGGCGGCATCAAAACGGAAGCCAACGCTCGACCGGCCGAACGCTGCGCCGACTAGCGTCACGGCCAGCGCGAGGATCGCAAGCGCGATCATGATTTCGAGCAGCGAGAACCCAGCCTCGCCCCGTCCGGCAGCGACTTTCGTGTCTGGCGCCGGCTTGCTCATCGCGGCCTCAGATCGCCAGATCGTTGACGCTGAGGATCGCACTCAGGAGCGACAGGACGACGCCGCCTACCAGCACGCCGAGAATGATCGTCAGCGCAGGCGTGGCGACAACGAGCAACTGCTTCACATCGCGCTGGGCCGCCTCTTCCATGACGCGGGCGCCATGCCGGAGCATCTTCGCGAGACTGCCGGAGCGTTCGCCCACGGCAGCCAGCTGTCCTGCCAGCGCCGGAAAGACCTTTGATCGGGCAAGAAGGTCGCCAAGCCGTTCGCCAAGCCGCACGCGATTTGTAATCGCCGATATTTCCGCTGTAACAACGGGATTGGCGGTTGCCTGACGCGTGATCTCCAGCGCGTTCACGACGCTGACGCCGTTATCAAGCAGCGCCGCGAGCGAATGGAGAAAGCGTGATGTCTCCGTGGTCGTCACGATTGGGCCGATGAAAGGCGCCTTGATCGCAAGGCGCGCGAGGCCGGCGCGTCCAGCAGGCGTGCGGATGCTCGACATCACAAGGAGCAGGAACAGCAGGATGCCGAGGACGCCGACCCACCAGTAATTGCGCAATGCCTCGGATGCGCCGATCAGGATCCTCGCCGACAGCGGCGTTCGATCGCCGGCGCCGGCAAACACGGGCGTCAGAGCGGGAGCGACCACCGTTAGGACAAGAACGAGAGACGCAAGTGCGGTGACGCCGAGCACCGCGGGATAAATGAGCGCGGACCGGAGCGCGTCCTGTGTACGCAGTTGCATCTCGAAGCCGTCTGCCAGCCGGTGGAAGACGGGCGCAAGCGCGCCACCCGCTTCGCCAGCTGCGATCAGCCCGGTCATCACTTCGGGCACTTTTTCGGGATACGTCGACAAGGCAGATGACAGCGTTGCGCCGCCCACCACGGCCTTCCGCAACCCGGTTGCCAGCGCCGCGGCTCGTCTGTCCGTGTCACGCATCAGCAATTGCAGCGCGTCGTCGATCGGCAGGTCGCTCTCGACCATGGTCGCCATCTGGCGGCAGAACGCGGCGAGCGTCTTGAGCGAAAGCTTGGCTCGGCGGCCATCGCGCCGCGCAGAACCCTCGTTGATCTCGAACGCCGCCAGACCGCGCGCCGAAAGCTGGCGCACGGCATCTGCGCGATTTGGCGCCGCGACATGGTCGGCGACCAGGGCGCCGTCCTTTGCAAAGGCCTTGAAACTGTAGTCAGGCATTATTCCAGCCCCGCCACCCGAATGACGTCGTCCAGCGAGGTTAGTCCGTCTGCCGCGCGGCGCAGGCCGTCGGACAGCAGCGGGATCATGCCCTCGTCCATTGCCCTGTTGCGGATGTCGCGCTCAGGCGCGCAACGCAGGATCAGCTCGCGCATGGTGTCGGAGATCATCATGATCTCGGCAATGCTCGACCGGCCGCGATAGCCGGTCCCGCGGCATGCGCTGCAGCCCTTGGGCTGGCGGTACTGTGCGTCGGCCGCTGGTTTCGCGCCCGGAAGGTTCGCCAGCAACGCGGCGGATGGCGCATACGGCTCGGCGCAGGACGGGCAGAGATTGCGCACCAGCCGCTGGGCCGAGATGGAGCTGACCGTGGAGGCGATCAGGTATTCCGGCACGCCCATTTCCATCAGGCGCGTAACGGTGGCGGGAGCGTTGTTGGTGTGGAGCGTGGACAGCACCTGGTGGCCAGTCAGCGCCGCCTCGATGGCGATGGTCGCTGTTTCCTTGTCGCGGATTTCGCCGATCATCAGCACGTCCGGGTCCTGGCGCAGGATGGAGCGCAGCGCCTTGGCGAAAGTGAGGTCGATCGTCGGACGCACCTGGATCTGGGATACGCCGTCGATCTGGTATTCGATCGGGTCTTCCACCGAGACGAACTTCATCTCCGGCGTCAGGATGTCGCGCAGAGCGGAATAGAGCGTGGTCGTCTTGCCCGAGCCGGTCGGGCCCGTGACCAGCGTCACCCCGTTGGGGCGGCGGATCGATCGGCGAATTTTCTCCACCGTGTCCGGCGACAGGCCCAGCACATCCAGCGACAGCACGGCGGCCGATTTATCGAGCAAGCGGAGCACGGCCCCTTCGCCATGCAGGGTTGGCGAGGTGGCGATACGGAGGTCGATCTCCCGACCCTGAATCGTGATCCGCGTCCGGCCGTCCTGCGGCAGGCGGCGTTCGGCAATGTCGAGCTTTGCCAGAATCTTGATGCGCGAGGTGGTCGCCTCCGTCAGGCTGGCGTCAGGCGGCGGGATTTCCCGCAGATGTCCATCCACCCGCAGGCGGACGCGCATGCCCCGAGAACCCGGTTCGAGGTGAATGTCGGACGCGCCGGCGGCCACTGCGCTCTCGAACATCTGGTCGACCCAGCGGATGACGGGCGCTCCGCCGGCAAGATCGCGCAGGCGCTGGAGGTCGGAGTCCGCCCCGCCAACTTCCGCTAACAACACGTCCCGCTCCTGCCGGCTAGCCGCGGCCGTTGAGACCAGCCAGGCGTCGATTTCGCCGCCGACGCCGACTGCGGGTTCAACTCGTAAGCCGGTCTTGAGGGCTACTGCTGATAGTGCTTCGGTGTTGAAAGGGTCCGCCATGACGAGCTGGACCGTTCCATTGTCCAGGCGCAACGGGGCGATGCGCTGGGCGCGCAGATAGTCGGTCTGCAACAGGCCGTTGAAAGGGGCAGCCGGCGGAAAGTCAGCACGCGCAACCAGGGGAAGTTCGCACGCCACGGACAGCGCCTGCGCGAGATGCTGCTCGTTGACCAGGCCCAGTTTCAGGAGGAGCTGATCCATCCGCTCGGACGAATGCTGCGCCATCGCGATCGCGCGGGCGTGCTTTTCCTGGCTGAGCAATCCGTTGGCGATCAGCCAGCTGACCGCGTCCGCCACCTGCCTGTCTGAACGATCCCTGCTAGTCACCGTCGCATGTGCCTCCCGGCCGACGCAATTATAGGCGCATGGACCCGGATTCAGCCAGCAAGTTCGAGGCCAGACAGGAGCCTTGTAAACAGTGCTGGAACATTTCTTGCGCTGTGTGCTCAGCCGGCGCTGTATGCCCGGCGTTCAGGTCGGGGAGTTTTCCAGTGTCGATTACCGGTGAAGGTGATCGCGAAACGGCTCGCACAGGCGAAGAGGATGCCGCGTCAGGTACGTCCTTTGGCGCGAATGTGCGTGATTTTCTCGCCTGGTGGCGTCAGGAACTCGTGTCGTTAACACCTGCCAGCTGGCGCACGTCGCTCAAGGCGAGCGGGCCGGTGGCGACTGTGCAGGATGTGGACGGTCAGCTTGTCCTGAAGTCGAAGCCCGGCGTGCCGGCCGTGGCGCTCGTGCCCGGCGGCCGGACCCCACGCGGTATTCCCAAGGGAGGTGTGGTTTACCTTTTGTCTGAAGATGCAGCCCTGCGCCGCGAGCGCCGTCTGCCAAGCGCATCGCGCGCTCACGTCCAGAACATCATGAATCTCCAGATGGCGTCGGATACCCCGTTCACGATTGACGAGGTCTACGCGGATTCCATCGTGACCGGCGAGGATGACGCCGCGCGTGAAATCATCGTCTCCCAGGCGCTGGCGCCGCGCGCATCGATCGACGCGCTGGTTGACCAGTTGTATCAGGGCTACGGCATCCAGCTTGTCGCGATCGACCTGGCCGACAGGGCGATGCCGAGCGGCCGGGTCGGCTACAACCTGCTGCCGATCTCCAAAAGGCCCGCGGTCAAGTCCGGCGGCGCATCCGGCATTCGCATACTCGCTTTCGTCCTGCTTGGCGCCGCGGTCTTCGCCGGCTTCGCCTGGCGCGACCTTCAGCAACGCCGCATCGCGGCTGCAGACACCGTGATCGCGACGGCCGAGGTCGGCGCGGCGGAAGCCATGCAGATCTCGACCCGCGTCACGCAGGGCATCGGCGGCATCGAGAAGCTGGCGGCCGAGCAGGCTGATCCGCTGGGCTTCCTGCGCGTCTACAACATCGTCGCTTCACTGCTGCCGGAAGGCTCATGGCTAGAGGAGTTTGCCTACGAGCGGCCTGTCGTCATCGTCACCGGACTTTCCGGGAGCAGCGCCACGCTGGTCGAAGCGTTTGAAGCCTCCGACGCCATCGCAGGCGCCAGGTTCGCCTCGCCGGTCGTGAGTGACCAGCAGACAGGCGCAGAACGGTTCCGGCTTGAGATCACGTTCAAGGGCCCAGCGGGCGATGCCGTCCCGGCCACGGAGACGGAGCAATGACGCCACACGCGCTGCCACGCTCGTCTCGCCGCGCCCTCGCCGTTGGCCTGCTCATCGCCGTGCTTGCGGCGGCGGCGGCCATTGTCTGGTGGCTGCTTGCCTCCTTCGTCTTCGACCTCGATTCCCGGGTGGCGTCGGTCGCAAAAAGGGTCGACACACTGAGCGCGATGGCGGGCTCGACGTCGCAGCAGCGCGCTGCATGGGCGCGTCTGGAGCGCGATCCGCGCTTTGCCATAGATATGTACGCACCAGCCAGCGACGCGCAGTCCTCGGCCCAGGTCCAGGCTTCGGCGCAGCGGGTGTTTGCGCGCGCTGGAGCGCAGGTCCGTTCCGTCCAGACGCTTGATGTGGTGCAGGAAGGCGCCGTCCGCCGCGTCGGTGTGCGCCTCGCCGTCATCGGCACCAGCAACCAGATCAACCGCGCCCTCGAAGCCATCAACGCAGCGCGCCCCGTGCTGATGTTCGCAGGCGGCAACATCCAGACGATGGGCGACAGCCGCCGTCCGGTCGATGATCCGCAGGCCCCGCTGCTTCAGGCCACGTTCGACATCTTTGCCTTCGCGAGGAACGGCTAACATGTCCAGGCAGCCGCTTCCGAAACTCGTTCTGGGCCTGGTCATCATTGGCGCCAGCGCTGCGCTGATGGGGGCGGGCATCGTGTCGCTCTCGACTGACGCGAAGGCGCCGCGCGCCAATGCCAGCCAGGATCAGGTGACGATCCCGACCGTTCCGCCGGCTGAGGCCATCCCGCCCATCGGCACGGACGCCTTCACCCGCCCGATGTTCAATCGCGACCGCGCGCTAGGCCCCGACAAAGCGCCTCCCGCGCCGTCCGATTCAACTGACCCCTCCGGCACAGACAATGCGCCCGCTGCGTCAGCAGACGCGTCGGCGATGGTGCTCAAGGGCATCATCGTCACCGACCGCGGCGCCCGCGCCGGCCTGCAGCCCTCTGGCTCGAACGCGCTGACATGGGTCCGCGCCGGCGAGGCCATCGGGGGCTGGAAGGTCGAAGCGATCACGCAGAACAGCGTGCGCATTCGCAATGGCGACGAAGTCGTCGAACTCAAGATTCGTGAAGACCAGTGAGTAAAGTGGAGTTGGGTATGTCGAGCGTGTTCAAGCCAACCGGTTGCGCCGGGCGCAAGTCGCAGGTCCGCCTGCGCCTCGCGGCGTCGGTCGCAGCGGTCGTCGTCCTGTCGGGATGCGTCGCGGCTGATGATGCAGGCTACCGCCGCAGGGCGCCGGTCAAGCCCGCGATGACCGCGCCAGAGATGCAGCAGCGTCCCCCGGCAGAGGTGCGCCTCTCGCCCGATACGCCGCAGCAGGACGCAGAACCGATCATCCAGAAGGGCACCGGCCGTTTCGTGGACAGCGCAGCCCAGTCGGGCCGCAGCGGACGCGGCAACATCGTCGTCAAGCTTGTCGATGTTCCGACCGCCGATGCAGTCCAGCAGATCCTGGGCGATACGCTCGGCCTCAACTATGTCATCGAAGGCGACGCCACCGGCAGCATCACGATCCAGACCGCTCGCCCGGTCGATCAGCGTTCGCTGCTGCAGATGCTGGCGGGCGCGCTTGCCAGCAACGAGATGGTACTCATCAACGAGGGCGGCTTCTACCGCGTCGCTCCTGAGACTGCCGCTGCGACCGCTTCGCGCGTCGTCGGCTATGGCGCGACCACATCGGACCTCCGCGTCGGTCCCGGCGTGCAGGTTGTTCCGCTGCAGCATATCTCCGCCGTGGAGATGGAGAAAATCCTTCGCCCCATCGCCAGCGAAGGCGCCATCGCCCGCGTCGATACGGCCCGCAATCTCCTCATCCTGAAGGAAGACTCGCGCAACATCGTCAGCATGCTCGAAATGGTCGACCTGTTCGACGTCGACTACATGGCGGGCATGTCGTTCGCGGTCCTGCCGGTGAAGAACACGTCGGCCTCGCTGCTCGTGAAAGAACTCGAACAGCTCTTCGGCGCCGCCAGCGGCTCGCCGATGGCGGGCGTCGTGCGCTTCATCCCGATCGAGCGGCTCAACTCCGTGCTGGCGATCTCCGCCCAGCCGCACCATCTCGACCAGGTGCAGGGCTGGATGACCCAGCTCGACCGCACGGGCAGCATGGCGGATCAGTCGTTCCATGTAATCTCTCTGCAGAACCGCCCGGCCAAGGAAGTCGCCGAGCTGCTGCAGAAGACGCTGTCAACGACGGCGCCGGAAACCGAGTCTGCGTTCGACACGGTGAGCCCGGCGCTGACGCCCGTCTCCACCAACAGCGCGACAGATACGGCGCCCGCCAATTCGGTGGAAGTCATGGTGCCGGCCATCCTGTCGCCCACCGCCAAGCCCGCGCGCATCCTCGCTGACGAGGCCAACAACTCGCTCGTCATCCTGGCCTCGGCCGAGGAATATCAGCTGCTCCAGCAGGTCATCACGCTCCTTGATGTCACCCCCAATCAGGTGATGCTGGAAGCCACGATTGCCGAAGTGACGCTTAGCGATGACCTGGCGTTTGGCGTGACCTGGTTTCTGCAAGAAGGCGAGTTCGGCGTCGGCTTCAGCGATCTCGAAAACGGCGCCGTCGCGTCGCTGTTCCCCGGCTTCTCACTGCTCACGCAAGGCACGGATGGACGCGCGGCTCTCAATGCGGTCGCCAGTGTCACGGACGTGAAAGTCCTGTCGTCGCCGACGTTGATGGTTCTCGACAACCGCACAGCAACCCTGCAGGTCGGCGATCAGGTTCCGATCGTGACCCAGACGGCGGTCTCGACGAATGATCCCGACGCTCCTATCGTGAACTCGGTCGAATTGCGTGATACGGGCGTGATCCTGAAAGTGACGCCCCGCGTCAACGAAGGCGGCCGTGTCACGCTGGACATCGAGCAGGAGGTATCGGACGTGGTCGAAACGCGCACCTCCGGCATCGACTCGCCGACGATCCAGCAGCGCAAGATCAAGACGACCGTTGCTGTGGACAACGGATCGACGATCGCTCTTGGCGGCCTGATCCGTGATCGCGTCACCGATGGCCACACCAAGATCCCGCTGCTTGGCGACATCCCGGGTCTGGGCCAGCTCTTCCGTTCGACAACACAGCGCACCGAGCGCACCGAACTGGTCGTGCTGATCACACCGCGTGTCGTCGGCGGCATCGACGACGCCCGCCGCGTGACGCAGGAGCTGACCGACCGCATGCGCGGCGTCGGCGCTGCGATGGAAGACGCCGCACGGCGCGCTGCGAGCGAGTAACGCATGGCCGGGCCGCGCCGCTCTCGTCTGAAACGAGATAGGGGCGCCGCCCTGGTCATGGTGTTGTGGGGGGCGGTGGTGATGGCGATCATCGCCGCCGCCGCCGCACGGCAGGCGTCTACGTCCGCTGTCGTCGTCAATGCGGGGGCCGAGCTGACCCGCGCCCGCGCGCTCGCTGATGGCGGCGTGCGGCTGGGATGGAGCGCATTTGCCGACGGCCGGATCGGCAATTTCACGGAGACCTGGGCCTGCCGGAATGGCGAGGACGCGCTGATGGTCCAGCTGCGCCCCGAGACCGCGCGTATCGACATCAATGTTGCGTCCGCGGAACTGCTGGCTGCATTTTTCGCCGCGGCCGGGGCCAGCCGGCAGTCTGCCGGGGAGATGGCTGAGGCGGCCGTTGCCTATCGCAGCTTTGGTGAAGACGCAGGCGACGGCAATGCGGTCGAGCCGGATGGCGGCGAGCAGCCTCCCGAACAGGTCGAGGCGGGCCAGTTTCGGCGCGGGCCGTTCCAGACAGTCGAGGAGCTTGGCTACCTGCCGGGCATGGACGTGAATCTCTTCCGGGCCATCGCCGACGATGTCAGCGTCCACAGCCGCTCGTCCGACATCGAGCGGCGGTTTGCCAGCGCGAATGTGCGCAAGGCTGCCGATGAAGTGGCGCGTTCGGAAGGACTGATGTCGGGCGCTTCGCCGGATGCCACCGCTGGCCAGCCGGATGATGGTGCTGCGCCGTCGCCACCCGCTTTTGAGGGATCGTTGCTGAATGTGCGCGCCATCGCGGTCACCGGGTCCGGGGCGGTGTTTGTGCGCGACGCGGTTGTCGAGGGGCCCATCGATTCAAACGGCAGGCCGTTGCTTCTCCGCTTCGTTCAGGGGCGGATCCGGGCCGGCGAAGCCCTGCCCGATGTACGCAATGCACAGCCGTGCGCGCAGGGCTTTACGGCGATCCGCCGCGGCGCTTGAGCAGCGCCCTTGCGAATTCCTGCAACTCGACTCAGTGTGAGACGTAGAAGGCATGGGACGTTGCGCGACTACCTGAAAGGGTTCTTCGATGAACCGCGACGCCGAACTCGCCAATATGCGCGAGCAAGTCAGCATTCTCGCCGATCAGGTGGTGCATCTCGTCGACCTGATATCCCGGCAGGACCGGGCAGGCCGCGATTCAGTTGCAGCGCACGAAAAGCTTGCGGTGCTCGAAAGTCTCATGTGGCGGCTGCACGCGCGCCACACCCGGCTTAAGGCAATATTGCACTAGCGGATCATTTCCCGAGAAGCTGGGCTGCGCGCTCAGCGAAATAGGTGATCACGCCTGAGGCGCCCGCGCGCTTGAAGGCTGACATCGTTTCGATGATCGCCTTGTCTTCATCGAGCCAGCCCTGCGCCGCCGCCGCCTTTATCTGCGCGTATTCGCCGGAAATCTGGAACACCAGCGTCGGCATGCCGAATTCAGACGACACCCGCTGGACGATGTCGAGATATGGCAGGCCGGGCTTCACCATCACCATGTCGGCGCCTTCCTCGATGTCCATGGCGACTTCGCGTAGGGCTTCCTCGGTGTTTCCGAAATCCATCTGGTAGGTTTTCTTGTCGCCCTTGAGCACCGAAGCCGTGCCGACCGCGTCGCGATAGGGGCCGTAGAAGGCCGAGGCGTATTTGGCGGCGTAGGAGAGGATCATCACGTTCTCGAAGCCCTCCTCGTCGAGCGTTTCACGAATGGCCCCGATGCGGCCGTCCATCATGTCGGATGGGGCAACGATATCCGCGCCGGCGCGCGCCTGGATCAGCGCCTGTTCGACCAGGACGGCGACAGTTTCGTCGTTCAGGACGTAGCCGTCCTCGTTGAGCAGCCCGTCATGGCCGTGGCTGGTGAAGGGGTCGAGGGCGACATCGCAGGCGACGCCGACTTCAGGCGCTGCGGCTTTCATCGCCTGGATGACGGTGGGCACCAATCCGTCAGGGTTGAGAGCCTCGTCGCCGCCTTCGTTCTTCTTCGAGGCGTTGATGTGCGGAAAAACCGCGATCGCCGGGATGCCGAGTTCGCGGGCGCGGATGGCGGCTTTTGCCGCCTCGTCGACGTTCAGGCGATCGACGCCGGGCATGGTCTTGACCGGAACGCGCGGCTCCTTGCCGTCATGGACGATCATTCCCCAGACGATGTCGTCGGGGCTCGGCTTCGTTTCCCGCATCAGGCGGCGCGACCAGTCGTGCTGGCGCAGGCGGCGCAGGCGCGAGGAGGGATAAGCGCCGGTGATGAGTGACTTGGGCATGGGTCGTTCCTTCTGGCCCCGCTTGGTAGCGAGCGCGGAACGAAAAGTCACTTGCGGCAAGGGCCGTTCTACCGGCCCCGCTTCACGGTCCGCTGCATGAAGCAGCGGAGGCGGACGTCCATCGTCTGCTTCTGAAGCTCGCGGATTTCCGACTGCCAGTCGTTCAGCCGCCAGTTCGGCACTTCGCGGAAGCCGAGGCCGCGGTAGAAGGGGCCGTTCCACGGCACCTTGCGGAATGTCGAGAGCGAGACCCGGCGAAACGCGCGGGCTTCGGCTTCCTGCAGGCAGCGGCGGACCAGACGGGTGCCGAGGCCCCGGCGGGCGTGACGGGGCAGGACCGATATCTGTTCGAGGTAGAGATCGTCTCTCCGGTCCGAGCACAGGGCGAAACCCACAAGCTCTTCCCGGTCATCGACCACCACCCAGATCAGCCCCTCGCCAAAGCCGCGGCGCAGCCGGTCCTCGGGAATCGGTTCGGTCGGCTCGCCCAGGGGGCCGAAATCGATCAGGCCGGTGCCCCGGAAAAGCGTTGCAGAAGCAAGGTCTATGTTCTGCAGCTCGCCGATTTCGTTGCCACGCGCCGGACGCACGCGATAGGCGGGCGCAGTATCATTGATAAGAGTCGCCATGGGAAGGACTGGCCTGTCGCGGGAGGTCGTTTCTGAAGTTTTTGTACGCGCGGAACAAGTCCTATAGATAGCGCCGGAATTGGAGTCGGAACAGACCGTATGACAGCGCTGACCTCTGAACAGATTTTGATCAGACAGACGGCGGCGGATTTCGCTGCGAAAAAATTGCGCCCTTTCGCCGGGGAGTGGGACGAAAAGAAGCACTTCCCCGTGGACGTGATCCGCGAGGCGGCCGGGCTGGGCTTTGCCGGGCTCTATGTGAACGAGGACGTTGGCGGATCGGCCCTCAGTCGTTTCGACGCCGTTCTGGTCTTCGAGCAGCTGAGCCAGGGGTGCATTTCCACGGCCGCCTACATTTCCATTCACAACATGTGCTCGTGGATGATCGACAGATTCGCCTCAGAGGAGATGCGGAAGGAGTGGCTGCCGCAGCTGACCACGATGGAGCTGCTGTCATCCTACTGCCTGACCGAGCCGGGCGCCGGCTCCGACGCGGCAGGGCTCAAGACGAAGGCCGCGAAGGATGGCGGGGACTACATTCTCAACGGCGCCAAGCAGTTCATTTCGGGGGCCGGGGTCAGCGATGTTTATGTCGTGATGGCGCGAACCGGACAGGACGGGCCGAAGGGCATTTCGACCTTCATCGTGCGCAAGGGCGACAAGGGCGTGTCGTTCGGCGCCAACGAGAAGAAGATGGGCTGGAACTCGCAGCCAACCCGGCAGGTGATCTTCGAGGATGTTCGCATTCCAGCGAGCCGCCGCGTCGGCGCTGAGGGCGATGGCTTCCGGTTCGCGATGGCGGGGCTGGACGGCGGACGCCTGAACATCGCTGCGTGCTCTCTAGGTGGGATGCAGGAGGCGCTGGACAAGGCGCTCGCCTACACGAAGGAGCGCAAACAGTTCGGCCAGGCGATCGCGGATTTCCAGGCGACGCAGTTCAAGCTGGCCGACATGGAAACCGAAACGCAGGCCGCGCGCGTGATGCTTTACAACGCTGCGCAGGAACTGGACGCGAAGACTCCGCAGGCAACCCGCTGGTGCGCGATGGCCAAGCGCTTCGTCACCGACACCGGGTTCAAGGTCGCCAATGACGCGCTGCAGCTGCATGGCGGCTATGGGTATCTGTCCGACTACGGCGTCGAGCGGATTGTGCGGGATCTGCGGGTGCACCAGATTCTGGAAGGCACGAACGAAGTGATGCGGGTGATCATCTCGCGGGATATGCTGAGGCAGTGATGGGGTCCGGGTTGAGGTCGTCTTACCTCGCGAGTGTCGGCATCTGGGTCGTCAGTCTTATCGGCTACTGTCTGCTTCAGACGGTGGCAAATGCGCTGAGCGTACATGCTCAAGATGTTTTGCTGTACGCCCTGCCAATGCTGCAAGCCTTCACCGTGATTGTTGCGCTAAGGGTCGGACCACCAATGCGGCTCGTTTTTCGGACACTCGTCGCTGGCGTGGCCGCTTATCTCTTCGGAAGACTATACCTCTCCTATTTTGCAGAAGTCATTGTCCAGACACTGCATGTGTGGGATCGGCACGAAGGTAACCTGCAGCCCATGATGGCGTTCTCGGGCTTCTTGGGCTTGGTGGGTGTTTTGGCAAGTGTCGTTTCCGCAGCCTTTGTTGACCGACGTCGTGTGCCGCGCCAACCTTAGCTCGTTTACACCGCTCACTCACCCGATACCCAGCGCCTTGCTGGCGGCCGGGTTGTCGGCGAGGACGATGCGGCCGACCCAGGCGGCGAGGGCTTCTGCGCCGTCGGGCGACTGTCCGAAGCGCTCGACGCTGGCGTCGATCAGGATGAGCGGATCGCCGTCGCAGTAGTCGTCGGCGTGACGGTAGATCTCGACGCGGTTGGCGCGCGCGTCGAAGCGAACGGTGTGCCAGCGCATGGCGGCCGCCTCCTTGAAGCTGGGTGCTGTCGAGACGCTACACAAGGCGGAAGCTGAAGTGATTCCATGACGGTTGGGATTCGCGCCCGGAATGGTAGGGTGCATTGAGCGGAGCGAAATGCACCGTTTGCTGGGCGTGGCGAGATGGTGCATTTCGCGTTGCTCAATGCACCCTACGAGTCGCGCGGAAATTTCATGGCCGAGATCATCATTCATCGTCAGGGCGTTGCGGGCCGGATCTCGCTGAACCGGCCGCAGGCCTTGCATGCGCTGAACGAGGAGATGTGCCTCGCGATGGATTCGGCCCTGAAGGCGTGGGCGGATGATCCCGAGATCGAGCTTGTTGTCGTTGATCATGCGCATGGCACGCGCGGGTTCTGCGCCGGCGGCGACATTCGCATGCTGGCGGAAAGCGGGGCTGCGGATGGATCGGCGGCGCAGGCGTTTTTCCGGGCGGAGTACCGGCTGAACACACGGATCAAGAACTACCCGAAGCCCTATGTCGCCTTCATGGATGGCGTGACGATGGGCGGCGGCGTCGGGATCAGCGTTCATGGATCGCACCGGGTCGCGACCGAGCGAACGCTGTTCGCGATGCCGGAGACCGGGATTGGACTTTTTCCGGATGTGGGTGGGGGATGGTTTCTGCCAAGGCTCGGGCCGCCGCTGGGGATGTGGCTTGCGCTGACGGGGGAGCGGCTGAAAGGCGGGGAGGTCTGCTCGGCCGGGATCGCGACGAATTTCTGCGAGTCGAATGTGGTCGAGGCGGTGAAGGCGTCGGTTTGTGAGGGGGAGCTGGCGCTGCTCGAGGCGATGGACTGGGATGAATCGGCGGCGTTCGAGAAGCACCTTGACACGATGCAGCGGACATTCTGGAAACCCAGCGTGGAGGAGATTTTCGCCGCGCTTGCGGCGGAGCCCGATGAATGGTCGGCGAAGCAGCTGGCCACGCTGAAGACCAAGAGCCCGCGGACGCTGAAGATCGCGCACCGACAATTGTCGCTTGGGCTGCAGATGCAGACGTTTGAAGAGAACATGCGGATGGAATATCGCATCGGATGCCGGCAGGTGCATTCGCACGATTTCCAGGAAGGCGTGCGCGCGGTGATCGTGGACAAGGACAACGCGCCGAAATGGGATCCGGCCAGTTTGAATGGCGTGAGCGAGCGCGAGCTGGAGGCGGTGTTCGCGCCATTGGGCGATGACGAACTGACGTTCGATTGAGGCGCTCGGGCGCGATCCCTGCGGCGGCGGCCGGGGTTGGGTGGGGTGGGTTGCCTGACTTGGGTCAGGCTGGATGCGTTGACACATGAACGGTGTCATTCCGGACGCGCGTGAGCGCGAGCCGGAACCCAGGAGCCGCACGCGTCGACGCCTGAGCTTGTCGCCCCTGGGTTCCGGGTCTGCGGCGCTTCTCCCTGCGCCCTTCGGGCTTCGGGAGACAGGTCGCGCCTTCGCCCGGAATGACAGGGGTGAATCGGGATGGAGCAACATCAACGGAGTTATTCTCGGGCTTGACCCGAGAATCCTGGTTGATGGCTTCGCGGGGATCGATGCTGAGTCCCCGCGGTGTGCCAACAGAGATTCTCGGGACGAGCCCGAGAATGACTCCGTGGGTGGGGTTGTTGTCCTGAAGTTGAATGCCGGACGTCGCCTGGGGCAGGTCTTCGTGCGCATCCGCCGTGTGCCAATCACGGTGGTTGCATTTGAAGATCATCCCGAGCGTTGTTCTGGCGCCTTGCACGAGGCTCACGAATGCGCACAGCACCGCCTCCAGCCAAAGCTGGATGAGCGGCGGGTTGCCTAATCCTTGTGTGCGGTTTCGTGCTCGTGTCATGCGGGCCATTATAAGTCAGCATTTTCCCCCGCTGATCCTGTGCCTCTGTTTCCCCCAAATTTTTGGAGGAAGTCACTGAAATCACAGGAGAAGCTTTTTGAGTTTCCCCCAAATCGTGACAACGCGTTTCCCCCAAACTCGGCGCCGATTCCGGACCGTCAGCGCAGCCGTTTTGCGAGCGCGGCGCCGAGCATGGGGCCGATCCGAGGTCCGTCCTTCGGAAACAGGAAGGGCTCGATGACTTCGAGCTCCATCAGGAGGAGTTCGCCGCCCTGCCCGCGGACCATGTCGACGCGGGCGTAGAGCGGCGGCGCGTCGAGGGCGGCGAGGACGGCCTGCGCGGAGGCGAGGTCCACCGGCGCAGGGTCGATGGCTTGCGAGGAGCCGCCGTAAGCCTCTTGAATCCGGTAGTCGCCGGGCTTGGCGCGCTTGACGAGAGCGTGGCTGAAGTCGCCGTCGATGAACAGGAAGGAGTATTCACCCTCGGTGGCGATGGAGGCGATGAAGGGCTGGATCATGCCGGGGCGGTCCATGATGGGCCCCGGCGCCGGAAGGTTCGCGCGCGTGTAGCGGACCTGGGCGCGGGCGCCGCCGCCGACCTGGCGCTTGATGACCACGTCGTCTCCGAAGGCGCGCATGGCGTCGGCGATGTCGTCGCTGGTGGGGGCTTCCGGCCAGAGCGTGGGGATGACGGGGACGCCGCGGGCCTCGAACTCGCGCAGATAAGTCTTGCGGATGTTCCAGCGGACCGTGGCGGGGTCGTTGAAGACGGGGACGCCGAGAGCTGAGATGCGATCGAGCGTGGCGAGAAAGTCCTCGTGACGGTCCTGGTAATCCCAGGCGCTGTTGACCAGCACGGCGCCGAAGCGCGCCCAGTCTTGGGCGTCGATCCAGCGGACGGGTGTGAGGGTCAGGCCGTGCGGGGCGAAGCCGTGGCGGAGGATGTCGAGCTGGATATCGAAGAGATGCGCGTCGGCGCGGCGATCCGGCGCGTCGGACACAAGGTTTGCGGCCGTCAGCAGGGCGATTTCAGTCATGCAGGCGTGCTTCCCGTGGTCTCACTTGCGTGAGGCTTCTGCACGGTCTTTAAGTCCGCTCGGCCCGGCTTTCCATCGTGGATTTTGCCGCGGCGCGGGGAAGAATTCTCATGCCGGTGAAGTATGACGTCGTCGCCCTGGGCAACGCCATCATGGACGTGATCGCGCAGGTAGATGACGACTTTCTCGTGCGGCACGACATTCCCAAGGCGCGGACCAACCTGATCACGCCGGAGCGGTGCGACCATCTCTACAACGCCCTGCCCGCGAGCCGGGTGGAGACCAGCGGAGGCTCGGCGGGGAATACGATTGCAGGGCTGCGCAGCCTTGGCGCGCGGGCGGCCTTCATGGGCAAGGTCGGCGATGACAAGATCGGGCGGGACTATGTGGCGGACATGGGGAAGATCGGGGCGGACTTCTTCGGGACGCCGCTTGTTGGCGGCGCATCGACGGCGCGCTCGATGATCGCGGTGACGCCGGATGGCGAGCGGTCGATGAACACTTATCTTGGCGCGTCGACCGAGTTTGCGGCGAACGATGTGGACATGGACGCCGTGGCGGCGGGCGAATGGCTCTATCTGGAGGGCTATCTGTTCGACAAGCCGGCGGCGAAGACAGCATTCGTGCACGCGTCCGAGGTTGCGAAGGCGGCGGGCCGGAAGGTGGCGATCACCATGTCGGACGTGTTCTGCGTCGACCGGCACCGGGAGAGCTTCGTGCACCTGATCCGCTCGCACTGCGACCTGGTGTTCGCGAATGAGGCGGAGCTGCTGGCGATTTACGAGACCGACGATTTCGATGCGGCTGTGGCGCAGATCCGCAAGGACAGCCAGATCGCGGCGATCACACGCTCGTCCAAGGGATCGGTGATCGTGTCCGGAGCGGACACGTGGGCTGCGCCTGTCGCGCCGGCGCAGGTGGTGGATGCGACGGGCGCGGGCGACCAGTATGCGGCGGGCGTGCTCTACGGAATCACGCACGGGCTTTCGCTGCAGGAATCTGCGGTGCTGGGGAATTTGTGCGCTGGCGAGGTAATCTCGCATATCGGGCCGCGGCCGGCGGCGGATTTGCGCGCGCTGGCGCTCAAGGCGGGGTTGAAAGTGTAGGGTGGATAGAGACGAAGCCGAAATCCACCGCCGCGCCAGCACAGCGGAAGGTGGATTTCCCCCGGCTTTCGCCGGGGTCAATCCACCCTACGAACGCTTCAGCGCGTCCTCCACGAAATCCAGCCTGTCCTGGCCGAAGTGCATTTCTTCGCCTTCCGGTGTCTGCACGAAGAAGGTTGGCGCGCCGAAGACGCCGCGGGCGACGGCTTCGTCGGTGACGGCTTTCAGTTTTTCCTTGTTGGCGGGGTTTTCGGCGGCGGCAAAGAAGTCTTCTGCCGAGAGGCCGGCGGTGGTGAGGATTTCGGCGAGCACGGCCTTGTCCGCGATGTTCTTCTGGTCCTGCCAGGCGGCGGTGAAGATGGCTGCGAGATATCTCTCGAAGTCGGGACGATCGACCCATTCCTGGGCGGCGCGCTGGACCATCAGCGTCATCATCGGGAAGTGCGGGTTGGGCTGGTAGGGCGTGTTGAACTTCTTCGCCCAGCGCTGGAGGTCGGCAGCCATCCATTTGCCCTTCTGCGGAAGCGTGCCGGGCGGGCGGTTGCCCGTGGTCTGCATCACGCCGCCGAGGAACATTGGGCGGTATTTCACGCTGGCGCCGGTGCGCGCGAGAATCTCCGGCAGGCGGCGCCAGGCGAGATAGGCCGTTGGGCTGGTGAAGTCGTAGAAGAATTCGACGGTCTTGGTCATGTGTCCCTCGTTGCAACATCCGCCGCCTTCGGCGGCGGCCCCCTCCGTCGGCTACGCCGACACCTCCCCCGGCTTCGCCGGTGGAGGACATTCACGCCATTTTCTCCATCCACGGACGCAAATCGAGTTCGTGGGTCCACGCGTCGCGCGGCTGGGCGTGGAGCATAAGGTAAGCGTCGGCGATGTGTTCGGGATTGAGGATGCCGTCCTGCTCTTTCAGCGCGTGGCGTTGCGGGAAATTCTTCGCGATCCATTCCGTGTCGATCGCGCCGTCGATGATGGTGTGGGCGACGTGGATGCCCTGGGGGCCGAGTTCGCGCGCCATCGCTTGCGCGAGCGAGCGGAGGGCGAACTTGGCGCCCGAGAACGCCGAGAAACCTGATGCGCCGCGGATCGAGGCGGTGGCGCCGGTGAAGATGATGGTGCCGCGGCCGCGCGGGACCATGGCTTTGGCGGCTTCGCGCCCGGCGAGGAAGCCGGCGAGGGCGGCCATCTCCCAGACCTTGCGATAGACACGGGCGGTGGTCTCGCGGATCGGGAAGTTGACGTTCGCGCCGATGTTGAAGACGACCACGTCGAGGGGGGCGATCTCCATTTCTATTTTCTGGAAGAGCGCGACGGTCTGGTCTTCATCGCGGGCGTCGGCGCCGAAGCCGTGCGCTTCGCCGCCATCGCCGCGGATTTTTTCCAGCAGCGGTTCAAGGTTGGGCAGCTCACGGCGGGTGACGACGGTGGCGTAGCCTTCGCGGGCGAAGCGGCGGGCGATGGCGCCGCCGGTGGCGTCGCCTGCGCCAATGATCAGGGCTGAGCGCTTTGGTTTTGCGGATTCAGACATCGGCAATCCTCCGTTCAGAAAAGGAACTTACACTCTTCCATTCTGAGTGCAATCGGTGCAGGGTTCTGAAATGGAACGAGATAGGTCAGCTAAAGCGGTGGCCCCCGCCAGCCGGTGGAATGAGCTGGCGACGGACTGGTGCCCGGTGGCGCGCGCGCTGTCAGTCATCGGCGATCGCTGGACGTTTCTGATCGTGCGAGACTGCTTCCTTGGAAAATCAAGGTTTGAGGAGTTCCAGACGAGCCTGGGCGTGACCCGGCACGTGCTGTCGGACCGGTTGAAACGGCTGGTCGATCAGGGGGTTCTGGAAAGGAACTCCTACTCGCAGCGCCCGCTTCGCTATGAGTATCGGCTCTCCGACAAGGGACGGGATTTCGCGCCCGCGCTGGTCGGGTTGAAGGACTGGGGCAAGAAGTACATGCCAGTTCGCAAGCCCGCAGCGGTGTAGGTTCTGTTTTGGAACGGCTCAGGCCGTGATGCCGCCGAGCCCGCCGTTGAGCATGATAAGGTAGCGCTGGGCGACGATGTCGGCGTAGGCCTCATCCGCCAGCTTGGCCGGGTTCATGCGCTGGTTGATGGCTTTTTCCTGCGCCACCAGAGACTGCACCGCGATCTGCTTGGGGATGTTGAAGGCGACCGTGATCACTTCGCGCCCGAGCGGCGAGCCCAGCACGTCGGTGGCGTTCTCGAAGGTCTTGGCGACCTGCTTGAACAGCACGGCCGAGCCGAGGCCGGGGAGCTGGGCGTCCAGCATGTCGAGGCGTTTTTCGGCGATGTAGTTGTCGCTGACGGCCTTCAGCGCGTCCTTGAAATACGGCGTGGCATTCCAGGCCGCGTCGATCTCCTGCCCATCGTCGGCCTGCGCCCCCGACAGGCCATTCTTGTCCAGCGTGCCGGTGAGCCGGGTGGTGTGCAGCTCGTCCTCGGCGTCGCGCCACAGGAGATCGAGCGTGACGTCTTCCCCGTCGACCGTGATCGGGATGGCGACGCCGTCGACTTCGGCCTGCCAGACGCCGCGGGTCTGCTTGATTTCGAGCATTGCCTCGATGGTCTCGCCCTCGCGGTCGAGATTGATGCGCCAGCGGCCTTCGACGCCGTCCATCTGCGGGTAGAGGCGGTCGAGACCGTATTCGGCGAGGTCGTATTCCTTGGCGAATTGCAGCCATGCGCCGTTGATCTGCGACATGCGGACCGCCACGGATTTCGCATCGGTGGGATCCGACAGCATTGCCTTCTTGAGGAGGCCGATATTATCGACATCTCCCTTCAGCCCACTGGCGGTCATCAGCACCTTGCGGGCGATGGGGTCGTTCAGAACGTCGTCGATGGTCGTGGCGTTCCTGAGGACCTTTTCGTAGCGCGCGAGGTCTTTCACGACCTGGGGGTCCTTCGCCACCTGGGCGAGTTGCTTTGCTTCGTCCTTGTCTGCATTGGCCAGCGCCACCTTGATGGAACCAACATCTGCGGAGGCGGCGCCCGATGCGCCTCGCGTGATGAACGACAGGTCGATCCCGCCCGACGACTGCGTCGAGCCGAACAGCATGCTGATCGTGGAAAGCGGCAGGACCATTCCGATAGCCTGCCATGGCGCCGTTAACTGCTGCTTAACCCCGCCAAGGCGTGCGCCGCGGCCACGCCGGCAACGGTTTGCTTTCGGAGCGGGAACAGGTGTGGAGGTCGTTCGTTGCTTGAGTCAGACGGCGCTGGGCCGTCTTTCGGATACTTTTCAGAAGCGGGGCTTAGCAGATGTGGCCTTTCGAATCCGGCCGGAAGAAGAAAGCGGTCGTGGTGTTCCACATTGACCATGACGGCCAGGCGCGCGGCGCTTATTTCCGCGGCGATGCGGATGTGCTGATCATCGACGAGCGCGACCCGCAGAACCGCGTCTATCGTATGCAATCCGAAACCCCGATCGATGAGATGCGCCGCAAGATCGGCAAGCATCCGATCGGCCGGACGCTGGACGAGAAGTCCAACGCCACGCAGCTGCCGGTGCTGAACCTGCACTGGCGCGTGGATGGCCCGCAGACCGTCTGATCCCGCTCATTTCAGTTTCGTTCCAACGTAGCCGCGCCATGACCTCACGGCGCGGTTACGCGTCTCAGGGTCAGGTTGATGCGCCCTCCCCCGGGCACCAGAGTGGAACTGTCGGGGTAGATGCGATCGACGCCGTGATAGGCCAGCCGTGACTTGGCCCCCAGCACGACGACATCGCCTGACGCGAGGCGCATCGACGATGTGGGACTGTTGCGCGCAAGGCCTCCAAGCCGGAACAGAGCGCGCGAGCCGAGGGACACGGACACCACCGGCGCATCCTTCGCGCTTTCGTCCGCATCGATGTGGAGACCCAGGCGCGAGTCCGCTTCATACCAGTTGACGAGGCAGGCCTGCGGTGGGGCGGGATAATTCGAGACGTGGTCCCAGAGATCGAGCAGCGCTTGCGGGATCGGCGCCCATGGTTTTCCAGTGACGGGGTGCGCTGGCTGGTAGCGATAGCCGCTGATGTCGCTCACCCACCCCAGCGGTCCGAGATTGGAGTTGCGCACCGACAGCGGCTTGCCCGTGCGCGGCATGGAGCCGCGATAGAGCGGACACTCGTCGAGCAGGTGCAGCACCTCGGCCAGCAGCGCCTTCTGGGCGGCCGTGCTGAAGTATTCGGGCAGGAAGCGGAAGCCTTCGATCATGGGGGGAAGATAGATGCTTGGATGGTGGGCGTCGCCGGGGATGTGACAGGGATGGCAGCGGTGAGCCCGCGCTCGTGCTTCGACGGACGGCCGCTTCGCGGCCTGCTCAGCATGAGCGCTACACGGCGCACGGTGGCGTAGGGCTCATCCTGAGCAGCGACCGGAGGGAGCGTCCGTCGAAGGACGAGCCCGGGCTTACAGATTGGCGTTACGCCAGATCCTTGAGCTTGCTCACCAGATCCGTCTTCTCCCACGAGAAGCCGCCGTCGGCGTCGGGTTCGCGGCCGAAGTGGCCGTAGGCGGCGGTCCGGGCGTAGATCGGCTTATTGAGATCGAGGTGTGTGCGGATGCCGCGCGGGCGCAGGTCCATCACGTCGCCGAGACGCTTTTCGAGCCTGGCGAGATCGCATTTTTCCGTGCCGTCGCAGTTAGCGTAGATCGACAGCGGCTCAGGCACGCCGATGGCGTAGGAGAGCTGGATCACGCAGCGGTCGGCGAGGCCAGCGGCGACGACGTTCTTGGCGAGGTATCGCGCGGCGTAGGCGGCCGAACGATCGACCTTGGTCGGGTCTTTCCCCGAGAAGGCGCCGCCGCCGTGGGGGGCTGCGCCGCCGTAAGTGTCGACGATGATCTTGCGGCCGGTGAGGCCGCAGTCGCCATCGGGTCCGCCGATGACGAACTTGCCCGTAGGGTTGATGTGCCAGACGCAGTTTTTGGCGATCGGCAGCGTGTCGCCGAGCGCCTTGCGGATATAGGGCTCAACGATTCTGCGGATGTCTTCGGAGGTCTGCTTTTCGTCCGTGTGCTGGGTCGAGAGCACGATGGAGACGGCTTCCTTCGGCTTGCCGTTCTCGTAGCGGACGGTGACCTGTGATTTCGCGTCGGGCGCCAGCGTCTTTTCCTTGCCTGAGTGGCGGGCGTCGGCGAGCAGCTTCAGGATGCGGTGGGAGTACTGGATCGGGGCCGGCATCAGTTCGGGCGTCTCGTTCGTGGCGTAGCCGAACATGATGCCCTGGTCGCCGGCACCCTCTTCCTTGTTGCCCGACGCGTCCACGCCCTGGGCGATGTGCTCGGACTGGCCGTGCAGCAGGACTTCGATATTGGCGTCGCGCCAGCTGAAACCTGCCTGGTCGTAGCCGATGTCCTTGATCGCCAGCCGCGTGTGGTGGGCGATCAACTCCTTGGTCACGGCGTCGGTGCCGCGGAACTCGCCGGCGATGACGACCTTATTGGTGGTGGCGAGCGTTTCGGCCGCGCAACGCAGCGACCAGACGTCGAGGCCCTGCTCGATCGTGGTGCGGTAGTAGAGGTCCACCACCTCGTCGGAGATGCGGTCGCAGACCTTGTCCGGGTGCCCTTCGGACACGGATTCGCTGGTGAAAAGGTATTCGGAACGCGCCACGCGAAACTCCTCATCAGGAAACCCGCCCGCCATAGCCCGGGGAGGCATATAAGGAAAGCTTTATATGATTTAGCGCTGCCCAACCCAGCGTTGAGCCTAGAGCGGGATCGCTTTAGGCAGAATCTGGATTCCCAAAGGTTGCGAACGCTGATTCATGATGTTTGCCGGCAAGGAGGCCGGGCATCATGGCTGGACCCTTGTCGATGGATCTGCGTGAGCGTGCGATGGCGCGTCT